>CAKVND010000010.1 GCA_934777245.1 uncultured Candidatus Melainabacteria bacterium | reverse complement strand
TCATAATTATCAGCCTTAATGGTATCAATACCTGTTTTGTTACCACAAAATACTTCTTTGCCGTCAACTGTAATTGAGAATTGTTTAAGGTCGATAGAACAGTTAAAAACACGAACTCCAGCTGCGTCATTACCTCGTTTATTAGTTTGTTGAAATACATTATTACTATTAGCAACAGTCCATATTCTCGTCCAATTGCTTGCGCCAGTAGAATAATAAAAATTGTATGCACTTCCCGTGAACTCTAATTTTGCTCTGTATTGTGTATTCGGGCTTACTCGATAAGAACCTAATGCTGTATTAGCAATATTAATGCCATCAACATTGACACTAGCAGCTAGCAGACCACCATTTATAAATATTTCAGAGCGATTTGAGGTACTTTCAGGAAGATAATTATGTAGTATAGTTATTACTTTGGCAGGTAATTCACTAGGAGTTAAGAAAGATACTACTATTTGCCAATTAGTGTTTGAAGTTACGTTAGTAATAGCCTGAATATAATTCCCACTACTAAACCCACTAGCCACCCCGTCATCCGTAATCGTAGGATTACCACCAACCGTAAACTTAGATTTGTCAAAGGTTGAACGCTTCATCTCAACTAGTTGGTTGTAACCTTGAGTATCAGTTGATACTGCACTTGTTGTGTACATATTTTGAACAGCTTTTATATTCTCAATGTCTTTAGCAGTTTCTTTTGCTTTATTAGCTTCAGATGCAGCTAACTTTGCTTGTTCAGTAGCCTTTTCAGCTTCTGCTTTAGCTTTGACTGTTTCCCCAGCTGCATTGTCAGCTTTTTCTGAAGCTATGTTTGCTGAAGTAACAGCAGTATTTATAGCTTCTTCTAATTTATTAATTTTTGTAGCTGCATCAGATACTTGTTGAATTTTTATATTTACTTTGTCTTCAAAGCTTGATTGTATACCAAGAATTTCTTGCTTGTTGGATTCAATAATATTTTCAAGTTCTTGTTTATTATTTGCTAAATTATTATTAGTTTCATTCTTAAATACTTTATTATTATCATAAATTTCTTGTATAGCATCAAAAGCTTGGTCTTGTGCTAAGTTTTGTTGAGTTGCACTAAGAATTGAAGTATCTGTAAAGGTAACAAACTTTTCTTTAATTGGAGTTTCTCTTACAACTGCAACTATATCCCCAGTAATTAAGTTTCTATTAATCACAATTTGACTATCATTAAGATATTCATATCCTGAAGTAGTTTCATCATTAATAAGAACTTTTATGTATTTTTTATCAGTATATGAAAAAGGGATAGAAAAGATTCTATCCCCACCATCATACACATACTCTTTACGAGCATAGTATTCTGTCATTTATTTATATCTCCTTATTATCTCTCCATTTATCAGTACAGTTTACTGCCCAAAATTAAGTATTTGGTTGCTGATATTATCATCTAAACTTTGTTGGATTGATTGATTCATTTTTTCTAGTTGGACTTCTTCAACAGCTTCTAACATAGTTCTATTTTTGTTATCTACATACATATCACCATAATCATTAATAGCATTATTTAAGGCTTTATTATTATATTCTACAAATAATGCCCTAAGTTCATTAATCTTAGTAACATCTGATTGAGAATATTTAACCCCATTCATATTCACTCCATCAGGTAGCTCTTGGTATTCATCACTTTCAACAAGTTCTCTAACGGCATCTTGCAATGTTTTACCTTCAATTTCAACTGTAGACAGCTCTTCTTGCATAGTATCATAAATACTCCTACCAGTATTAGGGTCTTTAAAATCCTTGTACTTTAGTGTTGTATCTTTAATTACTTTACTAATTTCTGAAGGATTAAAACCATATTGAGCTAATCTTTCAAGTTCCCTATATTCAGGTGTATCAGAATTATTTTGAGATAAGTTGGTTGCTAATAATCCAACATTATCTTGTCTATAACCAAATACATCCCTTCTATAATCTCCTAAACCTCTATTGAAATAATTATTAAACATTCTTTCATAAGGTGCTTGTGGAGCTGTAACATCTCTTTTGCCTATGGATGAAGTGTTTTTAATAAAAGCAACATCAGGAAGGAAACCTTGAGCAGTTTGAGCTAGTGCTTGAATAGCTTTCTCTGCATTATCTTCATCAGGAGAAACTAAGCAAGCCATTTGTCTCAAGCCTGTTCTAAAAGCAGCTTTATCCAAGAAGTTATTCACTGCTGTGGACATTACCTGCTGAGTAAATTTACTCCATTTTTCTTCATCTTTAGAATTAACAATGTTTCCATAAATATTAACACTATCAGCAGCAAAACCAAGAATTGTTTGTATTGGCTCATATCCTTGATAAGATACATATTTATCACCAATAACAACAGAGTAAGGTTTCCACCCTGTTTCAAACAAAGCTTTTCTTTCCTTAGGGTCAGAAGGAGCTGAACCTGTAACTCTGCCACTCATAGCTAACCCAGCACCAACTATAAAAGAAAAAAGACCAAAAGCTAATTGACTTCTTGCTAAAGCTCCTTCTCTAGTATTAGACCTTAATAATTGACGTTGATTAGCAGAGCATAAAGCGTATAAACCATTGTGTTCTAGGTTCTGTTGAAGAATATTAGCACCTGTTTTTACAAACGGAAATATTACTTTTAAAAACCAACTTTTAGAAGCTGCACTATTTAAACCTCTAGCTAAAGTTGTAGCTGTTGATGGCTGTTTAACTTGCACCATTTCACCATGAGCATTATCAAAGATTTTACCATCAAGAGGTAATTGATAAAGAATATCTTTAGCCTCAGCAAATGCTTCAACATCTAAAGGTTTTCCATTAGAATCAAAAGCTTTATTAAACAGATTGTCAGCTATTTTGTTTTTAATAGCTTCATCTGTAATGTTGAATTTAGCAGCTAATTTGTCTGCATTATTCATAGCCTTAGCTCTAACAATGCTTCTGTAATTAAGCTGTGACATAAATTCATCAGAAGCTCCCATAGCTCTTGTCATAAAAGAGTGGATGTTTTGAACTGAATGCCACATACCTTCTGGAGTTGTATCATTAAAGTTCCATTCTCTGAAACCATTAAAAACTTCATCTTCTGCTAAGTTCATAGTATCTCTCATCATTGAGAGCTTACCATCACCCTTAAGGAAGGCTGCTTTCATCAAGTTCCAAGATTCAGACCAGTTAGACAACATATTTTTGTATGTATTCCAACCTTCTTTACTTAGTTCAGTACCACCACCTAGCATACCGGCAACTATCTTTTTAGCAGGAAAATAAACTGTATTCAGACCACCTGAGATTACGTTCTTAGCTAATGTACCAACACCTGATAATAGGTTATGAACATAGTAAGAAGTTAAACCTCCTTGTTTATCTATCCAATTTCTAACAACGTTTGATTTAATCTTTGGATTATCTGTGAGCTTGGTTGCGTTGTAAACTTCTCGATATCTTTCTTCAGTAATAGCTCTTTCCAACTTTGTATAAATATTATCTGAAGCTGTATTACCTTCTTTAAATAAGCTATCAAGAATTTCATCAAACTTAGCAGCAATCTTTTCATCTTCAGCTAATAGTTTAACAAAAGGTGAATCTTCATAAGTCAATAAAGCATCAATTAAAGCTTGTTTCTTTTCTACTAAAGAACCTCTGGTAAAGTTTAAATCAAGTTTATTAATTTCTGCTTCCAACAAATCAGACAGTTGACTAATACCGGCTTTTGTTAATTCTGATAATCTAAGGGAGCCAAAGGTTTGGACGCCTTTATTAATTAGTTTTCTTGCTTGTAAGTTTCTACCGCTTGCTGAGCCTGTATCTTTTGTATATCTTTTAATTTGGTCTATTAAATCAATAACAGAAGACATAGCTTCATAAGGAGGATTATCACCAAGTGTAGCTAATTTTTCACCAAGATGAGAGCTTAGCTTTTGAGCTGCTAAAACTTTTCTTGTAATACCATCCATAGCTTTAACATCATTCATTGATAATGCCACTTGCAGGTCTTTTGTATAGCCTAAGCTATCAGCTTCAACCATTAAATCAGCTAATTTATCTGAATCTTTTGCAATAGCTCCCCAAGTTGTACCTGAAATTTCAGGGTCAAGTTCAATAGATTTATTAACCATTGCTGAAACATCTTGAGGTTCATTAATTTTAGCTTTACCTGAAGTAACAGTATCAACTATTTCTTCTGGAGTTTTAGCTTGTGAAAAGTCTATTTCGAGTTGTTCATAATTATTTGAGGTATTTTTCCCTCTTGCATTAGTTCTGCTACTGTTTCCAGCCACAACATCTTCCATATTGTTTGACTGTGTTGGTTGTAGTATTTCTTGTCCATTGCTTCTGATATCATTGGAACTACTATCTCTTGATACTTTTGTTCCACTTCCTTCAAGCTCTTGCACTTTATTACTTGTCTCATCCAATACCCCTTTAGAAGTATTGTAGTCATTATTAATATGTGTGTCAAGTTCTTTCTTAGTAGATATACCTTTAACTTTCTTTTTTAATTCAGGATGTTTCTTTAGATAATCTTCTTTAAATTTCATCCCTTTTTCAGTGACAGCATCCCATTTTATTTCCTTAACATTAGGATTTCTTTTAATTAATTCATCAACAGCCTTTTCGCCTTGTTTTGAAAAATAATAAGATTCACCATAGGAAATATTATTAATATCGATTAATTCAAGAGTATCACCGTTGACATTGTAGTCTAAATTGATGATTGGATTACCAATTCCATCTTTTAAAGTAAGTCTTTCACTTTCCCATTCAGGAGACTTTCCATCAGTAAAAGAAATTTCTGAAGTTTTTTGTTTCTTACCTACAGACTTCTTATAGGTATAACCACTGGCAACCTCTCCTTCATTAACCCCATTGTATCTGGCAAAGTGCTTACCTTCTTCTTTAGGTACTTCACCCTTAGCTAAATCTCTTGCGTGTTCTAGCTCGGCTCTTAATGTTGCATAAGGATTTCTAGCATTTTTATCTATCTGAATAGTTATATTGCCTAGTTTCTGTGATTGAGGGATATTGGTAAGGTCTTTCAGTTCATTATTAGCAATTCTTAATTTCTCTTTAAGAATATCTAATGGGTCTGAAACTACACCATTACCTCCTTCTAATATTGTAATCTTATCTTGAAGTTGTTGTATTTCAAGCTTTTTCTTATCAATCTTAGTTTGTTGAGCTTTAGTTGGTTTCTTATTTTTACCTAAGAAAGATGTTTGGGAGGTATTACCTTCTACAGCTTTACCGTTGATTGTTAAACCATCAACAAATTCAACTTTAATATTATTATCAATCTGAAATTTATCTTTATAATTTTTAGCTATTTTATTTGCATTAGGTTGGGTTAGTTCTTCATTTTCTCCAATCCAACCTCTATTTGTCCAAATTTGTTTTACTGCCTCATCTTGGTGTTGTAAGGCGGTATCACCATATCTAACTTCTCCCCCAAATTCAGCAGTCATTTCATCTTTGGCTTTTAGTTGCTTTGTATATTCTTCCTCAGAAACTTTATAAGCATCTTCCCAATTGTTAATAGCTATATCAAATGTACCATCATTATGCACAAAGATGTTTTCACCATCATCCAACATTTTTAAGATAGCTTGACCATCTTCAATATTTTCAGAGTGGAGAGTATCAATAAGCCTTTGAGAAACATCTTCTCCAGTTTCTTTACATTCTTCTCTTAGAGTTTTAACAGTATCTACTAAATCAGAAGTTTCAGCTATTCTTTCCAGTTTAGCATTATCTTGAGCTATTTCTTGGGCTGTTGCTTCTGAAATTTCTTTACCTGCTTCTTTAGCATTCTTAGCAAATTTAATATTCTTAAATAACCTCTCTAAGATTGGAGAAGCTCCTGAAACTACACCATTAATTCCAATAGAGAATAAAGCACCATCAATAACATTCTTTAGTTTGGCTGTAGCTTTTGAATCATTAATATCTGTTTGTAACCAATCAACAAAAGCATTATTAGTTTCTCCAAACATATCAGCTAATCTGCCTTCGTTCTCCTCATGGATTGTAGCATCAAGAATAGCTCCTTGTAGGACACCTTGAGTTCCAATGTTTAATGCTCCAACACCAAAAGCCTTAGCTCCGACTTGAGAAGTTTTGAAGAACTTATTCCCTTTTAATATTGCTTCAGCTCCTCCAGCAGCTTTAGCTAGACCTGTCATATTCTTAGCAGCTAAAGCACCTTTTGCAATCCCTGCAACTTCCCCACCTACTAATAAACCTCCAAGACCATAAAGGTATTTAGAGAAAGTTTGAAAGGCTTCACCTGCTCTTGTTCTTGGTGTGTAATTTAATTCATACTTTTTAGGTATAAAGAATTTAGATGCTTCTACTGCACCTGCTGTAAGCTCATCTCCAACAGTCTGCCAATAACCTAAATCTTCATAATCCTGTCTTTTAGCAAGTTCAGGTTTATTATTGTTTGTTTCAGCTGTATCTTGGGAATTTGCTTGCTCTACTACACCAAGACCTACTAAATCATCATTAGTAGGCTGTTGTGGATTAGCAAGCTCTTCCCATTCATCAGCTGTCATTCCATTAATTTTTATATCATCCATTATTATCTTATTCCTGCTTTAAATCTTTCAACACTAATAAGTTGTCTGTTTTTATCCCAAAAATCTACATGCAAATGAGTTCCAGTAGAGAATCCTGTGTTACCGGCATTACCTATATACTGACCTGCCAGAATAGTTTTACCTTGCAGGTGAGATGTGGATGTAGCCATGTGTCCAACTCTCATATAAGAACCATTATCATATTTAATTACTGCATAGTTTCCAAAACCTTTATCATAGCCTGCATATATAACAGTCCCCCTCATATTCACATTATGAATTTTGGTTTGTGGTGTTGCTCCTAAATCATAACCTTTATGTGGAGCGGCTTTACCATTAATTTTTCTATTATCATTAGGAGCAGAAGTAACATCAGCTTTAACTTTAGCTCCTATAGTATTTCTTTCTAAACCAAGTTGATTAAAAGCTGCAATAGCTCTCTCTCTGTTATAGATAGGGGCTGTTTGGGTTCTGATATAATTTGCATTTAACAAGAAAGAATCATTAGTTGCTTTAAAGTTCTTTAGTTTAACCTTAGCTTCTGCAATTCTTTCAGTATCTTGTATTCTTTTTTGAGCCTCATCAACATTAATTTCACCTCTATTAAGAAGATTAATTGTTTCGTTAGCTTTTAGTTGAAGCTCCTGTAAATCTTTTGAATCTGCTCCTAGAGTTTTTCCATAAAGACCATTCTTACCTAACTTAGTATTAAAGTTTGTATACTGAGTTTTAACAGCAGATAAATCAGCTTTTAAATCTCTATTTACTCTATCAGAAAAGGATAAAGCATCTCTCCAGTTTAGCTTACCATCTAATACTGCTTGATTTACTTCAGCTCCATTTAATTCTCCGAGTGCAGCTTGCGCACCTAAAGATTGTAGAGTAGCAGGGTCAGATTTAACCTCCATCATAGTTCTAAGAGTTTCTTTATCTCCAGCCATTTCTTTAATAAAGCTAAAGCCTTCTTCTTCCAAACCATACTTCTCCACGATAGATTGTGTTTGAGCTAACACTTCTGTATAGCTGGCATTAGGGTTTTGTTTAGACCAGTCATACATATCTTTCATAGCGTTCTGAGAAGCTATTTTTAAATCTAATTGGTGGTTCTGATAAGCAAAAGATTTATCTTCATAAATATCTTTCTGAGCCTGTCTATATAAATCTCTAACCTGAGCATCAAAATTAGGGATAATTTCACTAGCTTTCTTACCATCAATCACAATTTCAGATACAGCTGCTTTAAACTCTGCTCCTGTTATCATATCAGCATTTTTAGCAAGGAAGCCCTTAGCTGAAGCAAATAACACCCCAACCTGAGTTTCAGCAGCCCATCCTAGTTCTGACATTTGTTGAATCTTATTATCAATAACTGATTTACAAGCAATGCTCTTATCTAAATCAGGGTTTTCAAGCATAGTTGAAGCTAGTTCAAAAGACATATCAGAAGCCATTTTAGTTTGAGCTTGCTTAAATGTATGCTCAGCCTTTTTAAGGACATAGTTTTCCTCAATAGATTTTAAAGATGTGTTCCATTGCACTAAAGCATCACCATAATCTTTAGGGGATAGTTTAGCTTCTTTCATAGCTGTTAAAATCTCTTGATTTTTAGTTTGTTGCAGTTGATAGAATTTATCAGCATCCATCTTATCTAAATCAGGAGTAGTCATAAATTCCATTAAACCGGCTCTCATAATATCCATTGATTTTAGTCTATTATAAGCATCTTTATTGTATGGATTGAACTTAGCAGCTCCTTTAATATTTTTAGAAACTTCTTTCCATTGGTCTCTATTTTCTGCATTAGTTTCCCAAGCTGCTTTAATAGCATTTTCTTCAGATTGTCTTCTCCAAAGATTATCCATATCCACCATACCTTTACCGATAGATGCTAAGGCTGTGGCTGTATTATTCCACATAGTAGCATTACCTTGGTTAAAGGCTGGATTATAGTTAATTAATTTATTAACAGGAGTAGCAGCTGGCTTTAGAGTTCTATCCTCTTTAGCTTCAGGTGTAACCCTGCTATTATTGTTTTGATATGCCATTTCTAACTCCTATTTCATTTTATTTATAAAACTTATACCAGTAGATTTATTTCCTCTACCATAAAAATCTTGTTTCCATTTCATATCTGCATATCCTGACATCATTCCACCAATACCACTCAGTAATGTTGTACTAGCTTTGTTACCAGTGTAAGCTGACATAGAATATATTTGACTTAATGCTTGAGTTCTATAAGCATCAAGTTGATTATTGTATTCCAATCCAAGCATTTGTAAGTTTCTTGAGTGAGTATAATTGCTCACTGCTGTTGCTCTATCATATCCAGCAAATAAATTATCTATTGTAATCCCTTCAATACCACTTGAAGCTGCTGAAGCCTGAGCTGTTGCTTTAGCTTTCATATTTTCAATTTGTATTTGCTGTCTTTCCTCAGCATCAGCTTCCTGCTCTTGTGAATACCTTGTGTTTAGTTGTTTAGATTGTTGAATATAATTGTTTAGAGCAGCTTGGGATTGTAATTGTTGGTATTGTGCATAAGATTTTTCCTGTTGAGAAGCTGCATAAGCTCCCCCAAGTGTACTTAACCCTTGCAGACCAAGACCAATAGCTGCTATATTACACATATTTTATTCCTTTACTTTATAAAACTGTAAAAATTCATAATCATTAACATACACGGGTTCTATAAATGTGAAGCCTAAATGCTTTAACCAAGCAATATGCCTATCATTTCTTTTATCCACTGCATTATATAGAACTTTGTATGTTTCAAACCATTTATTAATAATTTCTCTAGCATCTTTAATTAGTGCTTTAGGGTGTTTAAAAGATTCATCACTACCAAGATACCAAATAACACCATAGCCTTCAGGCTGATTAAATGATGAAACTCCAAACATAGCTTCTGTTTTACCACCAACTTTAGCTGAATAACATTTTGTTGAAAATGTATAGCTTTGAGCTAAGGCTTCAACAGGGGTGTGTCCACAAGCTGCGCATTCCATAATATCTTCAGCTCTGAGGTTATCCTTGAGTTCAAGAATATCCTCAGCTACTGAAGGTACAATAATAACTTTATTGTCCACGAACTATTAAATCTCCTAACCATTCCATTGATAAGAAACAACTTGGCATATAACCATCATTTGTAACTTTAATTTCTATTTCCTCATTCCTTGCAATTACAGGGAGTAAGAATGTACCACTTGATACATTAATCTTTCCTAATGTTGCAGAGGTCATTCCCTCAATCTTGCCTGTGTATTCAAACTCTGAAGTAATATTTGTACTATACATTGGTGTAACTTTTATTTTGAAATACCCTGTATTAGTAAAGCATAGGTTAATATCTCGGAGCATCAAAGTACCTTCAATAACCTTAGTGCCATTTTGAGTTTGTTGTCGATAATAGATTGTAGGGAAGACCCAAGTTGATTCAAACTTTTTACCTATAATTATTGTTTGATTTGATAAATCACCATCAATCCAAACTTTGTTATCCCTTATTTGAGATACGAACAGAGGAAAACCTTGACTATTAAGAATTGTAAGGTCTTCTGAATAATTGTAAGGTAAAGTAAAACTAGTATCTTCTCTCCCTTCAGAATATAGACCATTGTTGATATATGCTTTCCTATCCAAGTAAATTTGATAGTTTAAATCTTTCTCTGTTTTCTTTGGTGTGAAGTCTGCTTTTTCAAGATAAATGCCATCTTCATATTGAATGACTAAATACATCAAGTTATTATAAAAATCTACATTTAAAATTTCACCATTATATTTCCATTTACTCCAAGCAGATTGAGCTTTTTGTTCACTAGAATAATAGTAGTTATAAACGTAGATATTATTCTTTTCTTTAGTTGATAAGAAACAAGCTAAAGAATTAGCCGTACTTCCAGCTATCTTATACATTTCATTTGGTAGATAACTTGGCACTTGTTCTGTGATATCTCTTGCATCCAGCTTGTAAGTTGAAGTAATAAAGATTTCCATTACTCTTGAATAATCACCGTTCTCAAATAAGAAGAAACCTGAACCACCAGCATTGATAGGCTTAACATATCTGCTACAAGGATATTCCATAGTTAAATCAATTGCTGCTGTAGAGTTTGAAAATACATCTCCGCCTTTGATTGAAAATACTGAGTTTTCAGAGAATAACAGTAGTTCTTCATTAAAAGGTAAGCTGTGTTTTAGTAATACCATCTTTGAATTAGAACCAATGTCAATAGGGTCTGTATCTAATTCTGCTGTTGTGGTTTTCTTAAAGAATGAGAAAATATCCTGAGTATCTGAGTAAATTGATTTATCAACTGAAACAAGAGCTAATCTACCTTTATGTGTAAAGATATCCTGTATGGTATTTCCAATAAAAGAAGGAGTAGGAGCAGAATCTTCATCACCGGCACCTCTTTCAGTCCAATCAATTGTTGTGAACTTGAATGTGCTATCAGCTTGTCTAATAAGAGCATGTGGCATAGTTGTAGCATCTATTTTGTATTCTATATCAGGGGAAGAACATTCTTTCCAAGCACCAGCACCAAAATCTGAATCATCAGAAGTTTCAAATTTAACATAGTAATCATCAGCAGTATTTACATCTTCACCATTGATTTTCAAGATAAAACCATTAGGAGCTACTACAGGAAGTTTGTTTATAGCATCCGCTGATTTATAAAAACAATACAAATCATTATCAGCATTACTATCTTCTGAAAGAATTGTAAAATCTCCACCATCTTTTTTTTGAAGGCAAATAACTGAGCCTGACCTAGTTATGTTCCAGTCTGTTGTTCCAAGATTAGATACTAAATTGTTATAAAGATTTGTAGCAATTGTATTTGTTTTGGTAGTACCTAAATCACTTGTAGAAGTATAACTTGCAACTTGAGCACCATTTACTTTAATAATATGGTCTGTTGTGTAGTTACCTTGTCTTACAAAAATCAAAGCACTAGCTTTATATGGATTAGGGTATTTATCCTTCATTAAAGCTGTATAGATTGTTTTATTCAAGACAAAAGTATAATCTGCAATAGTTATCATATATAAATCTTTTAAAGGTGAATTTGTCGTGATATAACCGGCGCAGCCATCATCAATTGTTACAGTTTTCTCATTACCTTTTAAATCAAAAACTTTGATATTACCTTTGCCATCAATAATAACTTCATATTCTTCATCTTCTTTAAAAATTGTATGAGCAAGAGGATGGACATCTAATTTATCCATAAGTCTTGCAATATGTTCTGTTGGAGGTCTGTCTTTCAAACCGATAGATGGTGAAGGATAGTAATTGATAAGTTCTTTCGACTGATTAGGGTACATTAATTTATCCGGTTGTTGAGAAACACCACCAATAAAATTAGCCACAGTATCTCTAACTAATGTCATAACCAGCTCCTTATATTGCCATTCTTCATATCAGGAATCATTGTATATTCACCGATTTCTAACTCGTGCTGTTCTAGAGCTACCCTCGCTTCCATCAAATCTTCCTGACAATATTGACTGGCTTTTTCAGCTCCTAATTCTCTTTTGCAGAATTTATAAGCTGCTGACATAGTTGCATATTGTTGAGCAACTTCAGGTAAATCTTCAAACTCAAAAGCCCAAACAACAGAACATTTTATGGGTTGAGGAATTTCATAGGTATGTTTAAATTTATCATATAATTTACCTTCTCTGACTACATATCTATTTTTATAAAGAGTAGGAAATTTTATCATAATTAAGTTTTTAGGAATCTCAACATAATTATTTACATTTGGTCTGATTTCATAAAAATCTTCAGAGTTAAAATCCCAGCCTTGCATTTGTATTCTTTTAGTTTCATCTTCAAGAATCTTTTCAGCAGCTATAGTAAAATAACTCTTTGTACCTTGAAGTGTATTTAAAGGAGCTTGCCCAATACAAGATAGCATTGTATTAATTGCTTCTAATTTTGTTGTCATTTTATCTCCTCAAAAAAAGGGCAGCCACAGGAATCATCCTATGAACTGCCCTAGTTATATTTTAATTTGTGTCAAGTATTATTGACTTAACATTTCAATTAGGCATCTGCCTCAGCTGAAATTTCTACAGCACAATCAGGTCTTAAGATACCATGACCTTGCAAGATTCTAGCTGTCAATAAGTGAGCTAATTTTTCTAACATCCACTTAGGTTCAACAATCAAGCCTTGTAATGATACTGTACCAACTGCCTGTCTATTCATTACAAGTGCTGCTGTTTTAGAGAAGTCACCATAATAAATATTGTTAGGCTTAGTAGTATCAGAAGACTTAGCAATATTTGTTTGTGGTAAGTGATTTGTTTTAATCAAAGTAATACCATTGATTTTACCAGTTGTACCATCTGCCCAAGAACCAGCACCAATTTGTTTATCTTTAACATCATTGTATTGTGCCAACATTGCATATTGTAATGGTCTAATGAAACAGTTTCTATCTTCTTCAGGAATATCCTTTTCATCCAATACAACACCAGCTTTATAGATAGCAGCTGCTAATGTAGCGCCATCAGTTTTAGCGGTTGTGCCTGCTTTAAGAACAGAACCACCATTACCACCAGTAACAATAGCACCTTTTCTAGCTGCTAATACACCAACTTGAAGTAATTGCTTATCTTCAGTATTAGCCAATGCTCTTGACATTTCATTAACGATTTCTGCTCTATCATCATATTCTTGCATTTTTACATCTAATTCATGAATCAAGATATCAGATACCAAGAATGGGTCAACATTGATGGTAATTTCATTGTGTGCAATTGTTTGGTTTCCTAGTAAATCATCACCCACGCCAATATACTTAGCTGAAGTTTGACCTAATACTGGGAAAGAAGCTGATTTACCTTTAGTAATTGTTTTGCTTCTAACATAATTCTTCATAACTCTCTTAGCATCAAAAGCTGTTAATAATTCAGGAATAAATTGGTCTTTAAATAAAGCTGCCACATCACCTGAGAAATTAGCTTGACCTAATCTAGTAAAGTTGTCTGTCATTTCTTAAAATCTCTCCTTAAAATTTTTATTAATAAATACCTAAATCAATACCAGCTTCCCTACTAGCTGCTATTTTCTTTTGAACATCTGCTCTATATGCTGGGTCTTTTTGATATTTAGGGTCTTTAATAGCCTCAAACATCTCAGCTTGTGAACGATACCCAGTCATAGTGTTTTTATCCCCATCACCTTTTTGATAATTAGGATTAATACCTTCTTTTTCTTCCATTCTTACCTTTAGTCCTTTTAAAGTTGCTTGTAGCTGAAACTTATCTCTAATTGCATTTAATGAGATAATTTCATCTGTTTCTAAATTGTTGGTACACCAAGCGATAAGCTCATTAAACTTCTCTCTACCACCAACAACTTCAGCTAATTCATTTCTCTCTATTTCAACTCTTGCTTCATAACCTTTGATATAGTTTTCTGCCATTTCTCTGGGAATACCAGCTGCTTCCAACTTCTTAAAAGTTTCTTCACTCAATTTCTTATTAGCCATGTATTCATCAGTTAGAGCATTATAATCTATACCTTTTTTATCAAGAGCTTGTGACACCTCATCAGGGTTATCTAAATCAACATCATCAGGATTAACATTATTTTCTTGTTTATCATCTTCTTTTGTTGGTTCTTTGTTTTCTTCATCTTCTATTTGTGGAGGAGGAGTTTCAGTATCTTTTTCATCACCTTCAGGTGGTGTGCTTTCATCTAACATTTTGTCTTCATCAGCCATTGTTAGCTCCTAATTTCCACAATTTTGTCCCAAGCTTCCATAAAGGAATTAGCTTTCTCTTTTTCTGCTTCTACAACTTTTTCAAAATTGTCTTTAAAGATTTCTAAAGGTTCTTCTGTTGGAGCTTCTTTTACTTGAACTTCTTCAACAGGAGTTTCTTCCTCTGTAGGTAAAATTGTTTCTTCTGTTGGAGCTTCTTTTACCTCAGGAGGAATATTTTTAGGTTTTCTTGACATCAAATTCTCCTTAAACTTGTTTATCTTGCTCTTGTTGGTGCATCATCACATCTGCATACTTGTTGACCATATTTGGAGCAGCTTTTTCCAAGAGCTGTTGTTGTTGCATTTGCTTTTGTTGTTCTTGCTTTTCTTCCTCAGAATAGAAGAAACCATCAATATCCATATTTAATGAAGCTGCTATAGTTGCTGCAATTGGCTCAATTTTTCCCCCGAGCTGGGCAGCAATAGGAGCAACTTTGCCCATCACATCCCAAAAGGTAATTAACTTATTTAAGTCCGAGCTTCTACCAAGTGCTTCTAAACCTGTTGTAACAGTTAATTTAATTGATTTATCTCTAATCAAATCAGGGAGTGCTTTACCTTTTTCTTTCTTCATGTGATGGAAGGTAATTTTGACATAAGCCTTTTGAAACTCTTTACACATAATTGAATAATAATTCCCAAGAGCCTCTTCTAGGTCTTGTGCCATAGTTCTGATTTCTTCTGCTGTAACTCTCTCAGCTTGTCTTTGGATAGCAGCCTTCATAACAAAGATTCTGTTTAATCTTCTTTCAATCTTATCTGCTTCAGCTTGAGCAACTTGCATATCATAATATTTGTTAGCTTGTAGTGGTTGAACATCTTCTGCTCTACCAAGAGCAAATCCACCATTCTGAGCTTCTGAGATATGTTTAATCTTTGTAATCCCAGTTGGGTTCACAAGCATTACCAGCTTGCTACCGGCTAAACTTGCTTGCTTAATAGCAAGTGATAGTACATCAAGATAGCTTATATCCCCAATATATTCTTCGATTAAACCTCTTCCATAGCTTTCACCATCAATAGCTGTGTATCTTAAAGCTATAAATGGGCAAATTTCTATTGGATATTTACCATTAGTATTAAGTTGTACACCCTCAACTTCTTGAGTAACAATCCAATACTTACCTTCTCTTTTAAAGCCTGTATACAAGGTCAGTTCTTCATCTTCTAACCTTAAATCTTTATCATTCTTTGATTTAGCTTTTCTCTCTAAAATTTTCATCATCACTTCATCTTGAATGTCTTTTGGAAGTGAATAGAAGCCTACTGTTTCTTCAGTAATTGCTTTAAGTACGTTTCCACAATAATCCCTCTTGACACAATATCTATCCAAAGGATAATATCTAAGACCCTCTTTAGGGTCGTGAATTAAGAAAACATTACCGGCAATTAACTGGTGTTTAACAGATTCACCTAAGCAAACTCTATCTCCAGACTGCTCCTGATAGTCTAAAAGGTTCTTTTCAATAATTGATAAACCTTTATTAATATCTTGCTCAAATTGAGTTTTCTCAGAGCCTTGAACAGTCGCTTGTTCTGCAATTGCTACAGAATCCATTGAGAACTTGAAGAATGTTTGATTTGGAGGAAGCATAGTCATTGTAATCTTTGCTGCCAAGTTGTTTACCCCATCTGCACCTACAGATTGATTTGGTGTTTCAATTGCTTTAACATTCTTTCTTGCTTGTTTCTTAGTATCAGAATCTGCTATTAATGATGGAAGAGTATATTTACAAGCTTCTTTAGCTTTGTCAAGATAAGGTTGTCTATCTTGTTTCATTAACTGATATTCATCAGCCAATGTTCTGTATTTCTTATCTGTTGATTGATAATCCATCAAAATCTCCTATACAGGAATGTTTAATCCTGTAGCTGTTTCATTAGTATTTGCACCAACAGTAGAAGTATCATTTGATTTAATAGGAACTCTTAATGAACTAACAGTTCTTTTCTTTGTCTTCTTTTCACCTGTTGTGCTAGTTACTTTTTCGTTTGATAAAAGAGCGTTACCTTTGTTTAGTTGTTCAGTGATAGTAGCTGTTGAGCCTCCACCACCTCCACCACTCATCATGCACATATTTTGTTATTTCTCCTTATGCTGCTGCTATATTTAAGCCCATCATATTTTGTGTAGATGAAGTTACGGAATTTGTATCAACTCCATATACATTTCTTGTTATTTCTTGTTGGTCTTGATTTTGAGCAAGTAAACCAACCCTTAATGCACTTAAAGTTCTTTTAGGTCTACTATTATCCTGTAGACCATTAGTCACTTTGGAATTTTCAAGTGTACCTTGATTTTCTTGGAGTTTCTTCATTGCTTCAGCTTGCTGTCGCTGGGCAGCTGCATTGGCTCTTGAGGATTGTATACTACCAACAACACCCATAGCAGTTCCTGCAATACCAGCGATTGCTCCAGCTGCTGCAACACCACCTGCCACAACTGAGGCTGTGGTTGCTACAACTGTGCCAGCAACTGCACCTGTGGTGATGGTTGCACCACCCACACCCATAGCTAAACCAATACTTCCAAGAATCATGGATATTAATTCACACATAATAAATTCTCCTTACAAACAAAAAGACCCAATACCTTAATTGGTATCAGGTCTTTAATTCATCTGTTGGGGCTTTCTTTATTTATAACTCGCTACCCTACGAGTTAATCATCTTACAAATCTATAATTTTTTCATTTTCGTTAAATGCTTTTTCAGCTTTAAGTTTGTCAATAATTTGTTGCTGCCCTACTAAAACTCCAAGTTCATATTTATCTATATAAGCTCTTGGAAGTTTATCAGGAAAATCTCTATCTAAACATTCAATTAATTTATTAGGAATGTTTGGATAGTCATAATCTTTTTTCATCCTTTTCTTCCTTCCTCAACTTACAGTACATTGAAGAAAATCTGTGTCCATTCTGTGTCCATTTTATATGTTAATTCATATAATTAGGATTTTATTCATAGGGTTGAAATGCTTATTTTTTCGTGATAAAGTTTCTTCAGAGAGGGCTTGGAGGTGGCTACGAACCAAAAGGTCGGGGGTTCGAATCCCTCCAAGCGCAATTTAATTTAAAACTCTCTTAGTGAGAGTTTTTTTGTATCAAAGTTAAGTCATTGGGAGTTTTATATGAAAGAGTATGATCACAAATCAAAAGTGAGTTTTTGGCAAGATTTAAAAAGTCATTTATCTTTTTTGTTTTCATATCAAGATATAGACGAACATTTTGTTATAAAATTTTTTGGAATAAAATTCTGTAAAAAACATAAACTTGATTATAAATTTATTCCTGTAACGGAATACGGATTAACAAAAGAAAAAAGAACACCAAAGCTTATTGTGTCTTTGACAACTTTTCCCGCTAGAATTAACGTGGTGCATAAAACAATTTCTACGCTTTTGGAACAAACTCTAAAGCCTGACATTGTCGTTTTGTGGCTTGCAGAAAGTCAATTCCCGAACAAAGAACTTCCTAAATCTCTAACGGATTTAGAGCAATTTGGCTTAACGATTAAGTGGTGTGAAGATATTAAATCATTTAAAAAACTTATTCCAAGTCTTATTGAATATCCTGATGACATAATTATAACTGTAGACGATGACAATTATTACGATAAAAATTTAATTGAAAGATTGTATGAAGAATATTTAAATCGCCCTGATTGCATCCACGCAAGACAAGCGTTTGTCTTAAAATTGGACAAAAAAAATAATGAACTGTTTATGCAAGCAAGAAATTACACTTATAACTCAACTTATCTTCCGAGTTTTTGGAATGAGCCTGTTGGTTGTGGTGGAGTTCTTTATCCGCCACACAGTTTGCATGAAAATGTTTTGAATAAAGAACAATTTATAAAAGAAATTCCTACACATGATGATTTATGGTTTTGGGGACATGCAATTAGGAATAATACAAAGATTAATGTAATAAAAGATAATTATAAGCTTAAAAATTTGGTAATTGACGGTTCGCAAGAAGATTCTTTGTGGCAAAAGAATATGATTAATTCAACTTCTACTGTCGGTATGACAGGTCGTCAAGCTTTAAATAAAGTTTGTAGCCTATTTCCTGAAATCAGAGAAAAATTAGAAGGAGAAAAACGTGGCTGTTAAGGTTTCTATAATAGTGCCTGTTTACAATGTGGAAAAATATTTGAGAAAATGTTTGGATTCTTTAGTTAATCAAACGCTCAAAGATATTGAGATTATTTGCATTAATGACGGTTCAATAGACGATTCTTTAAATATTTTGCAAGAATATGCCAGTGAACATCATAACGTAATTGTTATCGACCAAGAAAATCAAGGAGTAAGCATTGCCAGAAATAATGGAATAAATAAAGCACAAGGTGATTATATCGGTTTTGTTGATCCGGATGATTGGGTAGAGCCGGATATGTTTAAAATTCTTTATGAAAAAGCTGTTAAAACAGGCGTTGATATTGTAGAATGTGACTATAGAATGGTATTTGAAAATTCTACTAAAATTAAAAATAGAACTCTTTTTGGCTCGTTGCATACTTGGAAAAAATTTCCGATTGCCTGTGGCAAAATTTTTGATTGGAAATATGTAAAAACTCAAGTTTTCAATGGTCTGCGTTGTATGGTTTGGAATCGATTATACAAAAGAAGTTTGATATTTGACAATAATTTAACATTTCCTGATGGAAAGTGTGAAGATTATCCATTTTCTCTAGACGCAGTTTTATCTGCAAAAAGTATAGTGTATTGCCCTAAAACTTTATACAATTATCTGATTCGTTTTGGAAGCCTGTCTATTAGGGAAGATACTGTACAAGAAGATAAAACGAAGGAAGATAGAATTTATAGAGCAAGAGTGTTAAGGATACTTAAAAAACATAATTTAACAAAAGAACTTTTGGGTTTATATAATAAAACGTTAAGTAGTTATGGTAAAAATTCTTTTTTTGAAAATATTTTTTCATGTAAAACAAGTATTCTAAACGGTAAAAACTTAAAACGTATTACAATTTTAGGAATAACTTTCCATATAGGGAGAAAGTAAGGAGTTAATATGCCATTTGAATTTGAACCACAAAAAATTAAAGATGTAATATTAGTAAAACCAAAAGTTTTTGGTGACAACCGCGGATTTTTTATGGAAACTTACAAAAAATCTGATTTTGTAGCAAACGGAATTGATGTAGAATTCAATCAAGACAATCATTCAAAATCATCTGCACATGTATTGAGAGGCTTACACTTCCAAAAAGCACCTTATGCTCAGGCAAAACTTGTACGTTGTGCACGTGGCAGAATTTACGATGTAGCAGTCGATATAAGAAAAGATTCTCCGACTTGCGGACAGTATGTAAAAGTAGAATTATCAGAAGACAATAAACACATGTTATTTATTCCGGAAGGTTTTGCACATGGTTTTGTTGTTTTGTCAGATGAAGCAGAATTAATTTATAAGGCAAGTGGAGAATATGCACCTAATGCTGATTGTGGTATAATTTGGAATGATAAAGATATAAATATTGACTGGAATATTGATTTTGAGCCAATTTTGTCTGAAAAAGATATGACGCAAAAAACATTTAAAGAAATTATAGGAGTTTAAGATATGACAACTGTTTTAGTTACCGGTGGCGCAGGATTTATAGGAAGCTGTTTTGTGCGTCATGAGTTAAAAAAGCATCCGGATTATAAAATTATCAACCTTGATGCATTAACTTATTGTGGTAATTTAGAAAATCTTAAAGATGTAGAAAATAATCCTAATTATAAATTCGTACATGGAAATATTTGTGATAGAAATTTAGTAAGAGATTTGGTTAAGGAAGCTGATTTGGTTGTAAATTTTGCAGCAGAATCTCACGTTGATAATTCTATTAAACATCCTGAAATATTTGTTGAAACAAATGTACAGGGGACTTTAAACTTGCTTCAGGCATCAAAAGAACTTGGTGTTGAAAGATATTTACAAGTTTCAACAGATGAAGTTTATGGCACATTGGGTAAAACAGGATATTTTTATGAAACAACACCGCTTGCACCAAACAGCCCATATTCAGCAAGTAAAGCAAGTGCTGATATGCTTGTAAGAGCGTATAGAGAAACTTACGGTTTACCAACTCTGAATACGCGTTGTTCAAACAACTACGGACCTTATCAATATCCAGAAAAACTTATACCATTCTTTATTTCGCAATTATTAAAAGGTGAAAAAGTTCCTGTGTACGGTGATGGTCTGAATGTCCGTGATTGGTTATATGTTTATGATCACTGTGAAGCTATTGATGTTGTCTTACATAAAGGTAAAGTCGGTGAAGTTTATAATATTGGCGGACATAACGAAAAAACAAATATGGAAATTACTCGCCTTATTTTAGATGCTATGGGAAAAGACGAAAGCTCAATAAAATATGTAGAAGACAGACTCGGTCATGATAGAAGATATGCAATTTCTAATGATAAAATTACATTTGAACTTGGCTGGAAACCGTCTTTAACGTTTGAAGAAGGCATTAAAATCACTATTGACTGGTACTTAAACAACCAAGAATGGATAAAAAGCATAGAAAACAAGAAAGCGAGTTTGGTGTAATGAAGGGAATTGTTTTAGCAGGTGGAAGCGGTACAAGGCTTTATCCTAGTACAATAACTGTTTCAAAACAGTTGTTACCCGTATATGATAAACCAATGGTTTATTATCCGATTTCAGTATTAATGTTGGCAGGAATTCGTGAAATACTTATTATCTCGACTCCGCACGATTTACCGAATTTTAAAACGCTTTTGGGTGACGGTTCTCAGTTTGGCGTGACGTTTTCTTATAAAGAACAACCAAGTCCTGACGGATTGGCACAGGCTTTTATTTTGGGAGAAGAATTTATTGGGAACGACAATGTCGCTTTAATTTTAGGCGATAATATCTTTTATGGTGCAGGATTCTCTGCTCAGTTAAAAAATGCAGTTAAAAATGCAAAAGATAAAAAAGAAGCAACTGTTTTCGGGTACTTGGTAAAAGACCCCGAAAGATTTGGTGTTGTTGAGTTTGATGAAGATGGTAAAGCAATTTCTATAGAAGAAAAACCAATTGAACCTAAATCAAATTATGCTGTAACAGGCTTATATTTTTATGATAACAGTGTTATAGAAAAGGCAAAATCCTTAAAACCTTCTAAACGCGGAGAGTTAGAAATTACCGATTTAAATAAAATTTATCTTGAGGAAGATAGATTGAATGTTGAGTTATTTGGGCGTGGTTTTGCGTGGTTGGATACAGGTACTCATAATTCTTTATTAAAAGCTGGTCAATATGTTCAAACTATTGAAGAAAACCAAGGAATTAAAATTGCTTGTTTGGAAGAAATTGCGATAAGAATGGGATATTTGAGTAAAGATGAAATCTTACAAAATATTTTAACGTATAAGAATAATGAATATTATAATTATATCAAACAATTGCAAGTGTAAATTATTTTTTTGTTGCATGAAAAATAATTCTATGTCATAATTAAATCAAGGTTGGGAGCCTTGAGGTCGGGAACCTCGTAGTGAATTCGTAGAATTTGCTATTTTTAACATTTTAAACCCGAAAAGGATGAGTACCTCACATTAATGAGTGATTTTATGTTCGATTATAAATTTTTGAAGAAAAATGCAACGCCCGGTAGCTGGAGGCGTGGTTATGAGTATTACCAAAAAGACATGATTCTTGAAGCTTACCCTGAGAAAAACTTTTTCAAAGGAAAGGTTAAAGGTAACTATCAAGATTTTTATGTTACCGATTTAATTTTTAAGAAAAATAAGGTGGAAGCAAGATGCAACTGTCCTTTGAAAGAAGAGTGGTGTAAACACGCTGTTGCAATCGGACTAAAAGCAATCGAAACACGCGCGTATGATAATTGGATGTATGAAAAATATGGCGTTGAACCTGATTTATCAGATGTTGATACAACATTGAAAGAATCGCCAAAAGGCAGTTATATATTTCATTTTAATCCTAAAAGACGTCAAAACTTTTTCTCAATCTTAGTTCGTGATAGAGCAACAAATAAGATTGTACGTTCTTTAGAAAATATTTTAAGAGCATTAATTGATGTTCAAAAAAATGACCCGACATTTGAACTTAATGATGCCCAAAAAGCTGAATTAGCTTTATTTCAAACGCTTTTAAAAATTGCAAAACAAGATAAAAAAGCAGGTTGGTATGATATTCCTATTACGAAATTTGCACCGGTATTTCCTTTAATGGCAGAATTAGAAGAAGTTTTGGATGAAAAAACAAAGGATAGAATACAGTTTACCGATAAAGTTTGGGATTTAAATTTAGATGTTTCAACTACAAGCGTAAATGGCGGAACAAACATTGTATTGGAACTTTTTTGGACTCGTCCTGATAAAGATGCAATTTATCCGTTTGAAGAAGTTAAATATTTTTCACGTCAAATCAAATGGGGAAGATATGAAAATATTATTTTCCCGATTAATATTGCGATGAATGAACTTCCTCAAAGTATTATCAAATCTACATTTACAGACTTGAAAGAAGCTGATGGCGGAAAATTTGTTTATGAAGAACTGCCACATCTTCAAGAAATTATGAACGTAACAATTGCTGAAAATATTTCTAAATTGTTACTTGAACACAAACCGCCTGTAAATATTGTGACTCTTGGAATTGATTATGACCAATCTTTGAAAGCATCACTGGAATTTGATTATTCAGGTGTAAGAGTTCCTTATTCAAAGAGCAAAGACAAATCACCTTATCTTTCAGTAAAAAGTAAAGAGGAAGAAGGGCTTGTTTATTGGATTAAAAGAGATTATGAGCATGAGCAAATGGCTTATAATATGTTGCTTGCGTGTAAATTTGTTCCAATGCAGACAAATAACTTGGCTTTAGAAAAAGAAACCGCTATTGATTTTTATAACTATTATAAACAACAAGCCGGCGAAGGTTGGATTTTTGAAGAGCGTGACGATATGAGTTTCTTTAAATTGTTAGAAGAACCATTCAAAATGTGTGCAAAAATCGACTTTTCGGAAAATTCCGCTGATAGTATGGAAATTCAATTGTATGGTCAAGTTGGCGAAGAAATTATTAACTTTGACGATATATACGAAACAATTCAAAGTGGTGAAAAATACGCACGTGTTCGCAGTTTAGGATTTGTAGAATATCCGGCACAAAATATTTATCAAATTATGCGCTCGTTTAACTCGTTTGATGCATATAGAAACAGTGATAATACGTTTTTGGTTAAAACTTATCGTGTAGGTTTGATTACAGAACTTCAAAACCAAGGATTTGAACTTGTTATGAGTGACAAATTTAAAGGTTTTTGGGAACAAATTTCAACCTTCTCTACAACTTCTGACGGAATTGAAATTCCTAAAGGAGTTAATGCAGAGTTTCGTGAATATCAGGTAAAAGGGTTCCATTGGCTATGGTTCTTATATCAATATGGCTTGAACGGTATTCTTGCTGATGATATGGGGTTAGGTAAAACGCTTCAAGCTTTGAGTTTATTGCAAAAAGCAAAGGAAGTTGACGGTCCTCAACCGACACTTGTTATTGCACCTACGACTGTAGTATTTAACTGGGAAGCTGAAATTCAGAAATTCACGCCGGATTTGACTTGCTTAAAACTTTCAGGGCCAGAACGTAAAACTTTATTTAAGCATATACCTGAATACGATATTGTAATTACAAGTTATGCGCTTGTAAGACGTGATATTGCAAAATTAAAGAAATATAATTTTAGATATATTATTTTAGATGAATCTCAAAATATTAAAAACGCAATTTCTCAAACGGCACAAGCGGTTAAAGAATTACAATCTGACCACAAACTTGCATTATCAGGTACACCAATTGAAAACAAATTGGAAGAACTTTGGTCTGTTTTCGATTTCTTAATGCCGGGATTCTTGTTTAACGTTGCAGAATTCAATTATCGCTATGTTACACCAATTATGGAAAGACAAGATAAGACTGTTGAAAAACGTCTTAAACTTCAAATTTTCCCATTCATTTTGCGTCGTATGAAACGAGATGTTGCGAAGGACTTGCCTGATAAAGTTGAAAACATGGCATATTGTGAACTTACGGACGAACAACGCGACTTTTACTTGGATGTACTTGATAGTACAAAAGAAGAATTGTTCAAGAGCATTGAACTTAACGGTCTTGAAAAGAGTCGTATGTCAATTTTCTCTGCGTTGCTTAGATTACGTCAAATTTGTTGTCACCCTAAACTTTATGATAAAGAGCATGTTAAAGGTGTGATGAAATCAGGTAAGTTTGAATACTTGAAGAGCATGCTGGAACAAATTATTCAAGAAAAACACAGAGTCCTTTTATTCAGTCAATTTGTTGACATGCTTGATATTATTAAAGGGTGGCTTGAACGTTCAGGTATTCCTTATGAATATTTGACTGGTAAAACAAAAGACCGTCAAGCTGCTGTAGAAAACTTTAACAATAATCCGAATATACCAATATTCTTAATCAGTTTGAAAGCCGGTGGTACAGGTTTGAACTTAACAGGTGCGGATTATGTAATCCACTATGACCCTTGGTGGAACCCTGCTGTTGAAGATCAAGCTACTGACCGTGCTTACCGTATCGGACAAACGAAGAAAGTATTTGTATACAGACTTATCACAAAAAATACGGTTGAAGAAAAGATTCAAAAAATTAAAGGCAGAAAACGTGATCTTGTTGACAGCGTAGTTTCAATTGATAGAAATATTACAAAATCACTTACAATGGATGATATTAAAGAAATCTTCTCTGTTGATTAGTTTATTAATTATAAAAAGAAGTACCAAATGGTACTTCTTTTTAATAATATTTATTTTGCCCTATTCATTAATCGCAATTTCAAAACCCTTGCATCAAAAATGTCGGAGAAACAATCTGGCATTTTTAAAAATTCTCTATCTTTTGGTGTTAGATTTTTTAGCATATTTTTGACTTTGCCAATATATTTGTTCGTAAGATTTGTTTCTTGTGGGAAAAACATGTGTGACAACGTTGGAGGGGTAGTTGGTTCTTTAGGGTTTAATAAGTAGTTCATGATTACTGCTAAATCTGTTCTATGAAGTCCTAAAAGACAAGCCATATAATTTTTTCCATTGTCCATAAGCTTGAAAAAATCTCCGAGCTGATTAACAAACTTTTCTATAGATGCCCTTCTTTCTTCAGCTGTCATTTTTCCAGAAAATGGTGCATTAAAGATTGGAATATTATCTCTAATTTTTAAGTTAAAATAATCTAAGCCATTTTTCTTGCAATTTTTAGCATATTTTGACTCTTCACCGCCTTCTGGTCTTAAATCAATAATTGTATTAATTCCACATTCTTTTAATTCCTTAAGCAAAGCCGGATCTTGATTAGCGAGCGTTACTCCTCTAACAGAATTAGAATCTATAAGACGAAAATGAGAAATTCCAAGGTTTTTAAGTCTAGCTATGTCAAGACTTCCTGTACTTCTTACAAATTCATCGTGTGCAGGAATTTCATTGTAATTATTTGGAGCCGCTTGTCTGAAAGTAGTTCCCTTAACTGCGGCAACATTTTTAAAATTAGAAAAAGTTAAAGATAATATATTCATAGTATTATTAAAAAAACACGTAAAAATAAAATTTGCTATCTAATAGAACGAGAATGACAAATTGCTATTGCAATAGCGTCAACAGTATCATCAAGCTTTGGAAGATTGTCACGTTCAAGTGCTATTTTTACCATTTGTTCAACTTCTTTTTTCTCCGCTCTACCATAGCCGGTTAAAACTTGTTTTACAACCATAGGAGTATATCCAAAAGTTGGGATATTAAATTTCTCGAGCACTGTTAAAATAACTCCACGTGCTTCTGCAACTGGGATAACTGTTTTTTGGTTTTTGAAAAAAAAGAGTTCTTCAACTGATGCACAATCCGGTTGATATTTTTCGACAACAGTTGTTAAATCATTAAAGATTTCTAACAGTCTTTTTGAATCAGACAAATTTTTGTCTGTCTGAATAGAACCGGAGGTCAAGAGTTCTATATTTTCTCCATCTGCTTCAATTAACCCGTATCCGACGATTGCCATTCCTGGGTCTATTCCTAATATCTTCATAAGTATAATTATATCACAATATAGCTTAACATTTGCACACATTTTGTGACACAATAAAGAATTTGCGATAAGATAAAACAGTACGTATGTTAAAAGAAAAGGTTTTTTCATGGAAAAAGAAATGGTTATCGGTATTCCGAGAGGAATGTCATTTTACAACAATTATCCGTTTTGGTACGGTTTTTTTACAAGTTTAGGAATTAAAATCGTGTTATCTGATCCGACTACAAAGCAAACTATGTCTGATGGCTCTGCGTTAGTAGTTACTGAAACTTGTTTGCCTATAAAAATTTATTTGGGACATATTTTGAATTTGATGTCAAAAGGTGTTAAAAATATTTTTGTTCCATCACTTCAATCTATTGCGCCTAAAATTTATAACTGCTCTAAAATCAGAGGATTACCTGATTTGGTTAGAAACGTTATCAAAGGTGATATTAATATTATTGAACCAACATTGGATAAATCTGCAAAAAACCAAGGTCTTTACACGTTTTTGGAAGAAGCTGTAAAACCTTTCGGTATTACAAATATTGATGAAATCAAGAAAGCTTCTAAACAAGGCTGGAAGGTTTATAATAACTTTTTGGTTATGATGCGTTCAGGCATGAGTTACAAAAAAGCGATGAACTACGCACTACAAGGAAAAGTATTTATTGAAAACCCTTCTAACTCTGCGCCAATTAATGTTGCACTCGTATCTCACGGCTACAACATTTATGACGAAAGAGCTTGTATGAAGATTTTTGAAAAGCTTGAAAAAATGGACGTTAAAGTGTTCACATCGCTTCAATTAACTGATGAACAAATGGAAGAAGGCATTGCCTCTCTCGGTCAAAAGCGTTATTGGGCTAATGAATACGAAATGACAGGTACAGCAGGTCATTATCTTAAAGATAACAAAATCGACGGTATTGTAACCTTAAACGCATTCGGATGCGGCCCTGATTCGTTGATGATTGAAAGAATTACAAGAAAAGCTAAAGAAGCAGGAAAACCGATTCTTTCACTTACTATTGATGAACACACGGGTGAAGCCGGATTTATTACTCGTTTGGAAGCGTTTATTGATATGCTTTATCGTAAAAAACGTTCTAAGATTATTAATAAAATTTCTATGGATGGTGAATACGATTATGTTCCACAAACAAATATTTGCGATTCGTTGTTTGTAGAAAAGAAATAGTTTACTTGCGGTAGGTTGGGCTTTCAGCCCAACAATAACTAACAACAAGAGAGAAACCATGCTAGATTTCAAATCCACTTTAAGAATGGCTATAAATTCACTCAGAGTAAACATGTTACGCTCTGCACTTACGAGTTTAGGCGTAATTATTGGCGTCAGTGCAGTAATTATCATGCTAGCAGTAGGTTCAGGTGCAAGCAAAAAAGTCACTCAAAATATGGAGTCTATGGGTACAAATCTATTGACCATTCGTTCTGCATCAGCAAAATCAGGCGGTGTTCACATAGGAATAGGAACAAAGCCGACTTTGACATCAAAAGATGCTTTAGCTATTGAAAAAAATGCAAGAAACGTTTTGGCAATTTCTACTTTATCTTCTGAAAGCAAACAATTAACCTACGGTAATCAAAACTGGTCGACAACAGTCTATGGCATTCAGCCGGCTTATTTGTATATCAAAAATTATGAAGTAGGTTCAGGCAGAGGCTTTGTTCAAGAAGATTTACAAAACAGCGCAAAAGTTGCTTTAATGGGCGCAACGGTCGCAACTGAACTTTTTGGAGATGTTGACCCCGTCGGAAAAGTAATCAGAGTTGGCAATATTCCATTTAAAGTAATTGGACTTTTGGAAGAAAAAGGACAGTCAGGGCCGTTTGACCAAGACGATTTGATATTTATTCCAATTACGACTGCACAAAAGAAAGTTTTTGGAACGGATTTTCCCGGAACAGTTGGACAAATTGTAGTAAAAGGTCAAGATGCTGATATGCTTGATGCGACAATGGAAGATATTAATGAAATATTGACCAACCGCCATAATATCGGGAAAAATCAAGAAAAGGATTTTGAAATTAGAAACTCCGCAGAATTCCAAGAAAAAATGAAATCTACGGTTCAGACTTTCGCAATTTTATTGGCATCAATTGCGTCTGTATCATTGTTAGTCGGCGGTATCGGTATTATGAACATCATGCTTGTTTCTGTTACGGAAAGAACAAAAGAAATTGGTATAAGAATGGCAATTGGCGCAAGAGTAAGCGATATCCGGTGGCAATTCTTGATTGAATCATTTTTACTTTCAATGATTGGTGGCTTAATTGGAGTTGTAATAGGAGTTCTTGGTTCTTATTTAATCACTGTTTTTGCACCTTCTATGACAATTTCAATTTCTTTATTTTCAATAGTTTTGGCGCTTGGTTTTTCAGGCATTGTTGGAGTAGGATTTGGATATTATCCTGCCTACAAAGCATCATTGTTGAACCCAATTGATGCTTTGAGGTACGAATAATTATTTGCCAAAGTGATAACCAAGTAAGGTAAAAGCTAGACCTAATAAGCAACTTAAAGCCATATAGCCTGCACCGAGTAGAAATTTTCCTTCTTTCAGTAAACAGAAGGTTTCGTTATTGAATGTGCTGAATGTTGTAAGTCCACCTAAGAAACCAACTGTTATAAACAATTTTACTTCCGTTGGCAGATTTATTTTTTCCATTGTTAAACCTAAAACATACCCAATTAAAAAACAACCGAGAAGGTTTGCAACAAAGGTACCCACATGCGGAATTCCACAAATTCGATGCGAAAAGCGTGTGACAATGTATCTTAACACAGCGCCTAAACCACCACCGATGAAAATTGCTAAAATCTCATTTAACATAAACTTCTCCTTTTCTTTGGGTAGAAGCCATCAGCCTTGTTGGGCGGTTATAGGTGAGCCTCATCACCTTTTTATATTAATAACACCCTCAATTTAAAACTACTTCAAAAACGCTTCTGCAATAGATTTGTTATAATCAGGTCTTAAAATACCTTTTTCTGTAATAATACCGGCTATTAATTCGTGCGGAGTAACGTCAAAACCAGGATTAATAACATTAATACCTTCTGCGCAAATTCGTTTGCCATTGATATGAGTAACTTCTTCGTGTGAACGTTCTTCGATTGGAATTTCCGCACCAGTTTTAATAGATGTATCAATTGTTGAAAGAGGAGCTGCTATATAGAAAGGAACTTTGTGATATTTTGCAGCAATCGCTACCGTGTAAGTTCCAATTTTATTTGCAGTGTCACCGTTTGCGGCAATTCTATCTGCACCTACTACAACCATATCAATCATGCCTTTGCTCATAAAATATGAACACATTCCGTCTGTAATCAATGTTACTGGAATTCCGTCCATCGCAAGTTCAAAAGTGGTAATTCTTGCACCTTGTTGACGCGGACGAGTTTCATCTGCAAAAACTTGAATTGTATTATCTTTAGCGAAAGCCGAACGAACAACGCCGAGAGCTGTACCGTATCCTACCGTTGCCAAAGCCCCCGCATTACAGTGAGTTAGGATTGTTGCACCTTTTGGAACAACTTCAGCGCCGTAATCGCCAATTTTTTTATTAATTTCGATATCTTCGTTTTCTAATTTAATTGCATTTGTTTTTAATTCAGCAATAATTCCATTGATATCAGATTTAGAATTTCTGATAACTTCTTCTTGTTTTTCAACCGCCCACATCAAATTAACGGCAGTAGGACGTGAAGTTTTCATGTATTCCGCTTTTTCAAGCAACCAATTTACAAATTCTTCTCTTGATGGAATTTCTTTTGCGCCTTCTTGAGCAAACAAAATTACACCGTGTGCGCCCGCAATTCCGATAGCAGGTGCGCCACGAACTATCATGTTGCGAATTGCATTAAACATATCTTCGCCCGTTGTAATATTTACGAACTTGTATTCATAAGGTACAACTGTTTGATCTACCATTTTTGAATACGTATCAACCCATTCGATTGTTTTTATTTTTGATTTGAATTCCATTATTTTCTCCTGTTATTTTTTTGTTTTTCATCCTCACTCTTTCTACAAGGGATGAGGATAATCAAGAATGTAGGGTGCAATTTTTTGCACCAATAACTTTACTTAATTTCAAAATCCACACTGGTATTTTGATTATTTTCTTTTTTTATACCTGTAATAAGCTCGTAAACATAAGCTGTTACCAAACCTGCAAATCCGTTAAATAAAGCACTTATACCTGCCATAAGAATCATTAGCAATATCATTACTATAAATGAGCCAAAACTTCCCATAAAAAATCTTAAAAAACCTTGTGTATACGATGGAATCAGCCATCCTAAAAGCATACTTATCGGCGCATAAACTACTGAAAAAGCTATAAATGATACAAAGCCGATTACAGCTCCAAAAATACAGCCTTCTCTTACGCTAATAATTCCGATTAATTCGTTTTGCTTAAGATACGCAAGTACGAATGCTGACAAGCACAATATCAAAATCATAAAGCTCAAAAAGCTTACGTAAGGTACGATTGTTATGAGTCCCAAGATAATGCCTGCAAATGCGCTTAAAATGGACAATTGTTTTAAAAGTAGTAAGTTCATAGTTTTTCCTTTTTTATCAAGCCCCCACCTTTGTAGGTCGGGTTCAACTATTGTCATTGAACCCGACAAAAGCTTTATTCCGCTGAAATATAACCTCTTAATGCAGTATATGCTGCTACATAAGGAGATGCCAAATAGATAAATCCTTTTGTATTACCCATTCTGCCTTGGAAATTTCTGTTTTGAGTCGCCAAACAGACTTCTCCATCGCCTAAAATTCCGGCATGAACACCGACACAAGGACCGCAACCCGGAGCTAAGATAGCTGCGTTTGCTTCTACGAAAATATCAATCAAACCTTCTTTTAAAGCTTGTTTAAACACATCTTTAGAAGCCGGAGAAATTAACATTCTAACATCAGGATGAACAGTTTTACCTTTCAAAATATTGGCAACAACTCTCAAATCCTCAATTCTGCCGTTAGTACAAGTACCTACATAAACCTGATTAACTTTTACATCTTTTAATTCTTCAACTCTTTTTGTGTTATCAACTGTGTGAGGACAAGAAACAGTGTGCGGAACATCTTCTGCGTTAATATTAATTACTCTTTCATAAACAGCGTCTGAATCAGGTAATATTTGTCTGAATTTATCTTCACGTCCACGTTCCTTTAAAAATGCTTTTGTTTTATCGTCTGCAATGAACAAACCGCATTTTGCACCTGCTTCTACTGCCATATTCGCAAGCGTAAATCTTTCTGACATTGTCATATTGTCAATCGTGTCACCTGTGAATTCCAATGCCTTATAAGTTGCCCCGTCTGCGCCAATCATTCCGATAAGATGAAGCATCAAATCTTTTGAACAGATACCTTCTTTGAATTTTCCTGTTACAACAATTTTAAATGTAGCAGGAACTTTCAACCAAGTTTTGCCAAGAGCCATCGCGACTGCAATATCGGTAGAACCCATGCCTGTCGCAAACGCGCCTAAAGCACCTGACGTACAAGTGTGAGAATCCGCACCAACTAAAACTTCACCAGGGTTAACAAATGTTTCAATTAATCTTTGGTGGCAAACTCCAGCGCCAACATCTGAAAGAACTGCGCCATATTCTTTATGAAATTCTCTAAGCACCATGTGAGTATTTGAAAGCTCTTTTCTCGGACTTGGAGCAGCGTGGTCGATGAATAATATAGTTCTCTCGGGATTATTTAGTTTAGATTTACCAAGTTTTTTAAATTCTTGAACAGTTAAAGGCCCAGTTCCGTCTTGAACAGCAGAAACATCTACTTTAGAAATAACAAGCTCACCTGCATGCACTTGCTTACCAGCGTGTTCTGAAATAATCTTTTCTACTAATGTTAATCCCATACTCTAATCTCCTAAACTCGTTAATTATTTTAGCATAAAAAGAGGTAATTAAAAATATGTAGGTGTATTTATGTTAAAATAATTGAAGTATAAATGGGTAAAAATAACCTGCTTAAAATGGATTGCCACGGGCTAAACGCCCTCGCAATGACAGTACACTTGAAAGTCTGACGCCAAGTCATTGCGAGGAGCAACATCTAAAATTAGCGACGAAATCAGCTTTAATCGAACATCGCAAGCGTATTCCCTCTCCACGGGGGAGGTATAGATAGAATTAAAACTTAATTCTCGCCCACAACATCCATTTAGTGGGAGAGATGTCACGATAGTGACAGAGAGGGAATGGGAGGGGTAAAATGCAACAAAAAAAACAAATATTATTATTCACGACAATTTTTCTAATCTGCTTAATCCTTTCCTGCCTCACCACAAACTACGATTATGACTTTTTCGCTCGTATAATCGTTGGCGAACGCTTTATCGAACAAGGTATTTTGCCGTTCAAAGATTTTTTATCATATACACCGACTCATCCTTGGTACGACCATGAATGGGGTTCTGGCGTCGTATTTTATTTATTCCTAAAATATTTTGGCGCATTCGGAACAATTCTTCTTCAAACAATTTTAATGTTTGGAAATGCGCTTTTTGTAATCAAAACTCAAAAACTCCAAAAACACACTTATCCGACTTCATTACTTTTCATTTCAGCTTTTCTTTTGATGTATTATCATCTAAATTCTTCAGGAGTTCGTTGTCAGCTTTTTAGCTTTTTCTTTTTTAGCTTGTTTTTATACCTGATGGAAAAACTAAGAAAAAATTATTCAACAAAACTTATTTGGTTCATTCCCCCTATCGTAATCTTATGGAACAACCTTCATGGCGGAGTTGTTTCGGGCTTAGGTTTAATTTTTATGTATCTAGCGGGAGAATTTTTGAGCAAACGCCCTTGGAAAAAATACTTTGCTTTGCTTGCAATTTCAACTCCACTATTAATTATTAACCCTTATGGCTTAAAATATTTAGACTTTTTATTCAGTGCAACAACGATGAATCGTAAATACGTTGTTGAATGGTGGAGCTTTTTAGCAAAAAGACATTTTTTGATTTATTTGCCTACAAGTCTATTTTGTATATTTGGTGTAATCACAAACTTTATTTCTAAAAAGAAATTAGACCTAACAAAAACAATTGTACTTGTAGTAACCTTATATTCAGGTTTAGCTCATGTAAAATTGCTTTCTCTATCTTTAATTACTGTTTGCGCATTATGTTATAACGACATCTTAAGATTATTTAATCGTTTTCACAAAATATTCAAAACTATTGAAAAAACTCTTTATCCTGCCGTTATTGTACTTGCTTTGTTTGTAATTCCACTTTCATCACCTGCTTATCCGAGATGTGACGCAAAAAAATACCCTTTAATGGAAACAGAATTCTTAAAAATAAATGATATTAAAGGTAATGTTGTTGTACCATTTGGCTTAGGCAGTTATTTTTCATACAAACGTTATCCAAACAATTTGATTTATATGGATGGCCGTTATGAAGAAGTTTATAACGACAAAGAGTTTTTAACTCTTCGAGATTATGAACTCGCAGAAAATAATTGGCGCGATATTATTAATAATTATCAGACAGAGATTTTAATGCCACTTAAGTCTATTGAAGTTTACGAAGTTTTACAACAAGATTCTGATTGGGTACAAATTTATGAAGGGAATGTTTGTGGTATCTTTGTAAAGAAAGGTAGTGAAAAAACTTCATATATTGAACCAAATCACGATATTGATTATTATAAAAGAACGATGTTTGATAGTGTAACATTTGGTAAAAAACTAAAATTTATGGTGAAAAATAATGACTAATCCATTGAAATATACTTGTTTATTCGGCGGTGGTGCTATTCGAGGAATGGCATACATAGGAACAATTCGAGCTTTAGAAGAGTTAGGTATTGAATATGATATAATCGGCGGTTCTTCAGTTGGCTCCGTTATAGCATCTCTTGTTGCTTGCGGATATAAGTCTTATGAGATGGAAAATATTTTTATGAAGGTTAATTTTGACTTGTTTAAAGATATTCACTTGGGTTTTGGTAAAGCTTTTGCACTATCAAAAGGTGAAATTTTTCAAGATTGGTTAAATGAACTTTTGTCAAAAAAAGTTGAAAATGTTAAAGGACGTAATATTGATTTTGAAGACTTAGAAAAAAATCTTGTAATTATAACAACAAATTTAACGAAGTTTTCTTCTCAAGAATTTTCAAAAAATGTTACACCAAAATTCGAAATCGCGCAGGCAATTAAGATTTCTTCAAGCATGCCTGGACTTATGGCACCATATAAATATGACGATTCTTTTTTAGTTGATGGAGATTTACAAAAGGCATCACCGATGTGGAAATTATCAGAAAATTTAGACCACTCTGAAAGCCGAATTTTGGAGTTTCGTTTGGAAGGTGATTACAGTAAGGATGAAGCTAATCCTATTTCGTTTATTAATACTATTTATAGTTGTGTAACTGATGTTGCGACTGATTTTGTAACTGAAATGTTTGGTTCAAATGACCGTTATGATTGCGTAAGGATTGATACTGGTGATGTATTTTTTGCAGATTTTAATTTAAATAAAGACGCTAGACGCAATTTGATAAATGTTGGTTATGAGCAAACAATGAATTATTTTAAAAATGTTTTGCCAAAGAAAAAAGAAAAGCTTTTAGAGGTTTATACTCCGATTTCAACTTATCTAAAAAAAGCATTAAAGGGATTAAAAGCCAATAATGTTGAAGAAGTTCAATGGTGGTTTGGGGATATTTTTACTGTTTTATGCGAAAATAAAGAAATTGTTGATCCGCAAATTTACAATAAAATCAGGGAATTAAAAAACGATTTAGTCAAAGCAACTTCAACAATTTTGTTTTTCCATACTTGTTTTAAAGGTGCAAAACGACTTGAGGCTCAAATGAAAGATGTCATAATGACTGTTGACACAAGAATTACAGACTTAAAATTGTATTTGCAAAATGCTGCTTAATTGTTAAGTTTTGTAAAAATATCTAAAAAAACTGGCGTTTTGTGTAATATTTCTTAACAAATGTATTGAGAAATATATACTTTTGATATATTATGAGTATATAAGAAAACGTTGTTATGTGTTTATCTTAATTCGTGTATCGTTTCCCAGTTAAAAAATTATTACCCATTTACCCATAGGAGCTTATAGTATGAAAGAACAATTTATCTCAATGAAAACAACATCAAACCCTGCAAAATTCGTTTCAGGCTGTGAAGAAATCAGTGCTTATTCAAGAAAAGCAAACTCATTCAAATCTTTGAGTGCAGATGAAGAAAAAGAAATTGCAACAAAAGCAAAAGCCGGTGACAAAGTAGCAAAAAAAGTTTTGGTTCAATCAAATTTAAAATTAGTTTTAACAATCGCAAGAAAAGTTATTCATGTTGCAAAATTACCTATGATTGATTTGATTCAAGAAGGAAATTTAGGTTTGATGGTTGCTGTAGAAAAATTTAACCCTGAATTGGGTTACAGATTTTCTACTTATGCAAGCTGGTGGATTAAACAAGCTATGTTTAAGGCAATTTCAGAACAATCATACTGTATGAAAATCCCTGTATATATCCAAGAAACTTTATCAAAATTTTCAAAAGTAAAAGCTGAAATGGAAAGAGCTTACAATTGCCAAGTTACAAACAAAGATGTTGCAGAAAAAATGAACTTAGAACCTGAAAAAATTGACACATATTTATCTGCTTATTCAACAACAGTTTCAATTGAAGGCAGTTTTGACGGCAAAAACGGTAGCGAATTAAACGTTGCTGATATTTTGGAAGATGAAAACACTAACGTTGAAGAAAATATTGAATATGAACAGTTGAAAAATGATTTGAGCAATGTTGTTTCAACTTTGAAGGATAGAGAACAAACTGTTATTAAAATGCGTTTTGGCTTGGGTGATTTTGCAAAAACAACATTGGAAGAAATCGGCAAAATGTATGGTGTGACAAAAGAATGTATTCGTCAAACTGAAGCCAGAGCTTTGAATAAATTAAGAAACAATTTGGTTTTGGCTTGTTATGCGGATTAATTTGTTCTTAAGGAGAGGAAATTAGCGAGACATATTTATTTGTACATATAAGATTTTTCAAATTTATATTAATTGAACGACTTTAGGTTATTCCCTCTCCTTACAGGAGAGGGCTAGGGTGAGGTGAAAATCTATAACAACAAAAAATGCGCTTTATGAGCGCATTTTTTGTTGTTATATTATATTTTATTATTTTTACATCTTTTCAGGTGCTGAAACTGCTAAAATATCAAGCGCATTTTTTAATGTTGTCTTGATTGCAACCATCAATGCTAATCTTGATTTCATCAACTCCGTATCATCACAAATAACTCTATTTGAGTTATAGAATGAATGGAATTCAGCAGCAAGTTCTTGAACATATCTGCAAATTGTGTAAACTGTTCTGTTTTGAGCAGAAAGCACAATTACCGATTTAAATTCTTCCAACTTCAAAATCAATGATTTTGCACTGTCAGCAGTTTTTAAAATAATATCTTTATCAAAATTATTAATCAAATCATCCAATTCTGCTTGAGTCATAGGTGCCGGTGTTTTTTCACCTGTTTCAGCGTTAAGTCTTTCATTTACTGCGTTTCTTAAAATTGAGCAAACTCTTGCATAAGCGTATTGAACGTAAAATACAGGGTTTTCGTCAGTAGAACGTTTTGCAAGCTCAATATCAAAATCAAGCGTCATATCAATGTTGCGCATTTCCATCCAATAGCGAGTCGCATCAATTCCAACTTCTTCAATCAAATCATCTAATGTAACCATGTTTTTACGTTTGCCCATACGAACTTCTTCGCCGTTAACAACAAGGTTTACAAGTTGTCCCAATAAAACTTCTAATTTATTTGGGTCATAACCTAAAGCTTCAATAGATGCTTTTACACGAGCAACATAACCGTGGTGATCTGCGCCCCAAATATTGATTAACCTGTCATATCCACGTCTTAGTTTGTCGATATGATAAGCGATATCAGCTGTTAAATATGTATTAGAGCCGTCAGCTTTTTTAATAACTCTATCTTGATCATCGCCGAATTCAGAAGACTTAAACCACATTGCACCTTCTTTTTCGTACAACATACCTTTAGAAACAAGCTCTTTGTAACTTTCTTCAACTTTACCTGATTTGTGTAAATCAAGTTCTGAATAAAAATTATCAAAATGTACTCTAAAATCTTCCAACAATTTCTTTTGACAAGCTTCCATTTCTTTTTTTGCAAAATCAGAGAAAATTTTAACGTCTAATGCGTCAACATCAGCACCTGATTTAACGTCTGCAATTTTTTCTTCTAAGAATTTTTTAGCAACAGGTACTAAGTAATCTCCAGGGTAGAAATTTTTTCTTTCAATTTCATCTGTTGGAAAATCTACATTTTCGCCCAATTCTTGCTTAACTCTGATTTTCAAAGAATTGCCAAGTTTGTTAATTTGGCTTCCTGCGTCATTGATATAAAATTCTTGATAAACTTCGTGTCCATAGAATTTCAACAAATTAGCCAAAGCACTTCCCATAGCTGCCCAACGTCCATGACCAATGTGGAATGGACCTGTTGGGTTTGCTGAAACGTATTCTAATAAGATTTTTTCTGTCGGAACATTTTCAGGACGTCCATAGTTTTCTTTTTTTGCTAAAACTTCTGCAACAGCGTTTGCCAAAAGTGAATTTTCAATTTTGAAGTTAATAAAACCACCAACAATAGAAACTGAATAATCTTTATTTGAAAGATGTTTTACAATTGCGTTTGCAATCATAGGGGGTGCGATTTTTGCAGAACGCGCTAAAGATGAAACGTTTACCGCAAAATCCCCAAAATCAGGATTTTTTGGTTTTTCCATAATGAGAGAGTATTCATTTTCTGCATTCATTTGTCCAAGCTCGTTTGCTTCTATGGCTTTTGTAATGCCTTGTTTAACTTCGTTTAGAAAAAAATCTTTTAACATATTTATCCTCGTATTTTTAGTTTTATTTTTCGGTGGGAACGTTTACGCTTTTCTCACCTTGCATTTATGTTTTGTTATGGATTGCTTCGTCACTCACCGTTCCTCGCAATGACTTGGCGTTTAGTATTGCAATGTGTTGTCATTGCGAAGGCGTTTAGCCCATGGCAATCCATTAAAGGGTGAGGGGTGAAACCTTCACTTTCATATTATAATATAAACATGTTAAGCGTGTTTTCTTGCATCACTATTTGTGTTATGGTCAGCGATTGCACCCATTAATAAACCTCCCAATCCGAAGGAAATTACGTTACCTAATAATGCAGCTATTCCTTTTTGAGGATTGTGTTTACTATAATTCATAGCATAATTTATAAAACCACAACCGGCACCAAGTGCAAATCCATATTCTTTACCAATTTTTGAATCATAGTAAGGTCTGCCTTTGTTTGACAAACTAACGCTATCGCTTTCCATAATAGCTTTTTTAGTTCCCACTTGTTTTACAAATTCAGCACCTTCTCTTGCTCTTTTATTCCTTAATACATCTACCAACATACCGCATCCGAGAGTTACACCTGCTGCAATAATTGCGCAAGGAATAGCACGTTTTTTCAAAGCGCTATTAAATTCAAGTTGGTTCTTTGGTAAAAACTTATCAAAAACTGTTTTTATTTCATTTGCGGAATTCCCTTCAGCTGTAGGTAACGTTAAATTACCTATCCAAGCTAATCCTGCCGGCACAGCCATCACGGCGCCGGCAATAGTTCCAGAATTCGTTTTATAATACGGAGTTCCATTTTCAGTTCTTTGATAAGAACCCTTAAAATTCGGTTTAACAACATTTCCCTGATTACAATTTAGACTAACACCCATACTACATTTCCTTTATTTTCACACACTCTTATAAAGTTCTAAAAACAAATATTATTGCTATTTTTGATGAATAAATTTACAAAACGTAACTATAACTATTATTTTCAACAATTTCTAATTTTAAATATTTACAAAATATCCAACGGATCAACATCAATTGCCATTTTGATATCTTTTGGCAAACTAATTTTATTCAAGAATTTTGACACAAAATCATGCCCTTTTTGAGAAAGCTTATTCTTTATCAAAATCTGAAAACGATAATAGCCATTTAATTTTTCAATTACGCAAGGCGTTGGTCCCAGTGTTTCTAAATATTCCGTAAAACCAAATTTTTCTGTCATTGTAACAAGTCGCATTGCAATTTCCATTGCTGATTTTTCAGCTCTGAAATTGTTTTGAGAAGACAAAATTAAACGAATAATTTGGCTAAACGGCGGATAATCAAACTCTTGTCGCGCCTTAATTTCTGTTTCAAAGAATTTTTCATAATCTTGAGCCTTCGCTGTTTGGAACGCATAATAATCAGGATTATAAGTTTGGAATAAAACTTTTCCTTTGAATTCACCTCTGCCGGCACGTCCTGCAACCTGAGTCAAAAGTTGAAAGCCTCTTTCTGACGCTCTAAAATCAGGAATGTTAAATCCTGAATCGGCACTCAAAACCCCAACAAGAGTAACGTTAGGATTGTCTAAACCTTTTGCAATCATTTGTGTTCCTACAAGAATGTCTATTTCTTGGTTTTGGAATTTGTTTAAAAGCTCAATATGTGCATTTTTTCTTGTCAAAATATCGCTATCTATTCTTTCAATTCTTGCGTCAGGATAAAGCTCTTTTATAAGCGTTTCGATTTTTTGCGTGCCGACTCCTGATGTAGAAAGCGCATCACTTCCGCATTGTGGACAATAGTTTGGGAAACTCATTTCGCGATTGCAATAGTGACATTTTAGCTTTTTTACACTTGTATGCCAAATCATTGGTATAGAACAATCAGGGCATTCAATTACGGTTCCGCAGGCTTTACATTGCGTATAAGTCGAATATCCGCGCCTGTTCATAAGCAATATCACCTGTTGCTTGCGCTCCAATGTTTCACTAATTTCCGTTTGCAACGGTTTAGAAATTATTCCGCGATAAGAAGCTTTGCCGTATTCTTGCATATTTATTACTTGAGGTTTTGCAAGTGGAGAATTGTTAAAACGTTTGCGCATTTCAAATAAATTGTTGTTATTTGTTGCATAATAATATGTTGATATATCAGGCGTAGCAGAGCCTAACAGCAAAGGTGCTTGGTGGAATTGTGCCAAGCGTCTTGCAACAACTCTTGCATCATATCTTGGCGCAGGATTTGTTTGCTTATAAGCACTTTCATGCTCTTCATCAATAATAATCAAACCGATGTTTTGTAATGGTGCAAAAACAGCTGAACGCGCGCCTGCAAGAATTTTGATATCGTTTTTATAAAGTCTTTGCCAAACGTCATATTTTTCGCCTTCCGAAATACTGCTGTGCCAAATCGCAACATCTCTTATACCGAATTTGCGCGCAAGACGTTTTGTAAGCTGCGATGCTAAAGCTATTTCAGGTGCTAAGAATAAAACATTTCTGCCTGAATCAATAACATCCTTTATTAATTTAAAATAAACTTCAGTTTTACCTGAGGCTGTAACGCCGTGCAATAAAATCGGATTTGGCGATTTTAATTTTGCTTTAATCCCTTCATAAGCTGTAATCTGCTCACCTGATAATTCAAACAGCGGTTCAGTTTCAACATTTTTAAATATAGCAAGCGGATTTCTGTAAATATATTCTTGTTCTATTTTTGCGCAACCCAATTCAGCGAGTTTTTTCATCGTAGCGCGCGTGGTTTTTGCGATTTCTTCAAATTCAATAAGTGAACATTTACCACGCTCTTTTAATAGAGTTAAAATTTCTTTTTGTCTTTTAGTAAGCCCTTCTGCGTTATCATTTAAAAAATCAACGGAAAGTTCAATTTTTGCATTCTTTTCAATAAGCTTCATTGGAAGAGCCGCATTCAAAACTGTTACAAAATCGGTGCAATAATAATTTGCAACCCATTCTAAAAGTTTCAGGTATTTTAGGGAAAATAAAGGTGTAGGGTCTAATATTTTGTTGATTTTTTTTACTCTAAAATCTCCGGGAAGATAATCAGAAAATCCAACAACAAAAGCGTTAATCAAGCCTTGACGTCCAAACGGCACAAGAACAGCCTGTCCTATTTGAATAATATTTTTAATTTCTTCCGGTATTAAATAGCTAAAAGTTTTAACCCCCAGCCCCTTAATATTAACTAAAACTAACGCATATTTCATAGGATTATTATACAAAAAAGGTTAGTCGTTAACAAGTTAAACTATCAAAAAAATCCTTGTTTGCATCTAATGTGTCTTGACTTGCTACGATAGAATAAGTTGGCGGATTTTTGAAAATTCTTTCTGCAAAACCTACTACATCTTCTCTGGTTATACCGTCAATCAACGTATAAAGTTTGTTCTTATAATCAATTCCAAATTTAGAATTTAATCCACTATCCAAAGAACGTATTTTAGCGTCTGTGCTTTCGCAATCAAGTAATTTTGCTTTCATTGCAAGTTTTGCGTTTTCCAAATCTTTGTCAGTAAATTTACTGTTTTTTAGTTCTCCAATTTGGTTTGTAAAACCTTCAATTGATTTTTTAACATTATCATAAGAAATTTCGCCGATATCTTTATTATCAGTTGTTGTTAAAATATTGCAGGAAACTTCGCCTAAATTGCCTTCTCTTTCGATGTTAGAAAATACAGAGTAGGCAAGGTGCTGTTTTTCTCTCAAATTGTCAAACAAACCGATGCTTGAACTTGATAAAATTGTATTTGTAATTTCTCCTAAAACAACTTCTTTTAAAGTATTGTTACATTTGAATTTGTAGACTTGCATTATATCTGCTTGAGAATTATTGTTAGCTTTTGTTAAAACTTGAGGTTTCGTGTTTTCGCTGTATAAATCCAAAGTTTGAACTTTATTAGGCTTAACTTTATCCAAATTCATACCGGCATTAATAATATCTTCCTTACAATTTTCTTTATCGGATTTTGGTAAATTTGCGGTTATAATACCTCTTGCGTTATTCAAAATATAGTTTTTGCAATCTTCTACATCAGCAGTTGTTATACTATCTAAAGATTTTAAAATTTCATCTTTAGAGAAGGTATATGGATTAGCTATAGCTTCATTATCATAATATAAGCTCAATGCGCTGTCTTGACGTCTTTCAAAAGAATCTCTAACGATTTCTTTGGCTTTGTCTAAATTTTCTTGTGTAATGTTTGGATTATACAAAAGTTCTTTTGTCTTTGCTAACGCAAGTTTTCTATTTTTTTGAGAAGATTGAGCAGTTGCAAAAATACTGTATCCGCAGAAACCTGCATTTAATTTTAGATTATTTTCTTCTTTAAAATTATTCCAGTCATTTTCATTGCTGTTCTTTGTTCCCATAGAATAAATAGCATTCAAAACTTCTGTAACTCCGGCTTTTTTGTGATATGGAACATCTGAAATTAAAGATACATTATAGTTAAAGTTATTGTTTTTTGTTTCATAAAAACCTATGTCAAAATTATTTGGAAGAGTTTGTTCTTCAATATTTTTCATATCAATAGGTTGTCTTGTTTTCCCTTGGAATGATACATTTACCTGCTTTGCGGGATGAACAAGTGTTACCGCAGTTTTGTTCAGGTCAAAATATTTTTTTACTGCATTATTTACATCATCCTTTGTTAAACCGGATAAAATATTTTCGTAGTCGCTTAAATATTCCATGTTATTGTCTAACACAGCTTTTCCGATGTTATCATTTACGTTTTGAGAAATCTCAAAAGCTTCATTTCTATCCTTAATAAGTCGTTGTTTTAAACGTTCCAAGTCTTTATCTGAAACCTCTTTTAAATTAGATATTGTTTCAAATAATGTTTTTAAAACTTGTTCGCTCTTTTTGTCGTCAGAATTTACAGCCAAATAAGTCATTCTCGGGCAATTTGGATTAGTTCCGATTTTTTCGTTATCAATATAAGGTGATGCATTATATTTTTTTAGATTTTGTTTTAAACCTGACGAATAAGATTGCAAATAAGTTTGCGCCAAATCATAAGCGACACGTTCTTTTGTGTCACTGTTTTTTGGACCTGCAAAGCCTAAAATAATTTCAGTTGAAGTAGCTTTATCGCTTACAAAATCTTTTCTAACAGTTTTATTAATTGGAATCAATTTTTCTTCAAATTTTCTGCCTTTTGAAACTTTGTTGGAATTGAAATTCTTTGCAACAATTTTAATCACATCATCAGGATTAACATCACCTGTTACAACAAGGTTCATATTGTCAGGTGTGTAATACTTATCGTAATAGTCTTTTACATCTTGTTTTGTTAGATTTTTGATACTTTTAACGCTTCCGCCGACCATTTCATCGGTCGGATTTTTAATATTATAAAGAGTTCTAACACTTTGGTCTAAAGCAATTGTTTGCGGATCGTCCAAAATCATGTTGATTTCTGAACAAACAGGATTTTTTTCTTTTGCTATCATTGCATTTGAGAGTTTCAAATCCTCTGCCATAGACGCAATTACCTGAATTTGTGTTTCCAAATCTTTTTCACCTAAAAGCGGAGTAGAATTGACATAATCCGTGATAGCGTAATTGGTACTGGCATTTGCCCAACCACCCATTGCATCAATTTTTTTGAAAGAATCACCAATTTTTAGTTTAACATGCCCGTTTTCTCCGTTGGTTCCGTTAAACGCCATGTGTTCCAAAAAGTGGCTGATACCTTTAATATTGGCTGTTTCGTTCATTGAACCGACATTGACATAGTTTTTTACAACTGCAGGTGAACCTTCCATCGGTACAACACTCACCTTGTATCCGTTTGCAAGTTTGTAGGAATGGATTGCCAAGCCGTTATTAAGTTGAGTTACACCAAGCTTTTTATAAGGAGTTGGTAATTTTATTTTGAAATCAGGTGTAACATTAGAAAGCTCTCTGATTGAGTTTGTATTTTGTGTAATATTACCTGTAGGGGCGGAATTATTTTCTTTGCCTCTAAAAAAAACAGTATTTATATTGCCAACTTTCATAACCATATTATATAAAAAACATTTAGACTTGAAAATTTGCCTAAATGTTAAGAAAAATAAATATTATGTTTTATAAATTAACTGTTGATTAGCAAGAATAACTTGAAAAACTTCCGCCGGAGAAGCTGCTGCCTGATGAAACAGAAACTGAAGATGATGCGATTGATCCGCAAGATTCACCGCCACCTGAGTATGCGATTGAACCGCAAGATTCGCCAGCGCCTTCATAAGCAATAGAACCGCAAGATTCACCAAATGCCATAATTGTTGCATCAGATGGGCCTGAATAAAAACTGCAAGTATCAGTACCACCTTCATTTGAAGTAGGAGCAATTAGTGAAGTGTTATTTGAAATCAAGTGTGTAGTCTTAGGTGCAGAATCAGCGCCAATAAATTTAAAGCATGTGTTGTGTGTTTCTTCTGATGATTTAAATGTTAGCATAATCTTAATCCTTACAAAGTGTTTACATATATATAAAGTAAAAAAGATAAGTCAAATTTCAAGACTTATCTTTTTCTTTACATTTATTTACATTTTAAAATATTAATCGATTTCTTCCTGATGATGTTCAAAATCATAAACTCCAGGGAATGCGTCTACACCAGTTGTTTTTCTCGTTACATAATATTGGAATTTAGGTATAAATGTCGATAAGAATGCTGCTGCCACTGCAAAACCGGCTGCAAAATTCAAGCCGTTATACATAAGGTTTTTCTTTTGAACTTTGTCTAATAAAGCCTTGTCAACCTTGCCATCTTTTGCTGCTTTGCAGATTGTGTTTACATAATCTACCATTTCTTTCTTTAATTTGTATAACTTTTTATTAGAAACGTATTTGTATTCCGAACTACTTGCTCCACCGGTGAATTCTTCAAATAGCTTCTTCAACATTTTAGGATCATTGATTTCAGCTTTATTATATGAATCAATTAATTGTTGTTTTGTAAGAACTGCCTCGCCCATTCTTTCAGGTTGAAGTTTTGACATTTCTTTGGCTCTTTCAAGCGTAGCAGAATCTTTAATATATTTTTCTGCTTCTGAAAGCTTAATAACTTCTAACGGTTTTTTATTAAACATTTTATCTAAGCCGGAAAGTTTTTCAGTCTCAAATTTAAACTCAGAAGATAAAGCCTGCTCATTTCCTAATATAGCTTTTTTGAACTCATTGACATCCATTTGCTTGTCACCAATATACTTAGCTAAATGTTCATCTAATAGCTTAGCTGTTGATGGATTTAATCTTGTAGCTCTTCCTGATTCTGCTAAATTCAAAACATTGCCAACATGACCTTGCGCCCACATATAGAAATAAATAGAGCCAACGTCACGAATAAATACTTCACGACGTTCTTCTTTTCTTCTAGCATTATACATACGACCACCGGCAATACCTGCATCTGAAGATAACAGCTTTCCTGTGTTTGTGTTTTCTATACAGTTTGTAAATCTATTAATTGCACCAATAGCTCCTGCTGCACCACCTTTAAAAGATGGCTGTTTAGCTTTATTGTTTTGTTGACCGTGTTCTTTTTCCAATCGTCTTTCATGACGTAATTTTTTAGTCAAACCTTGGTTTACTTTTGGCATAACAAAGCCTATGAACAAGTTTGCTAATACAATACTTGTCATAACTTTTGCACCTTTTATTAATGCTACTTGTTTAGGTGAAAATCCTTTTGGTGCAACTTTTTTCATGAAGTTATCAAAAGGAGTTCTTAATAACTTATCAGTACCGACGTCAAAATTAGCTCCAGGTTTCTTTAGAATCTTTCCAACTAATTTGTCTCCAAGTTTGTTTAAAGATGCAACACCACTAAGCCAAACAATTGAACCCATTGATTCTTCAATAAAACGTTCTCTTGCTTCATCCCATTTGCCACGTTTGTAAGCCTGATAAGTTCTCCCAGTTACAACAGTTGCTTCCAATGCAATAATTGGAGCCATTGCATCAGCTTTAGTCATTTTAGTGACAAATTTTGACATATTATGATTAGATATAGGATTCAAAATCTAAAAACCTTTCATATTACACGGCTGGTGTTAATAAAAAATGTGAAGATTATTTTTTGACAATTCTAAGTAAAAATGTTACAAAAGTAAACATTTCTGTAAAAAAACTTAACCTATACTTGTTTTTAGTTTTTGTTTTATTTATGATAGTTCTAAAATGTAAAAGTTAGTCAAAATATAAGGAATAGCAAAATGAATCCTATTATTAAAAATTTAGAAGCAGAATACACAACAAGAGAATTACCGGAAATGAATCCTGGTGATACAGTTAGAGTTTCTGTAAAAATCGTAGAAGGTAACAAAGAAAGATTACAGGCATACGAAGGTACTATTATTGCTGAACACGGTTCAGGCATCAATAAAACAATCACTGTAAGAAAAGTATTCCAAGGTGTTGGTGTAGAACGTGTATTCTTAGTACACTCTCCACGTATTGACAAAATCACTGTTCAAAGACGCGGTGATGTTAAACGTGCTAAATTGTATTACTTAAGAGAACGTTCAGGTAAAGCAACTCGTATTAAGGAAAAAATTGAAAAAAGATAAGTTGCACATTCACTGGTACCCAGGTCATATTGCGAAAGCAGAGCGTCAACTTAAAGAAAAATTAAATTTGGTTGATGTGATTATTGAGGTACGTGATAGCAGATTACCTTTAAGTAGCAGTTATGCAAACATTAAGAAGCTTTTGGGAGAAAAACCAAGGCTTCTTTTGTTGAATAAAGCGGATTTGGTTGATAGAAATGAACTTAAGAATTGGGTTAATTATTTAAAAGAAACAACCGATTGTCCTGTGATTGTTTCTGATGCTAAAAGTGCAAAAGAATTGCCACAAGTTGTAAAACAAGCTGTTGAATTAAGTGAACCTAAAATTCAAGCTTTGATGGCAAAAGGACTATTAAGACGTCCTGCAAGAGCGATGGTTGTTGGTATGCCAAATGTAGGTAAATCTAGCGTTATTAACAAACTGACAAAATCTTCTAAAACAAAAATTGGTGCAAAAGCCGGTGTTACAAGACAGCAACAATGGGTTAGAATTAACCCTAAATTGGATTTATTGGATACTCCGGGGATTATTCCGACAAAACAAGATGATCAAATGCAGGCTGTAAAGTTGGCATTTGTGAGTTCAGTTTCAGAAAACGCCTATTCACCTGAACCTGTTGCAAAAGCACTTTTAGAGATGCTTGCCCAAAAACATAAAGAAGAACTTTGCAAACATTATAATGTTGAAAATCTTACATTGGAAGATATCGCAACTAAACGTAATTGGATTATAAAGGGTGAATATCCTGATACAGAAAGAACTGCTATTTTTATTTTAAAAGACTTTAGAGAAGGGCGATTAGGATTGTTTATATTAGATGATTTGCCAACTGATAAAGAAAATTAATAACTAAAGTATTTATCAAAATCGACATCTTCAAAATTGCAAAGTAAATGGAATATATCGTCATCGTCATCAAGACGCTGAAAATTATATTCATCAAAAAGCCAACACTTAGGGTTTATCCCTTTAACGCGCACAATATTTTTCTCTTTTAAAATTTGAAGCTTCTTTTTAACTTCATCTACGGGTAAATTTACTAGTTTAGCGAGTTCAACAGCCGTAATTCCATCTTCATGACTGTACTTTTCAGGAGTTAAAAACATTAACTCCAAACCAACCATCTTTAAATTTGTATCTTCCGCTTCTGTACTCATAGCTTGATTATAACACTATACATTTGATTAATCAATTTATGCAGACTATAATTATTGTAAATGGGATGAGGATAAGGAATATGAACAAAGATACAACGAAAATGGCAATAATTTGGCTATGTTTAGGACACTTAATTGCAGATGTATACAGCGGATTTTTAAACCCTATAATGCCGTTTATTGCGTCTAAACTCGGGTTCTCTATGGCAATAGCAACTGTAATTATAAGTATTTCTCATATTTGTTCGTCTATGCTTCAGCCTGTTTTTGGATTTTTTGCAGATAATATTCTTAAAAGATTTTTTATATTTTGGGGGTTGGTTTTAGCTTCTGTATTTATTCCGCTGACGCCTCTTGCTCCGAATGTATATATATTACTAATTTTTATGATTTTAGGTAGTCTTGGCGGAAGTTTTTTTCATCCGCAATCAATGGGTTTTGTAAACCATTTTTCGGGAAAAGACTGTTCCAATAACATGGGTATATTTATTAGCATGGGTTCATTAGGATTTGCTTTTGGTCCACTTTTAGCGGCTTTGATTACTCAAGTTTTAGGCTTGTCAATGATTTCTTACACATCGCTAATCGGATTGGCTCTAGCCTCAATAATGTTTTTCTGTGTTCCAAAATTATCAAAGCTTGAAAAGCCTCCGGTTAGAAAAGAATTTTTCAAATCTTTTAAAGATATTCTATCTAATAAGCAAATGAATTATTTGATGTTAATTTCTATGATGAAATCTTTGATTACAAACAGTTCTTGTATATTGCTTCCGTTCTTATGGAAATCAATGGGATATTCGCCGTTCTACATCGGAGTTGCCCTATTCTTATTTGTTTTTGCAGGAGCATTTAGTTCATTTTTGAGTCCGAAAGCAGAAAAGCTTTTCGGTTCAAAACCGGTCGTATATTTTTCAATGTGGGCAACTTTCCCAATGATGCTGTTGTTTGCTTTCACTTATAAAACTCATTCTGTATTATCACTTGTAATATTTTTTGCAATCGGATTTACGACAATGTTGGCACAACCTGTTACAATGGTTTGGGCGCAAAGAACTTTACCTGAATATAAGAGTATTGTTGCAGGATTTATTAACGGATTTTGTTGGGGAATTGTCGCATTGTGCATGTCAATTTTAGGTGCAGTTGCGCAAAAATTCGGCATTATGAACGTGCTTGTACTATTAAGCGTAGTACCTGCTGCATCTTCTTACTATGTAAGATTTTTGAAAGAAAAAACTTAATCAGAATTCTTTATTATATATTTAATGGCTCATAGGTACGACTGTCGTTTTATCAATTTTTGATACTGTATTATGCTTTTTTAATTATTATTAACAGTAGTGCCATCGGAGAAAAAATGCACATTATATTAAAACTTATATAAAATAAAAGGGCGACCTGCGGTCGCCCTTTTATCAATAAATCTTTTTTAAATCTTAAGCACGTTTGCTACCAGAAATTGCGATTTGGTGTCTTCCTTTAGCACGTCTTCTGTTTAAAACTTCTTGACCGCCAGGAGTTGACATTCTAGCTCTGAAACCACTTACGTGTTGTCTTTTAATCTTTGTTCCTTCTAATGTACGTCTCATTTCTCTATTTCCTTTTCAGCTAATTTTACATATTATGTTTACATGAAACCATAAACAAGGTAGGTAGTCAACATGCGAGGTTAAGTAATGTTAAGAAGTTATATCATCAGTTGCTTTACAAATTTCTTCTAGTCTTGTTTTAATTAGTTTTATAAAACCCTCTCCATAGCCATCCCCCAAAGGGAGGGAATAACCAAGATTTGTTTGTTTTTACTATGTCGTTTTATTACATCTTTATTAAGATTTTTAGATTGTCTTTTGATTTGTTTGCTTCAAAAGCTTCTAAAGCATCGTCAATTGGATAAACACCGCTTATGAATGATGAAAAGTCGATTTTATTATTTTTTAAAAGTCTTAAAGCAGGAGGAAATTGTCCGCAACGTGAGCCTAAAACAGTGATTTCGTCTATTACAATAGGCGCAAGGTTGAGCTCTTTACCTGATGCAACCGTGCTTTTTAAAACAAGCACGCCTCTTGGTTTTGTTAATGCCATTGATGTTTCAAAACCTGACGCAGAGCCAGTGGCCTCCACTACAACATCGTATTTCTTTTCTATTTTAAATTCGCTTAAAAGCTTTGTTTGAACGCCTTGTGCAGAAGCAATATCCAATTTGTTTTGGTGTTTACCAACAAGTAATACATCAAAATTTTGTGCATTCAAAGTAAGTGCGGTAGTCAAGCCTAACTTGCCGTCACCAAGCACAACAATTTTTTGCATTGGATCGATATGAAGTTGTTCGGTAATTTCACATGCTGCAGCAAGTGGTTCAACAAAAACCGCTTGTTCATCAGATACATTATCAGGAACTTCGAACAATACATTTATCGGCATTGTCATATATTCTGCAAAACACCCGTCTTTATGCCAAATTCCTAAAGTATGGCGGTTTGGGCAGTGGCGATAATTTTTCTTAGCACACCATTCACATTCGGGGTCATTGCATCCGTAACTGATTTCTGCAACAACGCGTTTTCCGACCAAAGATTGGTCTTCGTCGTTAACTTCTTCAACAACTCCGACGAATTCGTGTCCTAAAATACCAACGTAGCCCATATAGCCTTTCGTAATTTCGTAATCAGTATTACAAATCCCCGCAAGAGTTACTTTTATTAGGGCTTCACCTTTTTTAGGAATTGGTTTCGGATAATTTTTATCTAATTTTAAGTTGTTATCAAATACAATAGCCTTCATGCTTTCAGCCTCCTTATTCTATACCAAAATATCACAAACATTGAATTCTGGGTTTAGATGTAAAAAAGTCTTTACAATCCTTATGTCAATTTTGAAAATAGTGTAGTATATTCTTGTACTTGATTTTGAAACAAAGCTGAAACGCTGCGTAGGACAAATCTTCACAAAAGTACAGGGCAAGTTATGCCCATTAATAGTAGAATAGCGGAGGATTATTGTGCGACATTGCTGTCAATTTCGTCCTGATGACGTTTATTATCTAAAGGACAATGAGTTATTTACATCAAGAAAATTATCAATAGGTTTTTGTCCGATTTGCGGAAAGCCGGTAAGTGAACTCTCAGAATGGCGGTTTGACGGAGTTTGTAATGTTACAAAAGTTACAGGAATTGAAGCTAACGATTTAGTTATTAAGCATAAAAATGAAATAGTTTATTCTATGCGTGAGTTTAATTATGCAAAATTTAAATCTAAGCCGTTTGGTTGGAAGTTTGGATTAAATAAATGTGTTAAATCCGGTAAAAAAGAAGTTATCAAGCAGTATGCTTGCGATTTTTATGGGAATAGGGAGTTGGTTAAGGAAGTTTAGTTTTTTGCTTAGGAAAGGTTGTGTGAGCGATTGTTTGAATTGAAAATGGAAAGTTGAAAATGGAAAATTGTTTTAAATTTTTCTTAAGTCTATATGTTTATATTAAGCAAATTATATATTCAGTTATTTTTAATACAATTTTCAACTTTCCATTTTCAATTTTCCATTTATAAAACTGCAAGGCTCACCACAGCCTCGCTAAAAAAGTTTTATCTTACTGAGGGCTATTGTTTCACCTTTCTCTCTCGTGACACACTCCTTGTGTACAGTATACGTTGCCCCTGCCCTCAGTGTTTTTTTTTATTGTTAAGTCAATAAGTCAATAAGTGAATAGGTGAATAAGTTCATTAAATTCGCTTCGCTCATAATTCAAAGATGAAAA
>CAKVND010000009.1 GCA_934777245.1 uncultured Candidatus Melainabacteria bacterium | reverse complement strand
AGGATTTATAAATCGTTGAAATTTGAAAGCTACAACCAAAATGATATTGAAGAAATATTATCTAATTTAACTGAATTGCAATTTACAGATGATGCAATTCAATATCTTGCTACAAGAGCAAATCAGTTTAGGCAATTAGTAAAATTGATTAACAAAATTGAAAAATTGTCAGAAACAAACGAAATAAAAGAGTTAGATGAATACATGTTGAAAGGACTACTGAATGAAAGAACGAATATTAAAACTCTGCAAAAGGTTGGATAAATTTAGCTTTGAAAAAATTGTCGGTATAGCTGAAGATGTTGACGAAAGCGTTATGAAATTACTGCTACAAACTTTTGTTGGCGACAATTATCTAAAATGTGAAGGAGATAATTATACATATATAAAGAAAAGTAAAACAAGAAAAAATAATTCCAAATTACCGCTATTTTTTCAATTTCATAAACAAGAAGATATTAATTATATGATTAAAGGTTTTTGTTCTAACGTGGAAGCGAGTAAAATGATAACATTATTTGGATTTTCAAAGAATATGGTAGATAATTTTAATAAATATTTTAGGACAATACTCTACGAAAAACAAAGGTCAGAATTATTAAAAAAGTTTGCTAAAAAACCAAAATTACCACAGGAAAGAGTGTATATGAATACGCTTGTTTATCTTTATTTATACGATCACAAATTATATGTTTCTAAAACATATCTCGAAAACAAGAATGCTAAAAAGCATACTGAAGCTGAAAGATTAGAAATAAAAAACATATATCTAAGAAGTTACAGAAAAGTTTTAAGTCGATCGTTTGAGAAAATGTTTCATTTGCATTTAGCCGAGGAACTTTGGAAATATGGAAAAGATTTTGAAGAACAGTATAATTTAATAAATAAACTTTTGTTTACTTAACATAATTTTAAAAAAAATTCCCTGATGTATGTCGCAGCAAAGTTAAAATTTCCTGTTTTGGCAAAATAAAAATTTCCCCTTTTTTAATTCAAATAGAGAATTAACAAAGGAGGTTTCTCATGCCAAAGGAGAAATTAATAACCAAGCAAGAATCAAAAAAGTATGAAACAATAAGCAGTTTATTAGCAGGAGAAATTAAACAAAAAACAGCAAGTACAATATTACACTTATCAACACGCCAAGTTAGAAATTTACAACAACAAGTAAAGAAATACGATATAAATGGAATAATACACAAAGCCAAAGGAAAACCTTCAAACAATCCTTGTGTACCATTGGAAATTAAGGAAAAAATAATAGAATTGGCAAAAACAAAATACGAAAGATTTATGCCTACATTTTTTGCTGAAAATCTAAGTAAATATGAAAATATTAGTTATTTAAAAGAAAGAATAAGAAAAATTCTTCTTTGGGGTAATGTATATAGAGGTAAAAAACTAAAAGAAATAGTATCATTTTCGTTGTAAATAAATGACTTTAATCTTTTAATACTAATATTTGTAGAATATTTTTCTCAATCCTGTTCCGTAATCATTTAATCATTATACACTATACAGCAAATTCAGTAATTATTTAATTTCCAAAGTACAAACGATTTTGAGGTTGTTTCTTCCAAGGTGGAAGTTCAAATTGTATTATTTCAGAATCTTCTAAAATTGGAATTTTCAATTTTATCCCTGATGATAAAACAGGTTCAATCGGAATGTTGGGATTTGCTTTAATTATTTCTTCATACAGAGTTGTTGTTTTGTAAAATATTTTGGTGAAATCAAATCCCAACGATCAGAATCCTTGGTTATGTAACTGTAATATTCAATCATTATTTCTTTTTAAAACCTTTGATTAATTAGGTTGAGAACATTGAAATCGTTGAAGCAATAGAGGACTTTTTTAAATAATTCACCTTTACTAAGAAAAGAAAGTAAAGAAAGGAAGATAAATGGGAACCGTAGAACCAATTAGAAGTATCAAAGATTTAAGAAATGTAGAAAAAATTTTAGCAAAACATCCGAAGGATTTATTATTATTTACAATTGGAACAAATTGTGGATTAAGAGTTTCAGATATTGTAGCTTTAAATGTCGGTGATGTGCAAGGAAAAACACATGTCAGAATAGTAGAACAGAAAACAGGCAAACCCAAAATATTTCCAATTAATGCGAAGTTAAAGCCAATGTTAGACAAATTTGTTAAAAACAAATCACCTGAAGAACCCTTATTCAAGACTCTATTTGACAATCGCCTTGATAGATACGGTGCTTATTATATTATTAAAAATGCTTGTAAAAAAGCCGGAATTCAAGCAAAAGTTGGAACGCACACAATGCGAAAAACCTTTGGCTATCATCATTACAAAAAATTTAAAGATATTGCAATGTTACAAAAACTTTTGAACCACGCAAGTCCGCAAATTACATTGAGATATATAGGGATTGACCAAGAAGAAATTGACGAAAGCTATACTAATTTTGTACTTTAAATAATAAAACTACTTTTAAATCATTCTCTTAACATTTAAAACTCTTCACAATTTGTATAAAAAGTTAAGAGAGCGTCTAAAACACGATATAATAAGGCTTTTGAGATTGGATAATATAGAAAAACAACCAAATGTCTTAACTTTTCTAAACAAAACTTTTAGTCTTTAATAAATTCTAATTTTAAATAATTTTTCGGCTTGTAATTAATAATCGAAAAATAATGCTTCAATCACTTATTTTTAATACAATTTAAATTGTAAATTATTTTGTTAATACATGTAGAAATTAAATGTTTTTGTGTTAATATCTTCTTATACAAAAACTCTTCACAATTTATACAAAAAGTTAAGAGTTTTTAGGACACGATGTAAGGATTAGAAGTGGCTGCAAATTCACCAATAAAGGATAAAAGAGTCGTAGAACAAATCAAGGATTTGTATGAGAAGAAAAAGAACAAACGTGATTTGCTCTTATTTTTGCTTGCAATAAATACCGGCTACAATTTGCAAGATTTACTCAATTTGAATATTGGCGATATCAAAGGCAAATATTATCTTGCTATTGATAAAAACAAATCTGTGCCGCTAACCGACGATTTACGAGCATTAGTAAATGAAGTTGCAGGTGATAGAGAAGTCTCTGACGCTTTGTTTGTTAGTATTAGAGGACATCGTTTAGAGCGCACTCAAGTACATAATTCCTTTAAGGCGCTTTGTAAGAATTTAGGAATTGCGGATAAGTATTCTGTGATTTCATGGCGCAAAACTTTTGCATACCACTATTACAAAAAGTATCAGGATTTATCCTATCTTCAATGGCTCTTCCATCAAACGACTGTTGAACAAGCGCTGAATTTTATTGAAGAATACGAAAACATGAACTTGAGATTTAGAGAAGGAGTTTGTTTGTAGATGAATAAAAACAAACAGAGTCAAAATATTGTTTCAATATGTATTCCAACATATAACAGAGCGGCTATTCTGAACCAAATGTTGGAATCAATTACAAATGAAACAATATTCCAAGAAACTTCCAAGGTAGAAATTGTTATTTCTGATAATTGTTCTACTGATAATACATTCTCTGTTTGTCAAAAATATGTTCAGTTGTATCCAAATAAGATTTTTTATTCAAGAAATAAAGAAAATATTGGCGGAGATGCAAATTTTATAAATGTTTTATCATTGGCGCATAACAAACTTTTAAAATTATGTAATGATACTTGTATTTTTAGAAAAGGTGCTTTAGAAAAAATTGTTAATGTAGCAGAAGTTTGTGAGGCAGAAAAACCTGTTGTATTTTTTACTAACAAAATAAGGAAAAAATATATTGATAGTAATTTTTGCTATTGCAATTCTTTGAATGAACTTGTAGTAAAAATTGGACATAGAATAACTTGGACAGGTTCTTTTGCGATTTGGAAGGATGATTTGGCACAATTTGATGATATTGCACGTTGCGTAAAACTCCAATTATTTCAAACAGATGTAATATTACGTCAGATGGAGCTTAAAGGTAAAGCATTTGTCTATAATGAGTCATTGTTTGAAGTCCCAATTTGTGCAAATAAAGGGGGTTACAATCCTGCAATTGCATTTGGGGTAAATTATCTTACTAAACTTCTTTATCCTTATGTAGAGAAAAGTTTACTTTCAAAAGGAGCTTATGAAAAAGAAAAGAAAAGGGTTTTGAAAGATACAATAATCCCTTATTGCGTAGATATAAAAAATGAATATTCATTTGAGAGTGAAGGATTCTTTGAAATTCTAAAACCTATATACGGCAAAAATTTCTATTTTTACAGATTTTTGGCATGTGCATATTTGCATAGATTCATAAATAATCACTTTTATCCAATTATAAGTTATTTTGATTGTTTAAAAGTTCACTTAAAGCTTAATTTCTATCAAGTGCTTAAAAATAAGTCTAAAGTCGATAAATATAAACAGAGATTAAATATTCTTAAATTAAATTATGCGCAAAGGAGTTCTAAATGAAAGTTGTAATCTTAGCTGGTGGTCTAGGAACAAGATTATCTGAAGAAACCAGACTTGTACCAAAACCAATGGTAGAAATTGGTGGAAAACCTATTTTGTGGCACATTATGAAGTCATATTCTTATTATGGATTTAATGATTTTGTAATTTTAACAGGTTATAAATCTCACGTTATCAAGGATTATTTTGTACATTATTATCAACAATATTCTGATATTACGGTCGATATGGTGAATAATACGGTAGATATTCACAGGATTCAAACAGAGCCTTGGAAAGTTACAATGCTTTATACCGGTCAAAATACTATGACAGGTGGAAGAATTAAAAAAGCTCAAAAATATATTGGTAATGAACCGTTTTTACTGACTTATGGTGATGGAGTTGCAGATGTAAACATAAATAACGCAGTATCTGAACACAAAAAGTCCGGCAAAATTGTTACTATGACTGCTGTACAACTTTCAGGCAGATTTGGAGCTTTGGTTATAAAAAATGATGATAATATGATTACTTCATTTATGGAAAAACCTAAGGGTGAAGAATCTTGGATTAATGGTGGTTATTTTGTATGTGAACCAAAAGTTTTTGATTATATTCCGGACGGCGATGATGTGATTTTTGAGCGCACTCCATTGGAAAATCTTGCGCATGACGGACAATTGCACGCTTATAAACACTACGGTTTCTGGCGCCCTATGGATACTTTGAAAGATAAAAACGATTTGACTGATATGTGGATGGCAGATAAAGCACCTTGGGCTGTTTGGCAAAACAAAAAAGAGGTTGCACATGTTTAATAATATTTATCAAGGTAAAAGAGTATTTCTAACAGGTCATACTGGTTTTAAGGGAAGCTGGCTTGCTTTGTGGCTTACCAAATTAGGCGCAAAGGTTTGCGGATATTCTCTTGCACCAAATACCAGACCTTCTATGTTTGAAGAACTCTTGGTAGAAAACAAAATTGAAAAATCAATTATTGGAAATATTTTAGACGTAGGTAAACTTGAACAATCAATAAATGATTTTCAGCCAGATATTATTTTTCATCTTGCAGCGCAACCACTCGTAAGATTGTCTTATGCAGAGCCTGTTTTAACTTATCAAACCAATGTTATAGGTTCGTTGAATGTTTTAGAGGTCGCTAGACACACTCCGTCTGTTAAAGCGTTTGTAAATATTACAACGGATAAATGCTATGAAAATAAAGAGGTAAATCGTGGTTATAAAGAAGAAGAGCCGATGGGCGGATATGACATGTATTCTTCTTCTAAAGGCTGTGTTGAAATTATGTCATCATCTTTTAGACGCTCATTTTTGCAAGAGGGAGGTACTTACGCTATGGCAACAGCTCGTGCCGGAAATGTAATCGGTGGTGGCGATTGGGCATTAGATAGATTAATTCCTGATTGCGTAAGATACATTAATGCCGGAGAAAAAATCGAGATTAGAAATCCTGTTGCAGTTCGTCCTTGGCAACACGTTTTAGAACCTCTTTCAGGGTATTTGCTTTTGGGTGAAAAACTTTTGGAAGAAGGTAAAAAGTTTGCAGAAGGTTTTAATTTCGGGCCAAACGAAGACAGCGTTTTGAGAGTTGCTGAAGTCGCTCAGAAGGTTTGCGAATATTATGGCAAAGGAGAAGTTGTAGTTCATAAACGTGATGACTTGCATGAAGCAAATTTATTGATGCTAAATATCGAAAAAGCAGAGAAAGTCTTGGGTTGGACTCCGACTTACACAGCTGACGAAGCTGTTAAAAAATCGGTTGAATGGTATAAACATTTTTATAGCCAAGATATTGATATGTACGATTTTACAATGAAACAGATTAAAGAATATGTAAATAAGAAGGAAAAATGTATTGTTTATTAAGAAGTTGAAAAATGGGAATACTAGAAAAATAATAATTTTTAATTTTATAAAAATCTCATACAAAAAGAAGAAAAATTTATCAACTGTAAAAATTAAAGATTATGGTGAAAATAATTTTATATCTTACCCAAAGATTCACAATTCGACGTCAGATGGTGGTGTAATTCGTATAAAAGGGAACAATAATAAGATTCACATAGGAGAATTTGTTTCCTTTCACAATTGTCATATTGAATTATGGGGGGACAATATTACATTTGAGATTGGCAAAAATTCAACCTTAAATGGACTACATTCTATTATTTCTGGTCACCCAAGAGAAAATTGCATACTAAAAATAGGTGATAACTTTTGGAATTCTGAAAATTTGCAATTATTTGCGGGAGGTGGGGAAAATATGAATTTAGAAATAGGTAATAATTGCATGTTTAGCCGAAATATTGCAATATATGCTCATGACGGTCATAACATATTAAATTTCGATGGGAAAATCATTAATACCCCTAATTCTTCGGTAGAAATAGGAGAACATGTATGGATTGGTCATGGCGTTAACATTTGTAAAGGAACAAAAATATCAAAGAATTCAATAGTAGGTATGGGGAGTCTAGTTAATAAAAAATTTGATAAGGAAAATGTGATTATCGCAGGAAACCCAGCCAAGATTGTTAAAGAAGGTACAAATTGGGAAAAATGAGGGAAATATTAAATGGAACAAGAGTTGCGCAATAAAGTAAAAGAAGCGGCAAAAGAATATTATAACGAAGTTTTTGGTAAAAAACGAGAATTCGATTATATTCCGCCAAGCGGAAAGCTTTTGGGTGAAGAAGAATTGTTGAATATGATTGATGCTTCGCTTGACATGTGGCTTACAGCCGGAAGATTTAATAAAGAATTTGAACAAAAATTTGCAAAATATATGGGAGTAAAATTTGCTCTTTCTACAAATTCAGGTTCAAGTGCTAATTTATTGGCTTTTTCAGCTTTAACTTCTCACAAACTAGGAGAAAGAAGATTAAAAAAAGGCGACGAAGTTATTTCTGTCGCAGCCGGTTTCCCTACGACAATTAATCCTATTATCCAAAATGGAATGATTCCTGTTTTTGTGGATTGCGAAATCGGAACTTATAATATTGATGCTGATAAAATAGAAGAAGCAATTACACCTAAAACTAAGGCAATTTTCTTGGCTCACACTTTGGGTAACAGTTATGATTTGGATAAGATTATGGCACTTGCAGAAAAATATAATCTTTGGGTAATTGAGGATTCTTGCGATGCTTTGGGCGGTGAATACAAAGGACGTAAGATTGGTACAATCGGTCATATCGGAACATTTAGTTTTTATCCGGCACACCACTTAACAATGGGCGAAGGTGGTGCAGTGATTACAAACGACTCTCAACTTTACAGAATAATTATGTCATTTAGAGATTGGGGTAGAGATTGTTGTTGTCCTCCGGGAAAAGACGGAGTTTGCGGTAAGCGATTTACGCAGCAATTGGGCAATTTGCCTTATGGATATGACCATAAATACACATATTCTCATGTTGGATATAATTTGAAAATAACAGATTGGCAAGCGGCTTTAGGGTGCTCTCAAATTGAAAAATTAGACGGTTTTTTGGCTATAAGAAAACGTAATGCGGAACTTTTGACAAAACTTCTTTCTGATTTAACAGATTATTTAATCTTGCCTGTAGTAAAAGAAGGCGTTAAACCATCTTGGTTTGGGTATTTGATTTCAGTAAAACCGAATGCTCCTTTTACAAAACAACAATTGGTTGAATATTTAGAAAGCCATAAAATTGGTACACGTCAATTGTTTGCTGGGAATATCTTAAGACAACCAATGGTTGTTGATAATGATATTGATTTTAGAATTGGCAATGGCAAATTGATTAATTCAAAAGACTTGACAGAAGATGATTACAAACTTCTTCCAAATACAGAATTTATCATGAACAATACCTTCTGGGTTGGAACGTTCCCAGCTTTGGGTGAAGAAGAAGTAACAAGAATTGCGGATACTATTAGGGAATTTGTTGAGGAGAATAAGTAATGTTATTAGATTTATTTAAAGAAAAAAAATGTTTTAAACTTGTATGCGGAGCTGGCAATGAGGATGCAACTGAAGTTGAAAAATTGGTAACTTTGTATTCAAAAGCCGGTTGTAACTTTTTTGATTTATGTGCAAAACCTGAAATTGTTGATGCTGCACAAAGAGGTTTAGAACGAGCAGGCATTAATGAAAATCGTTATCTTTGTTGTTCTGTAGGTATAAAAGGAGACCCTCATGTAAGTAAAGCCATAATACATGAAGATAAGTGTGTAAAGTGTGGCAAATGCAAATCTGAATGTCTACAGTTAGCAATTGATGAAGAACCTATTTTCTATAAAATTAATAAAACGAGATGTATTGGATGTGGGAAATGTACTAAGGTTTGTCCAAAACAAGCAATAGAAATGACAAGCGAATTTAAAAATCTGAAAGAGGTACTTCCTTCTATCATTAAAAAAGGAATAGATTGTATAGAATTTCACGCTCTTGGAGAAGATGAAAATGAAGTTGACGAAAAATGGAATGATATAAATGCCTTATATGATGGTCCGTTGAGCATTTGTATTGATCGTTCAAAATTAGGAAATGAACGAGTTTTAAAGAGAATTAACAGAATGCTTGAAAAGAGAAAGCCATATACAACAATTATTCAAGCTGATGGTTGTCCGATGAGTGGTGGCAAAGATGATTTTAAAACCACATTGCAAACTGTTGCAATGGCGGAAATATTTCAGAATGCAAACTTACCAGTTTATCTTTTATTATCAGGCGGTACAAATTCAAAATCAACAGAATTGGCAACTCTTTGCGGCATAAACGCTGGAGGAGTAGCAATTGGCTCATTTGCTAGAAAAATTGTAAGAGAATATATTGACAGAGAAGATTTTTTAGAGAATGAAGAGATTTTCAACAAGGCATTAGAAATTGCTAAAAACCTTGTTAATGTATCATTGGAGAACATGAGATAGTGGCTAAATTATATACTGATAAATGGGTGTTAAATAACATTGAAGCGGTTTTATTTGATAAAGACGGTACTTTTATCAATTCTCATATTTATTGGGGAGAAATTATAAAACGTAGAATTTATGCTGTTATGAAGCATTTTGAAATCAAAAATAATCTATTTGATTCATTATGCTATTCTTTAGGATTGGACAATAAAACAGGTTTGTTAATTCCAGAAGGTCCTATTGCAATTTTTTCCAGAGAAGTTGTGATAACGTCGTTGATTAACAAATTAAAAGAATATGGTATAAATACAGATCCTTTTGTAATTGAAGAAATTTTTAAAAAAGTTCATGAAAACTTTTTACCAGATATTTATAACTACGTAAAAATCATTGAAGATGCAAAAATTTTGTTTGACAAATTAAAAAGTGTAGAAATAAAACTTGCCGTTGTAACATCAGATATGCACGCAAATACAGATGCAATTTTAAAACATCTCGGATTAGAAAAGTATTTTGATTTGGTAATAGGTAAAGATGATTGCAGTAAAGCTAAAAAGACAGGCGAACCTGCAAAAATTGCGTTAAAAAAATTAAATGTAAAGGCGGAAAATACTATATCTGTTGGTGATGCAGAAATGGATTATTTAATGGCAAAAAATGCAGGCTTAAAAGGCTCAATACTTGTTGCAACAGGGCAAACGCCGCTTGAAGAATTACTCGATTATACCCCAACATCTGTCGAAAGTTTAAAGGAGGTTCAAGTTGACTAATCTGACTAAATTATTGGATTGCACAATAAGAGATGGCGGGCATCTTAATGGATGGAATTTTGAGCCTGAATGTGTAAGAGCGTCATATTTTGCTGCTGTCAAAGCTGGAGCTGATATTTTTGAAATAGGATACAGATTTAAAACTCCAAAATCTGAATGGGGATTGTTTGCGAAGTGTGATGACGATATGTTATTAAAACTTATAACACCAAATCCAAAGTGTAAAATATCAATAATGATTGATGCTGGTAAGTCAGATGCTGATGATTTTAGAGAGTGTCGCTATGATTTAACTCCGATTTCAATTGTTAGAGTCGCAACTTATCCTCAGAAACTTAAAGAAGCTTTTGATTTATGTGAAAAATTAAACAAAAAAGGATATAGCTTATCTTTAAATTTAATGGCAATATCAGAATATAAAGAAACAGATTTTGATAAAATCAAAAAGTGGGAAAATAAGTCAATAGTCGAAACGGTTTGCTTTGCTGATAGCTTTGGATCTTTTGTTCCTAATGATATTGAAAAATACTATAATGTAATAAAGGATTTAGGATTTAAGAATGTAAGTTTTCATTCTCATAATAATTTACAGCTAGCATTTGCGAATTCATTAAAAGCATTAGAATTAGGATTTTATTCAATAGATGCATCAATTTACGGAATGGGCAGAGGTTCTGGCAATTTGCCAGCCGAAATTATTACCGGATATTTGAGCAAGATTGGTAATTCAAAGTACAATCCCGTTGCTTATATTGATGTTATTGAGAGATATTATTTGAAATTATCCAAAGAAATATCTTGGGGATATAGGATACAATCCTTAATTGGTGGTTTAAAAAATATTCACCCATATTATGTGAACGGTTTATTTGACAAAAAATCATTTACGATTAATGAGATATGGACTGCTGCAGATTTGGTAAAAAAATATGCTCCAATTTCATTTAGTTCTGATAATTTGAATAATGTTTTATCAGATAAATTTATAAATTATGATGACATTAAAATTAAAGACAAATTGTCAGTTTTATCTGAAGTTGATGCATTTAAACAAGGAAAAGTTGAGTTTGAAAATTTGTTTAAAGGCCGTAATTTTATGATTATTGCGAGTGGTTCTTCTATAAAAGATAAGCAGAAAGAAATTACAGAATTTATCAAAGAAAAAGATTGTGTAGTAATAGGAACAAATTATCTAGAGAATTTATATGATACAGATTTTCACTGTTTTGTAAACAGAAAGAGATTTTTAAAATATGTAAATTCGACCAAATCAACGCTTTTGTTACCATCATTTTTTGGAAAAGAATTAGTTGGACAAAATACTGACAATAGAGTGATGTATTTTGACGTTGAAATTACAGACAAAAACACAGGCGATTTGTTCAAGGAAGATGCTCATATTTATAAATACTTAAATGTAGCTATTTCAGCGATCTATTGTGCATATCAAATGGGAGCGAAGGAAATTTATGCTGTAGGTATAGATGGCTTTGGCAAGAATGGAAATAAGCGAGAATATTTTTATCAAGAAGATGATGTCTATGATAACAAAGAATATTTAATGCAAGCATATCAAGAGTTTTCGGAAAGCTTGGATATAACGAATAAATTTTTGGAAAGCAAGTCTATACCATTTTCAATAATAACAGAAACTTCACATGATAAATATTACAGTAATGTGTTAGGAGAAGAACAATGTCTATAAAGGAACGATTAAAAAATAAAGAGCAAATGTTTGGAACATGGTGCATAATTCCGTCAATGGAAGTCGTAAATGTGTTATGCAAATCGGGATTGGATTATGTTTTAGTGGACTTTGAACATAGTCCGGTGGATTTTACTACTGCTCAAAAAATGGTTATGGCAGCTCATGCTGAGAACAAGTATGCAATCTCAAGAGTTGGAAAACTTGAAGAAGTTGAAATCTTGAGAAGTCTTGATATAGCATCTGATGGTATAATAGTTCCTCATATTGAAAGTTTAAGTGATGTTAATCAATGCCTTGAGTATATAAAATACTATCCGCAAGGGAGCAGAGGATATTCACCTTATACAAGAGCTGGTGGATACTGTGTACAAGCGGATTACACACAAAGAGCAAATAAAGATGTTTTATTTGGAATTATAATAGAAAGTAAAAAGGGAATAGAAAATTTAGATGATATTTTAACAAGTTCTGATTTAGATTTAGTTTATTTGGGGGCTTATGATATTTCAATATCTCTTGGTTTAGCCGGACAAATCAACCACCCGAAAGTTGTTGAAGTTTTAGATAAATGTATAGACAAAATAAAGTCAGCAGGAAAAATCGTCGGTGCAATGTACCATACACAAGAAAATTATGAAAGATTTACACAACAGGGAGTCAATTTCTTGGTGTATAAAGTTGATTCATTGATTATAAATGAAGGTTTAGAACAAGTTAGAAAGGTAAAGAGTACAAAATAATGAACGTTTCAGAATATATAATGGAAAGAATTGCAGAAGAAGGTGTAGAAAAAGTATTCATGGTTTCTGGCGGTGGCGGAATGTTTTTGATAGAAGCACTAGGAAATAATCCGAAACTTCAACATGTTTGCAACCATCATGAACAAGCTGTTGTAATGGCTGCGGAAGGGTATCAAAGAGCTACAAAGAATCTAGGCGTGGCCCTTGTTACAACAGGCCCAGCTGCAACAAATACATTAACAGGTATTTGTTGTGCGTGGAATGATTCTATTCCGTTACTTGTATTGACGGGGCAAGCTAAAACACCTACATTAATTGGTGATACAGGTATGCGTCAAAGAGGAACGCATGAAGTCAATATTGTACCGATTGTTAAATCGGTTACAAAGTATGCAGTATGCATCAAAAATGTTAAAGAAGTTCGTTATCATTTAGAAAAGGCATTATATTTAGCAAAAAATGGTCGACCTGGGCCTGTTTTGTTGGATATTCCGCTTGATATTCAATCAGCAGAAATCAAGCCTGATGAGCAAGAGGGATATATTCCAGAAAAAATTGAATATGAAAACAAGATTGATGAAATTATAGCAATGTTAAAACAAGCGAAACGTCCCATAATATTAGCAGGTCATGGTTTAGAGCTTTCCAAAACGGAAAAATTCATGCTTGAAATTGCTGAAAAATATTGCATTCCTGTTGTAACTCCAAAAAATGGACTTGAAATGATATGGGAAACACATCCAATGTTAGCAGGTAGAATTGGGATAAATGGACAAAGAGCAGGAAATTTAGCTGTACAAAATGCTGATTTTATATTAATTTTGGGTGCAAGGTTGCCATTAGTTACAGTTGGTTATGAAACTAAATTGTTTGCACCAAATGCCCAAAAAGTATTGGTAGATTGTGATAAAGCACAGCTCGAACATTGCTGGATTAAAATAGACTTGAATGTTTTTGCAGATCTGAAAGATTTTATGCCTGAATTAGCTCAAAAATTATCAGAAGAAAAGTTTGAGTATGATAATGAATTTTGGGTAAACAAAATTCAAGGATACAGAAAGAAATATCCGACTGTTACAGAAGAAGTCAGAAAACAAAAAGAATATGTTGATTCATATTTCTTCTTTGACGTTTTGTCGGATTATATGACAAAAGATGATGTGTTAGTTGTTGATCAAGGTGCAACATTTTATTCATTAACAACTGCATTTAAAGTAAAACAAGGGCAGTTAGCGTTTACAAATGGCGGTTTTTCTCCAATGGGTTATGGTTTGCCAGCATCTGTTGGTTGTTGTTTTGCTCCAAATGTAAGAAAAGTTGTTTCTGTAAACGGAGATGGTGGTTTGCAGATGAATATACAAGAGTTGCAAACAATTATTCATAACAATTTAGATATAAAAGTTTTTGTATTCAATAACGACGGTTATTTAAGCATAAAACATACCCAAACAAATTTCTTCAATGGTCATTTGGTTGGTTCAAATCCTGAAAGTGGTATTTCCTGTCCTGATAGCATAAAAATCGGAAAAGCTTACGGATTCAAGACATTTAGAATAACAAATCACAAAGAAACAGCCCAAATAATTGAAGAAGTGATGCAAACTACAGGACCTGTTTTGGTTGAAGTAATGATAGCACCAATGCAACCATATTATCCGAAAGTTACTTCACAAAGATTTCCGGATGGACACTTTGAATCGCAACCATTGGATAACATGTGGCCATTTTTGTCCGAAGAAGAAATGGCTGAAAATAGGAAGATGTAATAAATGCAAGAAAATAAATATCAGTTGCTACAGACGTTTTTTAAAGATAATAATCCTAAAAAATTAACAATTTTGTCAATTTTGGGAATATTTGTTTTTATATTCTTTTATCATATCTTTTATTTTAATAAATTTTTGCCTCCTAATGATGGGTGGTTTTATTTATTAGCAGAAAAAATTAATTCTGGACAAATCCCACATAGAGACTTTTATTTCTGTTTACCAGCAGGATATTTGTATCTTATAAATTTTGTAAATAAACTTTTTGGTAACTCTTTTATAAATATGAGAATATACGGAATAATAGAACGTTTTTTTATATGTTCTTTGTTGTTGCTGTCTTTTAAAAAATTTATAAGAATGGATTATTTGCTTATATCTATATTTGCGGCTTTTGTTTGTATGTCATCAATGACGTATGATTTAATTTCATCACCTGCGCAAACATCTATTCTTTGTTCTGTGATAGTTTTATATTTGTGGAATCTATTTTTTGAACAAACTCAACATGCAAAAAGTAATTTTATATTGTTCTTTATTGGCTTTTTTTCAGCTTTTTCTGGATTTTTTAAACAAAATACAGGAATTTTAGTCTGTTTTGCTTCTTTTGTGATTTGTTTACTTTTTTTATGTAAAAATATAAAGCAAAAAATTATTGATATTTTATTCTTATTTTTAGGCATGTTGTTACCTATTCTTTTTGTTTTAGTTTTTCTTATTTACAATTCTTCTTTTAGTGCATTTGTTTCACAATTGTTTTCTAATGCCATTTCAACAAAAGGTGGTATTTTTGAAATGTTATTGGGAATTATTACACATAATTTTACTAGTGCAAGTATTGAATCTATTTTACTTATTGCTCTATTTTTAGGTTATATTAAGCTTATAGAGCCTAAAACAAAATATATGTGGGAAGATCAAAGAGCTGTAACAGAAAATATAGGTTCAATATTACTGACCATATGCACAAGTGTATTATCGGTTTTTATGGCAAATATTCTTGTTCATCAGAATTATATTAGAATTACAGTTGAAAAAACGTATAATTGTTTTTTAACTAATATGACTTGTATTTGTTTTGTAACAATAGTTTTTCTTGGTTTAAGAACATTATATACTTTATTTTATAAAAAAGATACAAAGCAAAATAATTATGTATTATTAGCTTTTGTAGGAGTTGGATTTGCACAAATGATAGCATCCGGATTATCTGTGTTTTTTGATCCTAATACTATGATAATTGCTGTTGTTATATTTTATGTGGCACTGTTCAATATAAAAATTCCATATGTTCAATATAAAAATATATTGGTATATGTTTTATTATGTTTTATAATTTTTGTGTCTACATTTTACAAATATAAAATCCCTTATCGGTGGTGGGGGTGGACAAGTTATTCTATTGATAAGTCTATTATAAAAATTAATGACATACCAATTTTAAAGGGTTTTGTTCTTTCTGACGTTGAAACTGATGTTGTACAAAAAATTTATAAATTATCAAAAGAAAATTTATTGGGAAAAGATGATTATATTTATGCTTTCCCGAATGCACCGCTTGTACATGTTATATCTGGAAGAAATCCGGATTTAATAACTGTATTTCCGCAGATTGATGTTTATCCTGATTATATGGCTTTAAAAGATTCAGAGTATATAAAAATGAATCCACCTAAAATAATTTTTTATATAAAACAGGAATATTATTATTGGGCGATACATAGAAAATTTTTTAGAGGAGGACGTATATCTGCTCAAGAAAAAACAAATATTGATATCTTGAAACTTATTAAAAACAAAGATTTAAACTATAGAGAAGTTCCGATTAATTATCCTATAATTATAAAAAATAATAAAGAAATAGAAAGTAGTGAAATAAAATCAATAAATAAGGAGTTAGAAAAGTTAAGTGGTGGTGAAGTAAAACTAATTCCTAATAAAGATGAAGAAAAAATTTTAGATAAACAAAATTTACATATATATGTTAAATCATAGAGAGGAAAAATGAAAAAAATAAGTATAGTTACCGGATGTTATAATGAAGAAAGTAATATAAGAGATTGGTATGACCAAGTCTGTAAACAGATTAATAAATTAAATAGTTATGACTATGAAATCATAGTCATTGATAATTGTTCGGATGATAATACTCTTGGTATATTAAAAGAACTTGCAAAAGAAAATCCTAAATTAAAAATAATTGCTAATGCAAGAAATTTTGGAGTTGCCCGTTCTCCTTTTTATGCTATGCAACAAGCAACAGGTGATGCAATGATATATTTGGCATCTGACTTACAAGACCCACCAGTATATATTCCCAAATTTATAAAGAAATGGGAAGCTGGTAACAAAGTTGTTATTGGCGAAAAACTTGCTTCAAAAGAGTCTAGAATAAAGTGGTTTTTAAGGCAATGTTTTTATAAATTTATAAAGTTGATTGAAGATTCAGAATGTACGGTATTATCAAATTATACAGGATATGGAATTTATGACAAAGATATTGTTAAGCTCATGAGAGAATATGATAATCCTAATCCTTACATAAAAAACTTTATTGCAGAAATAGGTTTTAACCCTGTAAGAATTCCTTTTAAACAATTGGAAAGAAACGCTGGGTATACGAAACATACTTTCAGTATATTATTAGATTGTTTGTTTTCTGTTCTTACAAATACTTCATCTTTTCCTATAAAATTTATGGTAATTTGTGGTTGTGTGCTTTCTTTTTTCAGTTTCCTAACGGGTTTAGTTTATTTTATTTATAAATTAATATATTGGAATTCTTTTCAATTAGGAATCGCTCCACTTGCAATAGGTGTGTTTATCATACTATCATTCCAAATGCTATTTATTGGCTTAATTGGAGAGTATATCTTATCAGTATACAAAAGAGTGGATAAAAAGCCATTAGTAATAGAAAAAGAAAGGATTAATTTTTAAATGTTAAAACAAAAAAATTATTCTATTCAATTCTTACGATTTTTATTTACTATGTTAATATGTTTCGCACATACAATTACTACAACATATTTAGCTAATTTTAAGGAGTATGGGAATATAAGTTCATATATTCAAGGTAGTTATATTGTTGTTTTGTTTTTCTTTGTAATGAGTGGATTTTATATGAAACACTCCTTAAGAAAAAATGTAGAAGATTATGTAAAAGACCGAGTGCTTAGATTATGGCCTGTTATGGCTTTTTCAATTATACTGTTTGCAGTATTTAAACCACTTCATTGGTCAGAAAATAGTATAAACGCTTTGGATTTAGCTACATTATTTTTTCTTCAAGGCACTGGGGTTTCTCAAGATGCAAATGCCAATGGTCCGGCGTGGTTCGTTTGTGTTTTATTTTGGACATCAACAATCTATTTTATTTATATGAAAATTATAAATAGAAAGTGTACGCAAATTATTTCAATTGCTATACTTGTTTTTTTTACAATGTTTGTATATATTTATTATCTTCCAAGGGTTCCTATACGAGGAATGATTCATGATTGCTTTTCTTTGATGATGCTAAGTGGTTTTGCGTTTGTAGGGTTTGGTATCTTGCTAAGTTTTTTTGATGATTGGTTGAACAAAAAATTTAATAATAAGTTATTCTTTGAAAGTACAACCACGGTATTTAAAATAATATATACCATTGCTGAGTTAATCTTATTTATGGTTTTATGTGTGTTTATGTTATATAAATTATTTATTCCATATCCTTATAATCCGTTATTAGTTGTAATATTATTTTGTGTCATGTTTTTACTATTTACTAATAAATCAGGATACTTATCAAGTGTGATTTTAAACACTAGGATTTGGAACTTTTTTGGGAGGGGAAGTTACAGTGTTTACATTATGCAAAATTTTGTTTTTGTTTTTGTTTACCACTACGCCATGTTGTATGAAAATTTTGTAAAAGAAAATATTGTTTTAACATTACTTATAATAATGCTTGCGTATCATGTTGCGGGTTATATTGCATGTTTTCTGGTAGAAAGAGCTGTTTTTAAATATGTAAAAAATAAAGGAGGAAAATAGTGAATCAAATTATAAATGAAGATATCAAAGAAATTTTATCAGAAAATTTGCCGTACGAAAAACTAAAAAATAAAACTGTTTTAATTTCAGGGGCAAACGGCTTTATCCCTTCATATATTGTTAAAACATTACTTGTTTTAAATAATGTTAATGTAATTGCAGTGGTTCGAAATAAAGAAAGGGCAGAAAAGAAATTTGCACATTTACTAAATAATCCTAATTTAAAGATATTAGTTCATGATGTTTCTGAACCATTTGATTGTAATGAAAAAATTGATATTATTATTCATGCTGCGTCGCAAGCAAGTCCAAAATATTATGGCGTAGATCCAGTTGGGACTTTAAAGGCAAATACAATAGGAACATATAATTTGCTTGAACTCGCTCGAAAAAATGATGTCGAAAAATTTTTATTTTTTTCTACGGGTGAAGTATATGGTACCATAGATGAAAACACACCAAAAATTACAGAGGATTATAATGGTAATTTAGACTGTACAAGTGTAAGGTCTTGTTATGGAGAAAGTAAAAGAATGGGAGAGAATATGTGTGTATGTTATTCTCATCAATATAATTTCCACGTTAATATGGTCAGACTTTCTCATACTTATGGCCCAGGTGTTCAATTAAACGATGGTCGAGTCTTTGGTGATTTTGTTGCTGATATAATTTCAAATCACGATATTATATTGAATTCTGATGGTTCCGCAAAACGTAGTTTTTGTTATATTACAGATATGGTTATAGGGATGTTTTACGTTCTTTTTTACGGAGAAGATAAAAACGCATATAATATTGCGTCTTCTGTTGAAACATCAATTTCTGAATTAGCTAAAATTCTTGTTTCCTTATATCCTGAAAAACATTTACAAGTAATAAAAAATAAAGATATTTCTCAAAAAGGATATATTAAAAGTGCATCAAGTAGAGCCGATTATTCTACTACGAAATTACAGTCACTTGGTTGGATACAAAAAGTTGACATTGCCGTTGGATTTAAAAGAATGATAGAAAGTTATTTGTAATGAAAATGATTAAATCTTTATGTCAAAATTTTAATATCAGTTGGATATTTATAAAATTCCTTTTTGTCGGGGTATTAAATACGCTTTTTGGTTACGGTGTATTTGCTTTGTTTAATTTTGCAGGCTTTCATTACAGTATCTCAACTCTGTTGGCTACTGTCTTGGGCGTCTTATTTAATTTCAAAACAACAGGCTGTATTGTTTTCAAGAATGGCGACAATAGGCTTATTATTAGGTTTGTAATGGTTTATTTATTTTCCTATTTTCTAACTATATTTGCTTTATCGTTATTCGACAAATTTCAACTACACAATATGTACATAAATTATGCAATATTATTGCCCTTAAATGCAATATTATCGTATGTGTTAATGAAAAAATTTGTATTCTATTGTAACAGAAGTTTCGTAAATAAAGAAAAGAGTTTATAAACTTATAAAAAATGTTAAAGTATAAATTTACTTTATAAAGAAATAAAATATGGTATATAAAAAATAAAAGAGATAGTGCAAATGAAATTAGTATATTTATGGTTTGAGAATTATAAAAATTTTGAACAATTAAACTTATCATTACATTCAAATTATGAGGAGGATGAAAGTCCAGTCTTAAAAAAAAATAAGTTAACCATAAAGTTAAATAAATTAGATAAAATTAATATTTTTGGTGATAAGTTTAATATAAAAACAATCGTTGGTGTTAATGGCAGTGGTAAAACAAATTTATCAAATATCATTTGTTCAATTTTAAGAACAGAAAGAAACCGTGATTTTGAAGATTATTTCATCAATGTCCGTCCTAAAAAATATTGCCTTATTTATAAAGAAAATGGTGAATATAAAAAAATCTCTAATTGTAATGTTGTAACTTTATATGTAAACAAAAAAAAATGTATTCTTAAAAATGGCGAAAATTCTAATTGTGCATTATTTAAACCTTTTTTAAACATTGAAGAAGACATAATACCAACATTCCCACAAGATTTGCTTTATAATAAAATTACTGATAAAAAATTAGAAAATTATTTTTATTATGATAGGTTTAGAATATATGATACCAGTCATACATTAAAAGATTTATTTGAACTTAATAAAACAAAAAAATTTGAAATTTTTGCTAATAAAAATAAATATCTTCTATTTAAGGATTTTGGATATGAGTTAAATATTGTTCAAGAATTTGAATGGTTAAATCGACAACTTAAAAGAAACATATTATATTACTTTAAAAATTATAATATTGATTTTACTGATAAGTATACTTTAGTTGATATTTTAATAGAATCGAATAATTCTATAATTAATATAGCTAAAACACAAGGATATTTTGATTGTAAAAAATTAATTGATGAAGTAATTTCAAATGGTTGTTTTTCATTCCTATTAATAAAAATAGGAGAATTTTTTTCTTATCTAGAAGGATGTGAGAATGTTATTTCATTACGTCGGTTAAAAAATGTAATAAGAACTTTTGTTGAGTTTACTTATACAGATCAATTTCAATATAAATTGTTAAATTTGAACCAAATTGATTTTAGAAAAAAACACAAAGAACTTTTAGAATTTTATAAAGAAATACAAAAAGAATTTAAACAAAGAATTTTAGATAAAAGTATAGTAGAACAATTTAGAAAAAATAACTTTTTATTAGATTTTTCAGAATTGTTAAATGCTTTAATTATATTTGAGAAAAGAGCATACAATAATATTCAATCAATAGAGGATATTCTAGAAATTGTAGATGAAAATTATTTTAGAATAAAGAGTAAATATTTCAATAGTGCGATAATACCAATTGCTACTACAGAAAGTTTTTTTATCAATGCAATTGGTATTTTTCGAATGAATTATTATCACAATAAAAATGGTAAAATTTATTCTTTTTTAGATTTAAGTACAGGAGAACAGAGATTATTAAGATTGTTTGCAGATATTTTATCATTAAGAGATAAAGATGTTAATGTATTGATCTTTGATGAAATGGATTTAAGTTGGCACCCAGAATGGCAAAGAAAAATGGTTTATTATATTATAGATTTTGTTGAAAAAATATTTGAAAACGATATTAATATTATTTTTACAACTCATTCTCCCTTGATATTATCTGATATGCCAAGTAATAATGTACTTATGCTTACAAAAGAGCCTGATGGAACTTCTAAAATCTGCAAATCAAATAATACCTTTTGTTCAAATATTAATGATTTATTTAATGATAACTTTTTCATAGATACCTGTAATGGTATATGTACAATAGGTGAATTTGCAAAACATTATATTGAAAAAATTCAGACGAAAATCAATAGTATATCTAATGAATCTGATTTTAATTTGATACAAGAAGAAATCAATATAATCGGTGAACCAATAATTAGAAATTGTTTAATGAAAGAACTAGTTAAAAATAATCCACCACAAGATGATATTTATATTAAATATCAACAATTAATTCAAGAATATAATAAATTAAAAGAGAAATTTAATGAAAAAAATCAACATTAATGAAAATGAATTAAATAATATAAAAAAAATGCATCTTACAAGATGTTTGAAACTCTGTACAACTTATTGTAAAAAAATAAAAGAGCAACTAAATAATAATGATGATATAGATCTTTCACAACTATATAAAATATTGCCTAAAAATTTAGAAATAAATATTAGTGAAAATAATAAAATAGAAATATTGCGCCACTTGTCTCAAAAAATAGAGACGTTCTTAAAAGATATAACAGAACATGCAGATATGTTATTCATAAATAATCCATTTGATACTAATATGGAAATAAACCCTCACTATAACGAAATTTTTAAAAATAAAAATGATGATTTTGGAATATTAAATCATTCATATAAAATTTTTAGAAATTATAGAAAAAGAGAATGGTGTGCTAGTAAATATATAAAAAAAATAAATGTTATCACTTGTCCTTATTGCGGACAAAGTTACATATCATTTGTTCAAAAAAGAAATGGAGATATTATATTAGAAGGTGATTTAGACCATTATTATCCTAAATCTAAATATTGGTATTTAACATTAAATTTATATAATCTTATTCCGATTTGTAAAACATGTAATAGTACTTATAAAGGCGATAATGATAGTCATGTTATAAATCCTTATATTGAATCCATTGATGATAAAATAACTTTTGAATTTAAAAATATTGATAACTATATATTGAGAAATGAGGATGTTATTGTTAATATTAAGAAAAAGGAACCAAATAATATAAATTTAACAAATCATATAGAAATATTAGAACTTAAAAATAGATATGAATTTTATCAAAATATAATAAAATCGATAATCAAAAAAAGACATAAATACAATGATAATTATTTAGAGCAAATCGCTAAATTAACTAAATATGACAAAAAAATTATAGAAACTAATATAATAAAACAAGATATTTTATCAGATGATGAACCTTTTTTAAAATTTAAAATTGATTTATGGAAACAAATTTCTTAGAACAGAATCGCTTCGGAATATCAATACCAGATAAGAACTTGTCATGTTACAAAAGTTTTTATGAGTTATACAGTAGAAACTTTGGTAAACTTTGTAAAGAATGCTGATGCGTTAGCACCTAATGTTAAGGTTAGCGAAAATCAAAATTTTTCATGGCAAAACATAATAGAAAGAATTACTCAAGGAAGTTCGTTTATTATTTAAACAGATCAAGTTTTTATAGAAATATTACACACAAAATACAAAAGTATTGCAACTAATTTGTTTTAGACATACTAATACGCAAATTGTTAAAATTTTGAATAAAAGTATTTCTACGGTAAAAGTTTATAGAAAAAGCATATACTAAATCAAAGCGATTTTTTCAAAAATCAAAAATAAACTTTCCCAAATAATCAAACCATCTGTCCTTTTACAGAAAGAAATTATTAATTTAATTAAAGAAAATACGATGTCTGTAGTACAAAAGAACGCAATGGATAATGAATTATGTCAAAGAATACTAAGTGAGATTGCAAATGGTAATATGTCAACAGAAGAAGCTTTGAAAATGCTTAAATCTATTATTAAGCGTTTCAAAATTTAAAGAAAGAGTGCCGGTGGAAAAAGCGTAAACGATTCCCCCATGCCGATTTAACATTTAATGAGAACTAGTACTGACGGATATAAATCAATTAAAAAAAGATTTAAATATTTTGTTTACACCTCTTGGGAAATGACGGAATTGCCTGAAATTTGGAACGAGTTGACCGCAGGTACACCTAAAGCTAAGGCTTTTAAAAAAAAATGACAGAATAAATCCTAATTAATTTTACTTAATATCAACACTTTAGGTCTAATTACATTTTTCTTACTTTTAATCATTGATAGAATATTTGTATTCTACAAATATATCAGAATATTGAATTAAGTTTGTTGCATTTAAAATCTGATTATATAATATGTCAAAATTTCCAATGTCATTGCTATATTCATAATATTTTTGAAGAACAATTAATAGATGCTTTGCGATTGTTAATGAAACATAATCATAGTATTTAAATATATCAATTAAGTAGCTTAGTAAATTAAAGATTTTTGTATGTTCTACGTCTTCAAAATTATTACTATTGGCAAATTTTGCAAGATTTTCCATAAAAACTAATAATTCATAACCCATACGTATAGATGTATCTCTATTCTCATATAATCTAAACAAATTTCCCAAATCATCTATGTGTTCACTAAAAGAATCTATGTCCACGTATGCATTAAAAACTTGCAATAATATTTGAGGGAAGTTTGCCTTTTCATTAATTGTTTTTTTCCAATAATCAAAAATAATATTTTGGTCATATTTCGGTTCTCGTTTCGGATACAAAGTTTTCCACCAAAAATCTTTTTTATCTTTTGGGGTAAAATTTTTCTCAAAAAAGTCAAATAATTCATTATCTTTTTGTACAAATTTTATATGAATTAAAAAGTAGGTAATATTATTTTTTGCAATTTCAGAAGTTGTATTTTGGAAAGATTTAAGGATGTCTGTTTTTAACTCTTTGTACAATTCTAAAGTGTTTGAATGATTTACAACACCTTCTACGAACGCATTTTTTAATTCATCAATGTTCAATTTTTCAAATTTATAATTATCTATATTTTTTAACCAGTGATAATATCGTCCCCAATTATAATAAAATATCTTATTCTTCATATTATCAGCTTGGTCAAATTCGGCTGATAAAAATTCTGAATATTTTTCATCATATAGACTATTATCTTTAGCCAATATTAATAAAAAAAGATTTAAATATTTGCCTAATTGTGTAATCTCATTAACAGCTATTAATTCTTCCTTACTATTTGCAGGTTTTGGTGCCTGTTTAATAAATTCTTTTAATAAATCAATTAAAGAACTTGTAATCTCCATATCTTCATTGCTTTCGATTAATGTCGCTAATAAACAAAATCTTCTATAATGAAAAACATCTCTATTATCATTAGGTTCAAAAGTTTTTAATAGTCTTAAAATATCCTTATTAGGAGTAATCGTTTTATTTCGTAAGGATTGTTCAAGTACTTCAAAAACTGAACACATAAACGTATCTTTTTTTAATGTTAACAATGCTTCATTTTGTAGATATTGATTTATATTTTCGAAAAAAACACTTCTAAAAACATCATTTAGTTTCGCTTCTGTTATCAATGTATTATCTTTTGTTAAAAAATAATTTTCCTTAGTTTCCTTATAGTTATTAATATATTTTATTTGTTCCTTTATAGTTTTTAATTTAAATTTTTCTTTACTAATAGGAGATTTTTGTGCGATAGAAGATGTACTCACTTTAAATAAAAATTTCGGATTTTCTATTTCTTCCCCTCCAAACAATTGTTTTAATGCTTCAAATTCAATAAATAAATTGTTTAAAGATTCTGTCATTGCAGTTCTGTTTTGATTCTTTTTTACAGAATGTAATAAGTAGTATCTAGTTTCTTTTGAAAAACTTTTTAATTTATTAACAACTCTTGTTGTGGTTTCATCATCTATATTTTCTAATATTGTCATTATTTCATAACGTACTAAATGCAAATTCTCTTCATTCAATGAATTGAAGTATTTTACAAATAAGTCTTTATATTTATTAAAGTTTTTAAAAATACAATACAGACCAAGTTTATTAAACATTGTAATATCTGAATCTAGCAAAAAGTTTATACTGTCAATAGAGTGATTGCTTTCGATACTAAAAGAAAGACAATCTAGAATAATGTTTCTAACATCAAATTCAGAATAATTATCTTCGCCATTTTCTTTAAAATCAATACATTGTCTTTGATAAATACTTAAATCTCTATTGCCAAACTCTTTGTATATTTTGGAATATTGGCTTATTAATAAATCATAAATTTCGTTACCTTGCAAAATTTTATATAGATTCTCTTTAAAAGGTAATTCATTAAAAATCTGTTTTATATCATATCTTTCTATATCATATTTGGGATTAAGTATATTTTTATCTATATCGTTTTGAGTAATTGGTGGATACTTAATTAACGCAGCAATACAATTTTTACTTAATTGTTTCGCATTGGAAATATCTTGCTTAAATAACTTTTTAATTAATTTTGTAAAGTTATTCATATCTAAAAGGCGTTGGTAGTGTATTTTTTCTTCAATATCCTTTAAATCAAAAGAAGAAATGAAGTCTACTAAAGCCATATAATTGTAATAACTTAAATTTAAAGGTTCTATATCCAAATTCTTATTAATAACATCAATAATTGTATTTTTTAGATTCGCATTTCTTGCTAGCAATCTTTGTAAATAAGATATAACAGCTCCACCTGCTGCATCATCAAAATTTAGCATTCCCTTTCTATCAAAAGGCAGTAAAAAATTTTCTGCTTCAAGATGGTTAAAGTAGACATTTTTTTCTTCAGTATTATCTTTTAGTCGTTTACATAAATCTTCAAATCTAATTGTCATCATATAAACCCTCTATTGTTGTAGGATCTGTGAATTCTAATATCGAATTTGTATCTGTTGTATGTGTTATTTCATCTGTTAAATCTTGTACAACTTGGGCAAATTGTGTAAAACCATTCTCTTCTGTATCATATGTATATATCTCAAGATTGCTATTACAGCAAGATTCCCAGTATTGCGCATCAATCTTATTTGATATAGCTTTTGCATTGCAAGTATCTATGATAACAATTACTTTTTTATAATTCTCTACATTCTTTCTATTTGCAATTAACTGAACTATTTCACTGTCTTGTAATGAGTAACCAAGCATTATTATAGTATATGATTCTAGTAGTTGCCTGATAAAATTTCTCTGTTTTTCTTGTAATGGGTTATTTTCTAATACATATACTTTATTGTATTTTTCTTTTGTTAATACAATATCCTTATAATTGCCGTCAAATCTTCCATGTAAATAAACCAACAGATTATTTGTTAATGTTATGTTATTATCTTCTGCATATGGAATAAATGCTTGGACTTTGACATTGTTTTCAATTGTTTTATCATAATTCGTTTGAACTAAAAGAACTTTTCCACTCTTATATAATTTTATAAAATTGTCATATAATTTAGAATCTTGTTCATATGCATTTTCTGGATTTTTTATGAATATTTTGTCTAAATAAAGATTAAAATCATCTTCTTTGTTTTCATCTTCAATTTGTCGTGTGCAATATGAAATTTCTTTTAGAGGATTAGCCATTTTACTTAAAGTATGAACTTCAGAATGTTTTATTATTTTATTTTTAAAACACCAATCTGTAATGTTTGATGCTAGTCCGTTCCAATCAGGCATTTTAAGATTTCGTGCAACTCCAGCACCCAAGAATAAGCACACATTTTTTGCAGTTATTGATTTTTGGAAATCATCACCAACTAATAATTTTCGATAGTTTTTTAATTCACTCATTGAACATATTGTAACATATTTGTTATATGATTGCATGTAATTATTTTAATAAATTTAGATAATGCATTTATGAAACAAGCTGTATTTACCAAAAGAGAAACCGAAGTATTGCAATTGATTTGTTTAGGTCATACAAACACACAAATTGCTAAAATTTTGAATATAAGCATATCTACGGTAAAGGTTCATGTAGCATCGATTTTTCAAAAGCTCGGTGTAAATAATCGCATACTAGCAGTCATTAAATATCTAAAAATTTCTAAGAATTTTGAGATTTGATTATAGAAAAAGTATATACTAAATCAAAGCGATTTTTTCTAAAATCAAAAATAAACTTTCCCAAATAATCAAACCATCTGTCTTAAATAATCAAACCATGTGTCCTTTTACATCAAATCCTAAAAGAGCTGGAACTAGCTAAAAGTTTCATGCTGGAATTGGATAAAGATGACTTAGTTATATTATCAGCTGTAAATGTAGCAAAAGCAGAAGCTATGATTAAAACTGATTCTTCATATACAAAAAGTTCAAATATTGATTATAATAAATCATCTGCATTTCTTTTTTCAAAACTAAATTCTGAAATGCAAAAATCTGTTTCATCGCACAAGTTAAAACAAACTTCAAAAAAGACAATATTTGACATAGTTTGTGCTATAGACAGAGAAAACAGTACTCATGTTAACGCAGATGGAGTTGGGAGGAAAGAAATATCAGATAGAATTTCTAATTTAGCAATTGATGAATTTATAAATTATTTGAAAAATCCTGCAAAACTTGAACTATTTGATTTAATTTCAAAGAAAACCACATACCCAAACGATAAAAATCAAAAACATAGAACTAATCAATCATTCGCAAGCAAGTTTTGTCATTATGCTTGCTTCTATCTGTTTAAAGGTTTGCCAGAACAAGATAATTACTCCATCTATGATAATGTTTTAAAAAAAGTTTTGCCACGCTATGCAAATAAATATAAAGTCAATTATTTAAACAATGATTTGAACGACTATGGAAAATATCGAAAAATTGTAGACGAAATTATATCTAAATCAAACAGTAATATCAGTAGAAATGGTTTTGACCATTTATTATGGTATTACCACAAAGGAAGAATATAAAGCTATGTTCCATATTTTTCTATCACACCTTTAGACTCAACGGCAGAAGAAATTATATTATTAAGCAAATTTACGCACTTATCATTCACTTCCGGCAACAAGTGTGTATACAAATCCATAGTCATAGTAATTGAAGAATCCCCTAGTTGGTTCAAAAGTCTCTTGATTTCTTCTTGGCTCATATTGTCCATATCTTTTTGTGTCAGTAGCATTTTGCAATCTCCTTACAGCGTCTTTTCCGGCTTCTTTTGCCTGTGCTTCGTGCTCTGCGTTTTAATAATTATCATATAATTTTGTAGAGTTCAATATTACAAGTTTTTCATACTTAGTACAAGCATTAAAATATTTGTTATATTCTGCATTTGTCTTGTCAATACGGTTATTAAGGGCAACTGTCAGAATGTTCTTCTTGTTACTACTACGTTGGTTATTTTAAAGTAATTCAAACGGAAGTATTAGGAAAAGAAGGTAGATAAATGGGAACTGTAGAACCAATTAGAGATATTAAAGATTTAAGAAATGTAGAAAAGATTTTAGCAAAAAATTCAAAAGATTTATTGTTTTTTACTCTTGGGACAAATTGCGGATTAAGAATTTCGGATATTGTAGCTTTAAATGTTGGTGATGTGCAAGGCAAAACACATGTGCGAATAATAGAGCAAAAAACAGGCAAGCTAAAAATATTTCCAATTAATGCAAAATTGAAACCAATGTTAGACGAATTTGTCAAAAATAAATCTCCAGAAGAGCCTTTATTTAAAACTCTTTTTGGTAATCGTCTTGATAGATATGGCGCGTATTACATTATTAAAAATGCTTGTAAAAAAGCAGGAATTCAAGCAAAAATTGGTACGCATACGATGCGAAAAACATTTGGTTATCATCATTATAAAAAATTCAAAGATGTTGCAATGTTACAAAAAATTTTAAATCATTCAAATCCACAAATTACGTTAAGATATATCGGAATTGAACAAGAAGAAATCTACGAAAGTTATACAAATTTTGTGCTTTAAAAAATAAAAGTGATTTTTAAATGGATTTTAAAATAAAAATGTCTTAACTTTTTATATCAATTGTTAAGACTCTTATGCATAGAAAAATTTTAACACAAAAATGTTTAAATTTTGCATGTATTCACAAAATAATTTACAATGTTAAATCTCAAAAATTTAATTTTTTCATTGTTATTGGGAAAATATAGTTTTTAAAAGCCTTATATTATTAATATTTTAACTCTCTCTTAACAATTGATATAAAAAGTTAAGACATTTTAGAGGCAAAAAAGGGTTAAAAGTGGCTGCAAATTCACCAATAAAGGATAAAAGAGTCGTAGAGCAAATCAAGGATTTGTATATAAAGAAGAAGAACAAGCGTGATTTGTTGTTATTTTTGCTTGCAATAAATACCGGCTACAATTTGCAAGATTTACTTAATCTGAATATTGGTGACATTAAGGGGAAATATTATCTTGCGATTGATAAAAACAAATCTGTTCCTTTAACGGATGATTTACGAGCATTGGTAGATGAGGTTGCAGGAGATAGAGAAGTTTCAGATGCACTATTCGTAAGTATTCGTGGACATCGTTTAGAGCGCACTCAAGTACATAGCTCCTTTAAGGCGCTTTGTAAGAATTTAGGAATTGCTGATAAGTATTCTGTGATTTCTTGGCGTAAAACATTTGCGTATCACTATTATATGAAATATCATGATTTGTCTTATTTAATGTGGTTATTTAATCAAAGCACTATAAAACTTGCCTTAAATTTTATTGAAGAAGACGAAAATATGAATCTGAGATATCGAAAGGGAGTTTGTTTGTAGATGCCAAAATTTTCTATAATTATTCCGGTTTATAATGTTGAAAAATATTTGAAGAAATGTCTTGATAGCATTGCAAATCAGACTTATTCTGATTTTGAAGCGATTTGTGTAAATGACGGTTCAACAGATAATTCATTAGCAATATTAACAGAGTATTCGCGAAAAGATGGGCGTTTTAAAGTTGTATCGCAAGAAAATCAGGGCCAAGGTGTTGCAAGAAACTATGCTTTAATGCTTGCGACAGGTGAATACATCGGCTTTGTAGATCCGGATGATTGGGTTGAATTAAATTGGTTGCAAGAAGTTGCAGATAAAATTTCTAAAACAAACGCTGATTTAATTGAATTTAACAACTATGAAAATTTTGAATCTGATGGACGTGAAAAAGTACATAAAGATAAGATTCATTTAAATTCTAATAAAGTTTTTAATTTTAAAATCAATAAAAAATATTTGTTTGGAAATCACCTTGCTGCTTGGAATAAATTTATTAAAAAAGAATTAATACAAAATAATTATATAAAATTTTCAGAATGTAAACGTTTAGAAGATTTAATATTTAGTGTAAAAATAAAAGTTTTTGCAGAAAAAATAGCTTTTATTAATAAGCCTTTATATCACTATTTAATAAGAAAAAATTCTAGTGTAAATTCCTTGTCTGTAGAAAATATTCAAGTAATTAATTGTTGCATTGAAACGAAAGATTTTCTTAAAGAACAAAAACTTTTTGATGATTACAGAATAGAATTTTTTGATAATACATTGCAAGCTTTTCATAATGCATATACGACATTACCTGATAACTCAAAAGCTGAGTTTCTTAAGTTTGCAGAAATATTTTTTGATGACAAAAAATATTTAAAAATAATTATTCAAGGAAAAAAAAATTTTTTTAAACAGTTGTTTTCCATTCAAAACATATATGAATTCGGGGACAAAATTGGAAAACGAATAATAGTTTTGGGAATTAACTTTAATATTTTAAAGAAAAAGGAGAAATAATAAAATGGCAAAATTAAGTATTATAACAATTTGTTATAATGAACCAAATTTAGAACAAACTTGTGAAAGTATTGTTAATCAAACTTGGCAAGATTTTGAATGGATTGTAATTGATGGAGGTTCAAATAAAGAAACTCTTGATATTTTTGAAAAATACAAATACAGAATTGATAAGTTTGTATCTGAACCGGATGATGGCATTTATAATGCTATTAATAAAGGATTAAAATTGGCAACTAGTGAGTATATTCATTTTTTGAATGCCGGAGATTCTTATTATGATTTTGATGTATTAAAGAATGTATTTAAAAGATCTTATAAAGAAGATGTTTTATATGGTGAACAACAAGAAATTGATAGAAATAATGTAAAAAATATTAGATATTCAAAACAGCCTAAAATTACAAAAGAATTTTTAATAACCGGTTGTATACAAACATCTGCAGCTTTTATTAAAAGAGAGTTGTTTGAAAAATATGGTTTATTTAATGAAAACTATAAAATAGTTTCTGATTATGAACATTTTGTAATTTTTTACAAAAATGGGGTGAAGTTTAAACATCTTAATTTTATTATTTCAAAATTTGATAAAAATGGTGTTTCATCTAACAAAACATTTGATGAATTACATAAAAAAGAAAGAAATGATGTTTTAAATAAATATTTTTCAAAAGAAGAAATTGAATGCGCTATAAAAAAAATAAACGAACTTTCTTTCTTAGAAAAAATATTTTCTATAACAAATTCAATAGATAAATCACAAAAAGTTATCACTATATTAGGTTTGAAATTTAAAATAAGGAGAAATATTAATGCATAAAAAAATCAGAGAATTGATTTTAAAGTGTGCAAATAATTCAAAAGCATCTCATATTGGTTCTGCATTAAGCATTGTAGAAATATTGGAGGCGATATATTTTAATGTTGCCAATATCTCCAAAGACAATTTTGATAAAGTTGACAGAGACAGGATTATTTTATCGAAAGGACATGGTAGTTTGGCATTATATGCGACATTAGCATTAAAGGGGATTATTCCAATGTCTGCGTTAGATAAATATCTTATAGATGGAGGAATTCTACCTTGTCACATAGATATGACTTCGGCTTGTGGTTTAGAAGCTTCTACTGGTTCTCTTGGGCATGGATTGGGCATAGCAGAAGGTTTTGCATTATCTAACAGATTAAGAGGTGTAAGTTCTAGAATTTTTGTAATTATTGGTGATGGAGAATTTCAAGAAGGTTCAATAATGGAAGCATTGAATTCTATTGGTTCATTAAAACTTCAGGAAATTACTGTAATTCTTGATAATAATAAATTTCAAGCTTCTGCAGCAACTTCTGATGTTATAAATATTAATAATTATCAAAAAATCTTTGAGGCCTTTGATTTTGATACCCTAACTGTTGATGGGCATGATGTTAAAGCGTTGGTAAATGCCTTAAACAAAAAAACAGATAAACCAATCGCAATAGTAGCTAACACATTGAAAGGTAAAGGCTTTTCATTTATGGAAAACACACTGCAATCACATTATATAAAAATAGATGATGAGAAATTAAAAATCGGATTAGCAGAATTGGAGGGCAAATAATTATGAGAATGGTTTTTGCAGATACACTTACGGAACTTGCAAAACAAGATGAAAGAATTTGTCTAATTACTCCAGATATGGGCTATGGCATACTTGATAAATTTCAAAAAGAATTTCCCAAGAGGTATTTTAACTTAGGAATAACTGAACAAAATTGCATGTCTGTCGCTTCTGGTATGGCACTTAATGGCTTAAAACCTTATGTTTATAGCATAATCCCATTTGTTGTTCATAGATGTTTAGAACAAATTCGTGTTGATGTTTCATATATGAATACGGATGTGAAAATTATTGGTGTCGGTTCTGGTTTTGAATATGGAGCTGCTGGGGCAACTCATCATGGTACAGAAGACATATCTATGATTAGACCGCTACCCAATATGACGATTTGTGCTCCAGGTGATAATTATGAAATGGAAGTTATTACAAAACTAACCGCAAAAACAAATGCTCCAACATATATAAGGATTGGACGTCATAATCATGGGGTTTTAAATCACAATAAAAATATTGAAATTGGTAAGGCATCTATTATTGAAGAAGGAACTGATATTGCTTTGATTGCAACAGGCAATATGCTCCCTGTTGCTTATGACTATGCGCAGGAATTAAAAAAGAAAAACATTAATCCAACTCTTATCAGTATGCATACAGTAAAACCAATTGATAAAGAATGTATTTTAAGCCTTATAAATAGGGGATACAAAATTTTTACATTTGAAGAACACACTATTATTGGCGGACTAGGTTCTGCTATTGCAGAAATTATTGCTGAAAGTGGGAAAGCAGTTGAATTTAAACGAATTGGTATAAATGATAAGTACTCTCATATTGTTGGTTCTGCACAGTATATTAGAGAAAAATTTAAACTAGATCTCAAGGGGGTAATAAAAAATGCTAACATTAAATAATAAAATAAAAACTTATACATTAAATACAAAGAATATAATTCCCTCTATAGGGCTTGGTACTTGGCTTGCCTTTGATGATGATGCATATAATGCAATTAGAGTAGCTATAGCAAATGGTTATAGACTCATTGATTGTGCAGCTCGATATAATAATGAAAGAATTATAGGAAAGGCTATAAATGATGCTATAAAAGCTGGAGATGTAAAAAGAGAAGAATTATTTATAACATCAAAACTTTGGAATGATTCGCATAAACAAGACGATGTAAAAATTGCTTTTGAAAAATCCCTTAAAGATTTGGGGTTGGATTATATTGATCTATATATGATGCATTGGCCTGTTGCAATTGAAAAAGGTACAAATGCACCGATATCTTTAAAAGAGCTCCCGTTGCAAATTACTTGGGAAGCAATGACTAAACTTTTGGAAAAATCTTATTTAATAGATGTTGGTGTGGCAAATTTTAGTATAAAAAAATTAGAATTATTAAAAAATGAAGGCTTATTAACACCAGTTGTAAATCAAGTTGAAATTAATTTGTATTTTCAACAAAAGAAATTAATAGAATATTGTAAAAGAAATAATATAATTCCAATGGCAGCAGCTCCATTAAGTTCACAGTCAAGAGCCGTTAAGCCAGAAGGTGAGAAAAATCCTTTTGAAGATTCTGTTGTTGAGTTTTTGGCGAATAAATATTCTATTACAAAAGCTCAATTGATTCTTTCTTTCTTGTTAACCAAGGATATAATAATTATTCCAAAATCAACAAATCAACAAAGAATAGTTGAAAATTATAATTCAGTATTTGTGAAATTAGAGCAAGATGATATAGCCATGTTATCAAATCTTGATCAAAATAAACGAGTATTTCCAGGTCAAGGAATGATAAAAGGTGATTATACATATGAAAATTTATGGGATGAAAAATATGATGAATAAAGACAAATGTATACGTGAACAAAAATAAAAATAAGCAAAATTACAAAAATAAAATTAAAGAAATAGGAGTATAAAAATGAAAAGAGCATTAATTACTGGTGTTACGGGTCAAGATGGAAGTTATTTATCGGAATTACTTTTAGAAAAAGGATATGAAGTACATGGTATAAAAAGAAGAGCTTCTTCTTTCAATACACAAAGAATTGATCATCTTTTTCAAGATGTACATAATAAAGATGCAAAATTTATTTTACACTATGGCGATTTATCAGATTCAACAAATCTAGAAAAACTAGTATATGATATTCAGCCGGATGAAATTTACAACCTGGCAGCACAATCTCATGTAAAAGTTTCTTGGGATTGCCCGGAGTATACTGCTGATTGTGACGCTCTTGGAACATTAAGACTCTTAGAAGCTATTAGAATGAATCATCTTGAAAATAAAACAAAATTTTATCAAGCTTCAACCTCTGAATTGTATGGATTAATTCAGGAACCGATTCAAAAAGAAACTACACCATTTTATCCACGCTCTCCTTATGCAGTTGCCAAACTTTATGCATATTGGATTTGCGTAAATTATAGAGAATCATTTGGACTTTGGGCTGCTAATGGTATATTGTTTAACCACGAATCTCCAAGAAGAGGAGAAACTTTTGTTACAAGAAAAATTACAATGGCTGCGTCTAAAATTAAACTCGGACTACAAGATAAAATATATTTGGGTAATTTAAATGCAAAACGTGATTGGGGACATGCTAAAGATTACGTAAGAGGTATGTGGCAAATTATGCAACAAGATAAGCCTCAAGATTATGTATTAGCAACTGGCACTACTACTTCAATTAGAGATTTTTGCAAAATGACATTTGAAGAATTGGGTATAGATATTGAATTTATAGGTGAGGGTATTAATGAAAAAGGTATTGATACTGCTACCGGAAAAACGTTAATAGAAGTTGATCCTAGGTACTTTAGACCTGCAGAAGTTGATTTATTGCTTGGCGATAGTTCAAAGGCAAGGCGAGAGTTAGGTTGGCAGCCTGAATATGATTTAAGAATGCTTGTCAAAGATATGGTAAAATCTGATTTAGAGTTAGCGAAAAAAGAAAAAACTTTGAAAGAACATGGATATAAAGTTCTAATCCCGCAGGAGGTTTAAATGTTTCACAAAGGAACAAAAATTTATATAACAGGTGGAAGCGGACTTGTCGGTAGAAATATTATTGAAAATTCTTATATTTCAAATTGTTCAATAGTTGCTCCGAAACATAGTGAGTTAGATTTAATGGATTATAATTCGGTTTTTGCTTTTATAAGTAAAGAAAAACCAGATTTTATAATACATACAGCAGGACAAGTCGGTGGTATTCAAGCGAATATGAAAGATCCATACGGATTTTTTATAAATAATACAATTATGGGAATCAATATTGTTAGAGCTGCAAAAGAAATCGGAATAAAAAATTTACTAAACCTTTCAAGTTCCTGTTCATATCCTTGCAATATTTCAACTCCATTAGAAGAAGATATGATATTAACAGGACCGTTTGAACGCACAAATGAAGGATATGCTATTGCTAAAACGGCAATTTTAAGAATGTGTGAATATATAACTAATCAATTTGAAGGATTTCATTATAAAACATTAATACCATGCAATTTGTACGGACGACATGATAAATTTTCACCGAAGAATTCACATTTGATACCTGCAATTATTAGAAAATTGTATGATGCAAAAGTTAACAATGTTTCCTGTGTTGATATTTGGGGTGATGGTCTATCACGAAGGGAATTTATGTATGCTGCAGATTTTGGGCATATAGTTGTAGATGTTTTACAAAATTTTGAAAAAATTCCTACTGTTCTCAATATTGGTTTGGGATATGACTATTCAATTAATGAATATTATGATGTAGTTGCTAAAATCGTTGGATATAAAGGTGAATTTAAACATGATTTATCAAAGCCTTCTGGTATAAAACAAAAATTATTAAATATAGGAAAACAAAAAGAATTAGGTTTTAAATGCCAATATTCTTTGGAAGAAGGTATAAAAGCAACTTACGATTATTTTTTGAATGAATATAAAGGAGAATAAAATGAGATATGAATTAGCAAGCACTTCTTGGGATGAAAAAGAAATTGAAGCAATTCAAAATGTTATAAAAAAGAATAATTACACAATGGGTGATGATGTTAAGCAATTTGAAACAGATTTCGCAAGATTTACTGATAATAAATATTGTGTTATGGTAAATTCCGGCTCTAGTGCCAATTTATTAGCAATTGCGGCAATGTTTTTTAAAAGTGAGAACCCTCTTAAACGCGGAGATGAAGTAATTGTGCCTGCTGTTTCTTGGGCAACTACATATTATCCTTTGTGTCAATATGGTCTTAAATTAAAATTTGTAGATGTAGATAAATACACTTTAAATTTTGACTTAAAAGAATTAGAAAAAGCTATTACAGACAAAACAAGACTAATTTTTGCAGTTAACTTATTGGGTAATCCGAATGATTATGACGTAATTAAAAATTTAATAAAAAATAAAAATATTTATCTCTTGGAGGATAATTGCGAATCATTGGGAGGTATTTATAAAGGAAAACAATTAGGTTCAATAGGTTTGATGGGAACCTATTCAACTTTCTTTTCTCATCACATGGCTACAATGGAAGGTGGACTTATTGGTACTGATGATGAAGAGTTATACCATATCTTACTTTCTATTCGTTCTCATGGCTGGACAAGACATTTACCAGATGAAAATAGATTATGTGTAAAATCAAAAAATCTTTTTGATGAAAGTTTTAGATTCATTCTTCCCGGCTATAATGTTAGACCAATTGAAATGATGGGTGCAATAGGAATTGAACAGCTAAAGAAATTACCTGAATTTTTAAAACATAGAAGAGAAAATGCAAAATATTTTCAAAAACTTTTCCAAAATGATGAAAGATTTATTATTCAAAAAGAAATTGAATCTTCAAGTTGGTTCGGATTTTCGTTTTTAATAGACGAAAAATCAGGTATAAGAAGAGAAAATGTAATAAATGCTTTAACAGAAGCTAATATTGACACTCGTCCAATAGTAGCTGGGAATTTTGCAAGGAAAGAAGTTGTTAAATGGTTTGATTATGAAATTCAAGGTAATCTTTTAAATGCAGATTATATTGATAGAAATGGCTTTTTTGTAGGAAATCATCAGTTTGATATTAAGGACAAATTAGATTATTTGAAAAAGGTGTTACAACATGTGTAATAAAAAAGTGTCAATAATTACAGCTACATATAATTTAGTAAGTAAAAATCAAAAAAGCTATTTTTATGAGATGTTTAGGAGTATTCATGAACAAGATTATCCTTATATAGAACATATAATAGTAGATGGTGAATCTAATGACGGCTCCATAGAATTTATACGAAATATTATAAATAAATATGCAAAAAAAGAAATAAAATTTGTTTCTAAAAAAGATAAAAATTTAAACGAGGCAACAAATTATGGTTTTTCTTTGGCCACAGGAGAGTATATAACTTTAATGTGTGATGACGACTTTTATACTAATAAATTTTCTATTTCTAAATTAATGGATAAGATTATTCAATTTAATTATGATTATATATATTCAGATACTTGGTGGCTTAATCGAGAAATTTGGTTATCAAATGATAAAGATTTTGCTTGGAGACATCCTTTTCTAATTAATGCTTGTATATTTAAAAAAGAGATATTAGGCACAGAAGTATATTTAAATGAAAAATACCCTATGGTTGGTGATTATGATTTTTTCATGAGATTATTAAAAAAAGAAAATGTTCAAGGAGGTAAAGTAAAGGATGTACTTACAGTATTACGTCCAGGTGGATATTCTCAATCAGATCCTATTCAATATATTTCTGAAATAAAAAATATTCTTCAAATGCATTTTGATTCCAAATTTATTTCAGGTGAAGAATTGTGGAATGAATTACATAGTATGAATCCTTCAATTTTATTATTACTTAAAATTAAATTTTTTTGTAAAAATAAAAAGATTAAGGATTCTGTATTTAATGCTTTTAGCATTAAAAAATGTATAAAAAAATATATTAGATTTATTACGGGAAAATTAGAATATTTTTTATTTTTGAAATTTATTACTAAATATTTTAGAAAAAAGAAGAAACAAATAACACAACAAAAGGTTTTATATACTAGAGGAAAAGCGAGAGAATGGATAGAAACATTTTATAATGTATTATATTAAGGAGTATAAATGAAATCAATAATTTTAGCAGGTGGTAGTGGAAGTAGATTGTGGCCATTATCCAGAGATGAATATCCAAAACAATTGTTAGCATTTGAAAAAGATGAAAGTCTTTTGCAAAAAACTTTTAAACGTTTGAGTGTTTTTTCAAAACCAGCTGATATAGTCACGATTACAAATATAAAGCATTATTCTAATATTAAATTACAGTTAAATAAAATTGATAATTTAAATGTTGTAATTGGGGAACCGTTTGGTAAAAATACTGCACCTGCAATTGCTTCAACTTTACAATATTTTATTCAACAGGGTTGTAGTGAAGATATTGTTCTAATTGTACCATCTGATCATTTGATAAAAGATATAGTAGCTTTTACTCAAACAGTGAATGAAGGGAAAAAACTTGCAGAACAAGGTTATATTGTTACATTTGGGATTAAACCAACTTACCCCGAAACTGGCTATGGGTATATTAAAACTGAACAACCGTTATCTGTAGGTTATATGGTTGAAAAATTTGTAGAAAAACCTAATTTAGAAACTGCTCAAAAGTATTTGGATAGTGGAAAGTATTATTGGAATGGTGGAATTTTTATGGGTAAAATTTCCACATTCTTAAATGAGTTCAAAACCTATACTCCTAATATTTATAAATCTTTGAAAGAGTTAGATTTTTCAAAATCAACTCAAATTGATTATTCAATATACGAGAAAATGCCATCAATATCAATTGATTATGCAATTATGGAAAAGTCTGATAAAATTGCTCTTGTAGAATTGCAATCTGATTGGAATGATTTGGGTTCTTGGCAATCTTTGTATAATGTTAAAGAAAAAGATGAAAATGGTAATGTTTTGACAGGGAAAGTAGTTGTAGATAATGTGAGAAATTCGTTTATTTATTCACAAAAAGAAGTTGTTGCTGTTTCTAGCTTAGAAAACATTATTCTTGTCGAAACAGAAGATGCAATTATGGCTTGTAAACTTGATGAATCGCAAAATGTCAAAAAACTATATGAAAAACTAAAAGCAAAAGAATCTGATACAATAAAACTTCATAAAACGGTTTTTAGACCTTGGGGATATTATACTTGTATGAATAGTGGCGATGGATATTTAACTAAAACAATTTGTGTTATGCCAAAACATAAATTATCAATTCAATCTCATAATCATCGTTCTGAACACTGGGTAGTGCTTGAAGGTACTGCTTTAGTGTTAAAAGATGGGCAAGAGTATAAAGTTTATGCTGGTGATAGTATTGATATTCCACTAGGTGTCAAACATTCATTACAAAATCCATATGATGATGAATTGAAAATTATAGAAATACAAAAGGGTGATTATCTTTCAGAAGATGATATTATTCGTTACGAAGACTGTTATGGGAGAGTTTAAAAAAACGAATCTGAATGAATAAAATAGTTGTAATCAATCGAGAAAATTTTGTTAAAATACGTGTACTTAGTTTATTTTAATGTATCCGTAGAGTATTTTGCTATCTATTTTAAAATTTGTTAAATCTTTGATTAAGATTTTTTCTTATACAATCATTAAATTATCTGTCCAAAGTTCGCATTGAGTCATTACTGTTTGTAACGCGTCTTGCGCTTCTTCCGGCGGATAATTGTATTTCTTTAGAAGTCTTTTAATAATTCTTCTCATATTTGCCCTGGCAGATTCTTTCTTTTGCCAGTCAATAGTTTTGTTTCGTCTTAAAGAATCGGTTAGTTCTTTTGTCATATTTATCAATTCTTCGTTTTTATAAAAATCTTTTACGGCTTGAGGTTTAGTCAATGCATCATAAAATGCGATTTCTTCATCATTCAAATCCCCAATAGGTTGTGAGCCTTCTTTAATTTGTTTTGCAATTTTCAAAAGTTCTTCAATAACTTCAGCATTTGTAATTAAACCATTTATATATTTGTTCATTACGGCTTGAATAAGTTCACTAAATTTTTCTGATTTTACAAAATTCGTTCGTTTATAACATGAAACTTGTTCTGCGAGTAGTTTCTTTAATATTTCAACTGCAAGATTTTTTTCTTTCATTTTTGAAATTTCATCTAAAAATTTTGTATCAAATAATGAAAACTCTTCTTTTATATCAGAAAATAAATTTATTACGCCATCACTTTTTATGCTTTGTTTTAATAGTTCATTTATTCTTGCGTTCATTTCAGGAAGTGATATTTTTTTATCAATACCTGTATTCAATAATCTATTTAATAACACTCTTACAGATTCAAAAAATGCAGCCAAAATTCTGTCTTTTTCATCGACTATTGAAGAACATAAAGACAATGCTTGATGCAATAATAATGCTTCTTTTTGGAAAGATTCTTTTCTATCCTGCATACTTGGAGCAATAATAAAGTTGACTGCACCACTAATAGTTTTTGCTCTGTCTAAATCACTACCTGTTGTAAATTTAGAAAAATCATAGCCATGGAACAAATCTTGACAAACTTCTAATTTTTCAATGAATTTAGGATATGCAATTTGAGATATATCAGGATTTCCGTACGCTTTTCTATCTCTTGCAGTGTAATCATTCATTGCTCGTTTTAGAGCTGTTGCAATTCCTACATAATCAACAACCAATCCACCTTCTTTATCCTTAAATACTCGATTTACACGAGCGATTGCCTGCATCAAATTATGTCCGCTCATTGGTTTGTAAACATACATTGTAGCAAGTGATGGAACATCAAAACCCGTTAGCCACATATCAACAACGATAGCAATTTTTAATGTATCATTGTTATCTTTAAATCTTTTTGCAAGCTCTGCCTTATACGCTTTGTTCCCAATAATATCACGCCATTCTTCAGGATCATTGTTGTTTGATGTCATTACAACGGCAATTTTTTCTTTGTTCTTTTCGCCCCAACTTGGTCTTAGTTCAAGAATTCTATTATAAATTTTCATGGCAATAGGTCGAGAATAAGCAACAATCATTGCTTTACCTGTCAAAAGATTTTCTCTGTTGTTTTCGTAATGGTTCAGAATATCGTCAACCAAAGAATTAATTGTGCTATCATCACCCAAAACGGTTTCCATTTGGCTTAATTCTCGTTTGCTTTGTTCAACAACTTCTTCATCAGCATTTTGTGCCATTTTGTCATATTCTTTATCAATAAGAGCAAGTGTCGCAGGGTCAAGTTGAAGTTTTACAACTCTGCTTTCATAATAAACAGGACGAGTTGCACCGTCTTCAACAGCTTGTGTCATATCATAGATATCAATATAATCACCAAAAACTTCTCTTGTGTTTTTGTCTTTTGAAGAAATTGGAGTTCCAGTAAAACCGATATATGTTGCATTTGGCAAACTATCTCTTATAACTCGAGCCGTACCTGTTTTAATTTTACCTGTTTTAGAATCAATTTTTTCTGTTAGCCCGTATTGTCCCCTGTGAGCCTCGTCTGCCATAACTACAATGTTTCGTCTGGTAGATAATGGCTCTGCAGATTCTTCAAACTTTTGCATTGTGGTAAAAATAATGCCGTTTGCCTCTCTGCCATCAAGAAGTTCTTTTAAGTTTTCTCTTGATTGTGCTTGAATTGGAGTTTGTCGCAAAAATTCCTGACACCTTGAAAACTGGGAATATAACTGGTTGTCTAAATCATTTCTATCGGTAATAACCACAACTGTCGGACTATTCAAAGCTTCTTGCAAAAGGTGTGCATAAAATACCATTGATAAAGATTTCCCGCTACCTTGTGTGTGCCAGAATACACCACCTTTTCCGTCAGTTTGTGTTGCGCGTTTTGTTGATTCAATAGCTTTTTTAACTGCAAAATATTGGTGATAGCCGGCAAGAATTTTAAAGGTATTTGGTCCATCATTGTTGAAACAAATAAAGTTTTTTAAGATGTCTAAAAATCTTTCTTTTTGAAAAATTCCTTCAATAAAAGTATCAAACTGTGCATGTAATTTGTTTTCATAAACGCCATCTTTGGTTTTCCATTCCATATAACGAGTTTCATCAGATGTAATTGTTCCGGCTTTAGAAATCAATAAATCAGACATAACGCAAATTGCGTTGTATATAAACATAGAAGGAATTTCTTTCATATAGTTTTTAATTTGTCTATACGCTTGAGAAGAATCTGTTTCTTTGCGTGATGGAGATTTGAGTTCAAAAAGAACGAGCGGTAAACCGTTAATAAACAACAATACATCAGGTCTTTTTTCAGAGTTTTCAACAAAAGTCCACTGGTTCGCAACAATAAATGAATTATTTTCAACATTTTTGTAATCGATTAAATAAACAATAGTTGAACGTTGCTCGCTATTTTCTAAATACCTGACAGTTATCCCATTTTGTAGATAATCCATAAAAATTTTGTTTTGTTGTAACAATTCGCCGTTATCAAAATTTTTAATTTTGAATAGAGCCTCTTGAATAGCAGATTTGGGAACATTGGGATTGATGCGATAAATAGAATCTTCTAAAATATCTAAATACAAAGGAGAATAAAAATCACGATTTTCAATATCAGGACCATACACATGCGTGTAGCCCATGTGTCGGAATAATTCTATTACTGAATTTTCATAAGCAGCTTCTGTTAGACCTTGCATTTAATCTCCTTCTTCAGAAAGTTCTTCTTTATATTGAATAGCTTTTTGCAATAAATTTAAGTATGTATATCGTTCAGATGTAATAATAGGGTATGTTGAATATACAAAATTGATGAATTGTTGCCAATACATTCCTTTGGTTTTTTCAATAATTGTATCAATTATTTTCTGTACATTTTCTGAAACATTGTCTATACATATATTATCATTTTTTAATACAAATAATTTCTTTTTAGTACCATATATCGTATTTGTATATATCGGTTGAATTATATCTAAATTATCATTAATTGTATCTTCTATATCATGAACAAAAGGTCCGTAATTATCAAAATACCAATTTATATTCGTAATAGTCTCTCCATAATCAAAAGCAGAACGCCAATCAATCAAATATATCATTTTAGTTAAACGTGCATTCGATAATTCATTTTTATGTGGATAATATTTTAAAATATAGGATATAATGTCAATTAATTCTACCATGGCATATCTCCTTTTTTTATAATTTCTACTTTATCATTTATATAATTATTTAGAGTAGTACAAATTTTAGCATAATATTTTACTTGTTTCTCCAATTTTCTTTTAATAGTTCCAGATAACCACGATTTTTCTTGAGATTCTGCAACCAAAACACCAATAACTCTATTTGACTCATCTTTTATTGAAATAGCGGCAATTGTTTTTGACTTCATACGCATTGCATTATATTCTTCTTCCGTATATAAATAGTCATTTAAGCATTCTTCTCTTGTAACATTACCATTATAACAAAAGTCGTTTTGGTATGCTTTCCCTATGCACCCCTTATTTATGCTATATTTACTACGACGAGTATTCCTAAATGCTTGATTACTTGAATATCTTCCTATTGGATATAAATAGTCAATATTGTGTTTTTGATCTTTTTTTGCAAAATATAACGAAATTCTTTCTTGATTTTGCTCATGCGTTCCAAATTCTAATTCTGCATTTGCAAAAGACATCAACAAACCATCAAAAAGTTCTCTTATATTATTATTTAAAATTTCTAGTTTTTCTTCCTTTTTATTTAATTCCTGCTTTAATTTTGTATATGAACCAATTGCACACTTTTCTGCCACAGCTATAAAACATAAAATAACTTGAAGTACAAGAAAAATTTTTAAAGGATGTGAACATAAAATCCAATGTAAAAAAGAGACCGCAGGATGCTTGCTAATCAAAACTTTTGTTAAATCTAATGCAGAAAATGAACCATATACACCAGATAACATTTGAAACACTATTTTAGACCAACCAATAATATCTAAAAATTTATAAAAAATAAAACTAAACCATTGTTTTATTCTCGTTAATAACATTCATATTCTCCAGTACTAAATTTATTATATCTTAGTTTTTACAAAATAGAAACAACTTTACAATAAATTATCAGCAGAAATATCCACATTAGAAACATCAATTTCACCACTCATAAGTTTTGGTAAAAGTGTATCACGAAGTTGAATAAGTTTTTGATTTTCTTTTATATTTTTCCCTATATTTATAAATAACGGAGTAATATTATTATTAAAATCATTTACTAAATTCATATCAATATCTGACACCGTCATTCCTTCAATATGCTGAGGATAAATGTGTGGTTGTGCAGAACCAGTTTGAGAATCAAAAATTTCTTGTTGCCTTTTCTTTAACATAACGTACCAAAAATATATATTTGAAGTTATTGTATTATCTATATAAGAAGAATCTGAAGACCAAACTGGTATATGCCATAAATTTACAAAACCTGCATTTGCTCCAGAGGCGGAAATTGTAATTACAGGAGCATTTGTATTTGCAACATTATGATATGTTGCTGGGTTCAATCCTCCTGCTATAACTGGAACATCTCCCAATATAGCGTTTTTCGATAATAAATTTTTACCTCTTTTGGGTGAAAAATAATTTGAAATTGTGTTTTCACCATCTCTTACATTTGGGAATATATTATCAAAGATTGTAAAAATTTGTTGTTCTAAATTATTATTTATTGAATTATTTAATTCAATTTTATCATCAATCGCACTCAAAACCCTTGCTATTTTTTGTTGAGTTTCAAGTGGTGGCAATAAGAAATTATACTCTCTCATCTGTTTCAATGAGATATTTTTTATAGTTGTACCTGTTGCTTGATTATTTAGATAATCTTGAAATGTTTTTGACAATAAAATATATTTAATAAAATATTTATCAATATCCTCTTTAACATTAAAATAACAAGCACTTTTCCCTAATATAATTTTTTCTTCATTATATTCTGCAATGTTTCCCAATGTACCATTTATAGAAACTAATAATGTTCTATTATTTAGGTCTTTCTTATATTTTTCATATTCACATTTATCTACTCGCTTTGTATCTGATTTAATAATTATTTTTCCATTAGACAAATTATTTCCATTAATAAAAGCATATTTGCCATTAATTGAATATTTAGGAGTTCCATGTAAACCATCTCCCAAAATTGTTGATATTTGTTCTAACGTATATTCTTTCCAATCAGAGGTCATGTTCTTCCTCCATTTTTCGATTTTTTAATATTATCTTTTTTATATAATTTAGAATACTTTTTAAACCAGAATTTTTTAATTCAAAATCAAGTATCCAATCATTTAAAACATATTCTATATATTCTAAATCTTCTCTTTCGCCGTCTTTTTGTTCTTGTGTATAAGGTTTTCCTGTATAAAAACAAATAAGTTCTTCATTGTTTATTACGTTGTTATACTCTTTTTTTGCATTTTCTATAACTTCTAATATTTCAGTCATTGTATTTAAAATATTATCTTTTATTAGATTCTCTACATTGTAATATTTAATTAGCATTGAATTAATATTAATTAAACACACGTATATCATTGTAACTAGTTTCGGAAATAAAATACAAATCGTTACTAACTGCGTAATTGTATCTTTTTTCTTTTTAATAACAGCCTCGTTGTATATTATTCCTTGTTCAAAGATTGTTAAAATTTCCATTCTTGTATGCGATAATATTTCATACATCTTATTAGATTTTAAAGTTATAAAACCCAACTTTTCAATATCAATAGTCTCCGAATCCATAGCAATAGGAGTATTATACGGACTGGTACCATTACAAATGCTTTGAGCAAGTTTTTTTACATTTGTACCATAGCGATAAATATACTTTGATAATATATTTAAATCATAAAATAATTGTACAAGTTGTGATTTCTCAGCTTCTTTTTGTCTTTTTTCTTCTTGTTTTAGACTAAATAGATAAGCACCCCAAGCACCAAAACCTGTTGCAGAAATTGTAGTTAAAAAATTAGCAAAATCAAAATTCATAACAACACATCCATTTCAGAAGCAAGTACTATTTCTCCATTAAATGATACCGAATCTAGATTTGGTTGTTTTTGAAGAGTTTTTATAATTATTTTTTTTGCTTCATTTGATTTTTTTATATCAATATATTTTAGTTGACTAATATTTTGATCTATTCGCTTTGCTAAATATCCACTTATACAATCTTTAAATAGACTTATAAAATTCTCATATTCTCCAATCTTTTTTTGTGTTAAATATTCAATTATTGGCAACATTAATTTTTTTTTCGCATCAGGTAAATTAATCAAGCTAAAATTATTATTACAAATATTAATACCAAAATTAATATTAAAACAACCTTGTGTTGCAGATAAAATTGTTAGTTCAAGATCTTTTACATCAATTTCAAAAAAATCACAAAAGTTTTCAACAATGATTTTAAAGTTTGTTGTCAAATCTATAAAATCATTGTCTGTTAAATAATGTGAGTCCATATTTATTTTTATGAAATAATTATTCTGTTTTTTTATTTGAGAATTTTTCTGAAAATATTTAAAAAATACATCTATAAAACCACCTTTATTTTCATACACAGAACACATTCCAGCATAAAATTCTGGACTATCATAATTTATATTAATTGATGTTTTATTTTTTGTAGGTATTATTTTTTTTAAAAAATTCATCTACTCCTCCCATCCAACACTTCAAACCCTTCCACCAACACCAAATCATCTTTTATCAAGTTATAAAAATTTTCGTCAATGCTATTGTAGTCAGCGAAATTCACTATATATGGCAATTTGCTTTCATCAAATTTTTCTTTTAATTCAACCAAATCTCTTAATGGCATTTCTTGATTACCTTTAATCAAAATATCCAAGTCAGAAGTTTTATTAAATGTACCTTTAATTCTTGAGCCATAATAATAAAAAGCATATTTATCAAAATATTCTTGCAGAATATTCAAAATTATATTATGTTCTTTTTCTGTAATTCCAAGTTCCATTTACTTGTTTAGTTCCTTTTCTAATTCTGCATAAAAATAATTAGCATCTTCTAACAAACCATTCATTGACTTTAATATGTTCATTGCTTTTTCTCTATTATATTCGTGGCTTGTGTCATTTCGTCTATCGTAATATTCACGCTAAGTTTCCCAAGATTTTATAAATCCATAGCCTTGCATTAATCTGAAAATATTATTCATAGTTAATTCTTTGTCTTCTTTACCGTAAACTTCTTTCAAATATTTCTTCATAGTTTTCCAAGATGTTTCAACAGTAAATTCAAATCTTTTTACACAAGAATCTTCGATAAATCCTCGCATTTGTTCGTTTGTAATTGTATTATACGCTTCTATACATTCTCTCAAAGAATCAATACAATTTCTCAAGTTTGTTATATCTAATTTTTTATAATTCATAATGAATTTTCTCCTAAGAAATCTTGTTTTGTTTATTTTATCCCGAATTGTTATACTTACGCAAATGGTTACGAAACATTCAACACGCTAACTACAACATCTTTTATTGTTTCCATCTCTGCTGGGTTACTTTCAGCGATTAGTAATGTCATAGAAAACAAGGTTGCATTATCAATAATCGGAGTTCCGTTTTTATACAAAATTCTGTTTCTATCCATAAAATACAAGAAACAACTTGCCGCAATACGTTTATTACCGTCTGAAAAAGAATGGTTTTTGGTTATCAAATATAAAAGCATTGCAGCTTTTTCTTCTAATGTAGGATACAATTCTTGCCCATCAAATGTTTGGTAAATCTGATTAACAGAACTTGCAAAACTACCATCTTTTGGATTAGCAAACACATCACTTGCGAATTCTGATTTCATTTTATCAATAACTTGCAAAAATTCTTCTTCTGTTACTCTTACAGCTTCTCTTTCTGTTTGCCCTTTAGAATCCAAAGTTTTATGGTCAAAGTTATCCAACAAATCAAGCCCATGTGCAAAGTTATCAAGAAGTTGCGCTAAGAGAATAGCTGACTGTAAATTTTCAGCCTGATATTCAATACTCCTTGAACACAATGTAATTGTATTTTGAAGCATTTTTAATTTTTCTTCTGCAATTTGATTTTTTGCCATTGTATTATTTTTTAAAATATATTCTTTTAATATATTTGTTGCCCAAATTCTAAATTTGGTAGCTGTTTTGGACTTAACTCTATAACCAACAGATAAAATTAGGTCTAAATTATAATGAATTCGTTCTCTAGTAACATTTCTATTACCTTCTTTTTGAACTGTTCGGATTTTCCGAACAGTTGAATCTTTTTCCAATTCTCCTTCTTTATAAATATTTGAAATATGCTCAGATATATTTGCTTTACTTGATTCAAACAATGCACAAATAGCATCTTGCGTTAGCCAAATTGTATCATTTTCTAACTTAACACTTATATCTACATTATTATCTTCTGTTTGATATATTATTATTTCATTTTTATCCATTTTCTAATCCTTAAAAAACTACTTCACTTCAAATCCAATCGCTGCTAAGTTCTTCTTGATTTCGTCTTGCAACTCATTTGATTTAGTGAACATTTCAGAAAGTTCAGAAGTTAATCTTTTCATCTTATCTTCAAAAGGTTCGCCATCATCTTCTTGCTCTTCAATTCCGACATAACGCCCTGGGGTTAGGATATAATCTTGTTTTGCAATATCTTCTGTTGATATTACGGCACAGAATCCTTTTACATTTTCCAATGTTCCTTCTTGGAATTTAGTAAAAGTATCAGATAGTTTTTTAATGTCTTCATCTGTAAAATCTCTATGTTTTCTATCTACCATATAGCCCATTTTACGAGCATCAATAAACAAAGTTTTACCTTTTTGTTTTTTATTTTTTGAAATAAACCACAGAGTTACAGGAATTGTTACGCTATAAAATAATTGAGTAGGCAGTGCAACAATACCTTCAATCAAATCATCTTCAATAATTCTTTTTCTGATTTCACCTTCACCGCTTGTTTGACTGGACAATGCACCATTAGCTAGAACCAAGCCAATTTTACCATTGGCTGCAAGATGATGAATCATGTGTTGTATCCACGCAAAGTTCGCATTTCCAGCTGGTGGAACTCCATATTTCCAACGTACATCATCTTGAAGTTTATCTTGCCCCCAATTTGAAAGATTAAATGGAGGATTTGCCATAATAAAATCTGCTTTCAATGTCGGATGCAAATCATTAAAAAATGTATCAGCTTGTGATGGTCCAAAATCTGCATCGATACCACGAATTGCCATATTCATTTTTGCCATTTTCCAAGTATCAGCGTTAGATTCTTGACCATAAACCGAAATTCTATCACGATTTCCGCTGTGTGCTTGCAAGAATTTTACAGATTGAACAAACATTCCACCGGATCCGCAACAAGGGTCATAAACTCTACAATTTTCAAACGGTTTAAGGATTTCAACAAGAGTTTTTACGATACTTTGTGGAGTATAAAATTCTCCGCCCTTTGTACCTTCATAAGCAGCAAATTGTGCAATACAATATTCATAAGTCCGTCCTAACAAGTCCTTACTTTCTTCTGTATCATCCATCTTGATATTATTTGTAAACAAATCAACAACTTCACCCAAAACTCTTTTATCCAAATCAGCTGAACCGTAGTTTTTAGGCAAAACGCCTTTTAAAGACTTATTTTCTCTTTCAATCGCAACCATAGCATCATCAATTATTTTTCCGATTTCAGGAGTATGTGCGTTTTCTGAGATTTTTGTCCAACGAGCTTCTTCTGGAACAAAGAAGATATTTTCGGCAGTATATTCATCTTTATCGTTTTCAAAGCCGTCGCCTTCTGCTACAAGTTGTTGGTACTTTTTATCAAAAACACTTGATATATATCTTAGAAAAATTAAACCCACAATAACTTTTCGATATTCTGCAGCAGGAATATGTCCCCATAATACACAAGCTGCCTTCCATAATTGTTCTTCAAAACCGATATTTGCACTATTCTTCTCTGCCATATTAACCCTCGTTAGATAAAACACTTTTTTACACACTAATTTTAGCATAAATATAGACGTTAGGCCTTTGTTAATAATAAGTTCATGGTATCTTAATTGTGTTATTACGTCTGGATTAAGGCCTTTATTATACTAACCTAGAATATAGAATGTTATTAAAAGAAAATAATATAATAAATGAGAAGCATTAATGTAGCAGAAATAAAATGACTCCTGTACAATACAGAAGTCATTTTATTGATTATTTTTTAATCACCCTTTTTTACTTTGTCTAGTTTTAGGGTTTCAGTTTATATTATTAAGTTAAAATTACACTTCTTTGAAAACCAAAGTTGCGTTGTGACCACCAAATCCGAATGAATTTGAAAGTGCGGCATGAACCTTCTTTTCTCTTGCTTTATGTGGAACATAATCAAGATTAGCAACATGTTCGTCTTGGTTATCAAGATTGATTGTTGGAGGAACTTTACCGTCTGTAATAGTTTTAACACAAACGATACCTTCAACAGCACCAGTTGCGCCCAACATATGACCATGCATGCTCTTTGTTGAACTTACTAACAAGTTTGGATTTTTTTCTTTGTCGCCAAAAATCTTAGCAATAGCTTGAGATTCAGCTACATCACCTAAACCTGTACTTGTTCCGTGTGGATTGATGTAATCAATATCTTCAGGTTTCATACCTGCATCAGCAAGAGCTAATTCCATAGCCTTAATTGCACCGTTACCGTCCGGATCCGGAGCAACCATATCATAAGCATCAGCGGATTGACCATAACCAACGATTTCTGCATAAATCTTAGCACCACGAGCTTTTGCGTGTTCATATTCTTCAAGAACAACTACGCCTGCGCCTTCACCCATTACAAAACCATCTCTATCTTTATCATAAGGTCTTGAAGCTTTTGTAGGTTCGTCATTTCTCTTAGAAAGAGTTCTAGCTGCTGTGAATGCACCGATACCCAAAGTTGTGATTGTAGCTTCGCAACCGCCAGCTACCATAACATCCGCATCGCCGTATTGAATTGTTCTGAATGCGTCACCGATTGAGTGAGATCCTGTAGCACAAGCAGAAACAACAGCTTTGTTTACACCTTTGTAACCATGTTTCATAGATACACGACCTGATGCCATATCAACGATTAACATAGGAACTGTGAATGGAGAACCTTTTGTAGGTCCTTTATTAATCATAGCCATGTGGTTCTTTTCAAAAGTTTTGAAACCACCAGCTGCAGAACTTACTAAAACACCAATTCTGTATGGGTCAATATTAGCTTCGTCAATACCTGAAT
>CAKVND010000008.1 GCA_934777245.1 uncultured Candidatus Melainabacteria bacterium | reverse complement strand
ATTAGGTCTAAGAGCTCTTATATGCGGAACTTTGAGCTGTTATCTGTCAGCTGCAATCGTTGGTGTTCTGCTATAGAGAGAATTTCATCTTCTATTAAAATGCTTTTATTTATAATCTCAGCAATGCGTTCGGAAAGAATTGACAATACATTTATGTAGTTATTTCTTTCTGCACTCAAGTGTGCTGCTATTTCTCGAGGTACTCCATAATATTGTCCGCTAAATTCAATATTTTCGCAATTCGTTCGAGTCAGTTGAACAAGTGTGTCTATTTTGTAAAGTTCGTTAAATGTTTCATTGTAAAATGTCAATAGCTGGTTATTACATTTTTTGCTCATATCATACCCCTATACTATAATTTAAACTTCTTAATTCCTTTATATTACCAGTATAGAACGATTAAAAAATTTGTCGCTAATGTATTTTCCAATTTCTAAAATTCGTATTTTTTTTTGAAGATAGAATTATGCCTACTTGGAGAATAGAGTCAATTAACAAACTCTTATACTCTGTTTTTACAATAAAGGAGTAACTATGTGCGAAATTGATGATATAAAAGCCAGACAAATTCTGGATTCGAGAGGAAATCCAACGTTAGAAGTTGATGTAAAACTTATTGATGGCTCATTTGGAAGAGCCTCTGTTCCTTCAGGAGCTTCAACAGGAATTTATGAAGCAAAAGAGTTGCGTGATAATATAAAAACCGAATTTTTTGGAAAAGGAGTGCAAAAAGCTATTGATAATATAAATTCAATAATTACTCCGAATCTTTTAGGTGAAGATGCTACAAATCAACAGCTAATTGACAGCCTTATGCTAGAAATGGACGGAAGTTTTAATAAATCTACACTAGGCGCAAATGCGACATTAGGCGTTTCTCTTGCTTGTGCAAGAGCTGCTGCGGATTTTTATGAGCTTCCTTTATATAAATATCTCGGCGGAATTTCGGCAAGAGTTTTACCGGTTCCGATGATGAATATTTTAAACGGAGGCGCTCATGCGAATAATAATTTAGATTTTCAAGAATTTATGATTGCGCCTGTAGGTGTCGCCAGTTATTCTGATGCATTAAAGGCAGGTGCTGAAATATTTCATACTTTAAAAAAACTTCTTGCCGACAAAGGATTTTCTACGACAGTTGGTGATGAAGGCGGTTTTGCACCAAACTTAAATTCTACAAGAGAAGCAATTGAATTAATTATTCATGCAATAGAAAAAGCAGGATATAATACAAATAAAGTAAAATTGTGTTTGGATGTCGCATCATCTGAATTATATCAAGAAGGCGAATGCTCAAGTGGAGTTTGCTCTCTTAGCAGATACGAATTAAAAGGTGAAAATATCCGATTAACGTCTGAGGAAATGGTAAAATATCTTTCGGATTTAGTAAGAGATTATCCTATCATTTCTATAGAAGATGGCATTGCACAAGACGATTGGCTCGGTTGGCAAAATTTAACCGAAGCTTTGGGTGATAAATGTCAATTGGTTGGTGATGATTTATTTGTAACAAATGTATCTCGCTTAAAACAAGGTATAGAAAAACAAATCGCAAATTCTATTTTGATTAAACCAAATCAAATTGGAACACTTACGGAAACATTAGATGCTATACAAATGGCACAAGAAAACAATTACAAAGCAGTCGTTTCACATCGTTCCGGAGAAACAGAAGACAGCTTTATCGCGGATTTAGCTGTTGCAAGCAATTGTGGATTAATTAAAACAGGCTCAATTTCAAGAAGCGATAGAATGGCAAAATATAACCAATTATTGCGAATAGAAGAAGAATTGGGCGCAAATGCCAAGTACTTGGGAATAAATGCATTTTAAACACGCATTCTATCAGAACTTTGCGGACGGTTGTTTAAGTATTTTTTCTGAATGTCAGAAGCCATTGTATTTCTAAGAATAGGAGTAATAATATTTGATGACAAAATACTTGCACCAACGGTTCCAACTGTTGTAGCAAAATTCTTGTATGTGTAATAGGAGTCTTTTGGAAACTTTGATTCGTTTTTCAAAACTTCATCCAAGTCTAAAGATAATTTGCCGACTTGATCGCCATAAACTTTATTTTTGTTTAAGAATTCTCTAACCTTAGTTGGCGCAATTTTCCCTGTAGAAGCCATTTTGGATATGATTTTTTTAGTAGCTTGAGTTACTAAAAAGAACGAACCAATGTTAACAGCTGCATCCAAAAACTCTTGCGGAACTAAGAAACTCTTTTGCTCGCGCGAAATTTTAGGGTTAAACATTACAGCTCCAATTTGCGCAAGTGAAGATAAACCCCAACCGATAGTTCCTGTTACAACAAGCATTGTAGCAGTATTTTTCTTGAAATTATTGTAGACCCATTGTAAGCCTTTTTGTAAAGGAGAATTATTCATGTTTTTTATCTCCTTTCTTTGCGTTCAATTTGTTGGTTAACAATACCGTTAGTGGTGCATCAAGAACAAAATTGGTTACACACATTGCAAGTATAGCGAGTGAGCTTGATAATGCACTTCTATAGTTCTTTAAGAACTTTTCGTTATTTGCAATTTCTGTTAAAGATTTTTTAGGCAAAAGAGCTTTGCTGAATTTAGTCTTACCTGCTATATTGGTCATGTTTGTTACAGCTTTATAAGCTGAACCTCTTACCATGATACCGACACAAGTTCCTACAATAATTTTTGCAATAGTTCTATTTCTAGCAACTCTTCTTGTTTCTTTATCAACTTTGTGGTTATTGTAGTCGATAGCCGGTTGTGTTATGATAGCCGTTGCGCCCATAATAGCACGGTTTTGTGCAGGTTTAGAAACCCAGTTGTCAAACTTATTCCACTCTTCGAGTTTTCTCGGAGTTTCTTTTTGCGTATGCGAAGGAAGGACGTCAATGACTTTTTGAGCCATTCGACGTTTAAACTTGTCCCACGCTCTATCAGGTTTTTTCCCTTGCATGGATACACTATTATATTGTATCGGCTGTATATTCATAACACTTCTTTCTAAAAGTATAAAACAGCTGAAGAACGAAAATTGACTTTTATATAGTAATTGTTACAAAATATTTACAATGTTAAAATCTCTTAACAAATAGTCAATTTTTATAAGTGAATATACTTTATTAATATATAAGGTTAGAAAAAGGTTGTAGAAAATTCAGAGTCGGTTTTATAAACCGACTTTTTTTTACTTTTATAATCAGAAGTTTTCTTAAATCAAGTTAAATTTTTTGTAAATAATTGTAAACAATTTTTCTTTTTACGCAATTTTATTTTACAAAACTACTTTATATTAATGTAGTGTGTTAACAGTTAGTGAAGGTAAACGTATTTATGGCAATTCAAGGTATTTCAGCATTTGTTCCATCAATAACCTCAAGTGGAATATTTTCTACTCGTAGAGCTAATAGTGCTGCAAATTCTTCTAATCCTTTTGTGGGCGCTATGAATATGGATATTGCAGGTGGTCAAGTTTTAAATGCTGCAAAAGGTGTTTCAAATGTTGCTAAATACTCAAAAGGTTCTATTTCTTTAGGAATTTTAAGTGCAGAAGAATCAATCAAAAATTTAGCTAAAACTGATAAAATTATTGGTGGGGCAAGCAAGGTGTTGAATTTTACTGCTGATAATATAAATCCTCTAATTTGTTTAACCAGCGGTCTTAAGGTTGCAACTTCTGATAATAAAGATGAAGCTTTAATTGAGGAAGGTTGTGCATTAGGTGCAATGTTTGGTTCAGAAGCTTTGGCAAAAAGGGTTATCGGAATTCCTAAATCTATGAAATTTGATGAGAAAAATATGATAGAAAAGGCAGATGGAATTTATAAACTTGTTGAAGGTAAAGAAGAATTAATTGCTAAAAATGGTGAATATAAGTTATCAGGTAAACAATTAGTTGTTAATAGAGACGGCTTGTATAAAGAAATTCCTTTTTTTGAAAAACAAGCAAATGCAATGAAAGATTATTGCGCAACAAAGAAATTCTTTAATAAATCTATTAAATTCGTTCCGGGAACTTTAAAAGGATTAGGATTTGTTTGTGCTTCTATCGGTGGTTATAAATTAGGTTTATCTGCTGCTGACATGATTTTAGGTAAAGAAAGCGTTGCTTAATGAACAGATTTAATTTTTCCGCCTTGTTTGTATAAAGTTTGGAACATTGATTGTGAACGTCTATAGTTATTAATAGATGCTTCCAAAGATGCGTTAATAGTATAATAAATTACAGGTATAGAAATTGCAAAAGTTAGTATTGCAACTATGGCATGTTTAATAATTGTTTGTCCTTTTTGAAAACGTCTTTTTGTAATTGCAATATCATCTTGTTCTCGAAGAATTTTATTAATTAAATTTTTGCGTTCTTTTACTGTTAAACTGTCAATAAAATCTACATTCTGCGGGTCAATATAGATTACGTATTTAGAATACTTAACATTTCCATCAAGAAAATCTAAACTGTCGTTGTAATCCTTTTGTTTTTTATCAAGAGCGCGTTCGGTAATATTACCGTTAGATACTTTTTCGATATCATCTTTTGGAGTTTGAAAATCGCTAAAAGCTGCATTGCTAATAGTAGTTTCATTCTCTTCAACTTGAGCAGTAGAACCCCCTCCTGCTTGTTGCTTATTTAATTTAGCTTTGTATTTTTTTATAAAATTATCGTCAAAGTTTTTATCTAGCTTAAGATCTTTCTTTTTATCTGGAGCTTCCGGAGTCTCTGATTTTGTTTCTTCTTGTTCTTGAGGAATTTCTGTAAGTGGTTTGTCAACATTTTGAGGAAGAGTTTCTTCAAACAATGTTGTATCGTCATTTTCATTGAAAGCGGGAGGTGTTGGTTCTTCTCCGTTTAAAGTTTGCGCTTCTTGTGTTAATTTTTGTTGTAATTGTTCGATTAATTCTGGCGAAATATCTCCATTAAGCGAAGCTAATTCACTTATGTCCATAGAATCTTTGTCATTAAAAACATTCTTTCCCGCCATGTATAACTCTCATTTCTTTTTTGTAGTAAGATATAAATACATTATATATGATATTTCGTGTTAAGGCAATGAGAGATTAATATGGATAAAGAAAAATTAATAGATTTGATTAAAAAAATCGGTGAATCAAAAATTCTCGTAGTAGGGGATTTAGCGCTTGATGAAATGGTTTATGGCGATACAGAAAGAATTTCAAGAGAAGCTCCGGTTTTGATTTTACAGCATACACATACTAAATTTATTTTAGGTGGTGCATCTAACGCAGCACATAATGTTTCAGAAATTAACGGTGGGAAAGTTAGCGTAATCGGAATCATTGGTGATGATTATCAAGCAAACGATTTAAAAAATGCATTTAAAGAAGCTAACATTGATTGCTCATCTTTAATAGTTGATAAATGCAGAAAAACAATTACAAAAACAAGGATTTCAGGTTCTTGTTCTCATTCAATTACTCAACAAATTGTTAGAATTGATAGACAAACAAATGCACCGATTTCTAAAGAAACGGAAGCAAAAATGATTGCAGAAATTGAAAAACTTGTGCCCTTGCATGATGCTGTAATTTTGTCTGATTATCATATCGGAACGCTTACAGATAATGTAATAAAAGCAGTTGTAGATACAGCGAAAAAGTTTGACAAAAAAGTTATTGTTGACGCACAAAGAGATTTGGGAAGATATAAAGGAATTACTTCTATGACACCAAATCTTCCTGACACTCAAAAGTATGTTGGTTTGTATTTGCGAAATAAAGAGGACTTTTTAAAAGCCGGAAATCAATTGCTAGAAGAAACAGGAGCGGATGCAATTTTGATTACTTGCGGTGCGGACGGCATGGTTGTTGTTGAGCCTGATAACAAATACACGCACATTCCTGTATTCAATAAAGCAGAAGTTTTTGATGTTACAGGTGCAGGTGATACAGTTACAGCTGTTTATACATTAGCTTTGGCTTGTGGTGCAGAGCCTGTTTATGCAGCGATTATCGGAAATATTGCAGCAGGAATTGTAGTTAAACAGTTTGGTTGTGCAACAACAAGCATTGATGAAATTCTAGATTCTGTGCCTGAAAGAATTGTATTAGAAATTTAGTGGAACGTTAGGTTTGTGCATGTTCCCTCGCCACTTGTGGGAGAGGGTTAGGGTGAGGGGCAAAAACAAAGAAAGGTAAAATATGAAAAATTTTCACTTAGTAGATATTTTAATTGTGTTAGGCGTAATTATAGCACTTATAGTTGGAGTAATGACAACAAAACACTTTAGACAAACAGCTGATAAGCAAATCGAAGCAACTTCACCTATTACTTTTCAAGTATTTTTAAGAGGTGTAACTGTTACGGGTGAAGATTTTCCTATCAAAGCTAATGATAAAACATTTATTACAATAAGAAACGTACCTTATACAGAACTTAATGTTTTGGATGTTTCATCTGAAGCTAGAAAAACAGCTGTTGCATCTTCTAAAGCCGTTGAGCAATATATTTTAGTTAAAGACCCAACACAGCCTGCAATCTATGATGCCGTTGTAACAATTACCGATACAGCGAAAATTACAAAAGACGGCGCTGTTGTTGGCGGCAATAAAATTAAAATGGGCTTGCCTGTTACATTAGAAGGCGGAAGCTACAAGTTTAACGGAACTATTTCTGATGTAAGAGTAACTACTGATTTAGACGTTAAAGACGATGGCGCAAATAATCAAGTAGGGTAATATCAATGGAAAATAGAAAATTGAAAATGGAAAATTAAATACAATTTTACACTTTCCATTTTCAATTTACCATTTATTAAGGGGTAATATAAATGTTCTTAAATAACATTTTAACTTTTTTTCAAAATAAACTAAGTCCGATATATAATAAAAGTTTTTTCTTACAGAATATTGATTGGCTGATTTTTGCTAATATATTACTTGTAATTCTATCTTCAACAATTGCGCCATCCGATTATATTGGCTATTTTGCAATATTTGCAATAATTTTAACAACAATAAAATTAATTACAAAAACAGGCGAAAAATTTGAATTAACTTGGGCTGATAAGCTTTTGTTAATTTATTTTTTGTTTGTCGTAATAAGCGTTGCAGGTTCTTCGCTTTTGTATTTAAGTTTAAAAGGCTTTTTTAAAACTCTTACGTACCTCGGATTTTATGTTTCGCTAGTTCACTATTTTAAAGATAATCGCGACAAAATCAAATACATATTTGGGGCTTATGCTCTATGCGTAGCATTTGAAACAGTTGTTGCATTCTTGCAAAACTTTGCGGCAGTTGACGAAATTTCAGGTTGGCAAGACACTTCCAGATTAAACCCTGAAGAAGTTATGACTAGAGTTTATGGCACGCTAAAACCTTATAATCCGAATCTTTTTGGCGGTTATATGCTTGCTTGTATTCCTTCTCTTATAACTTTACCTAAAAAATGGGGTATTCCGATTGCTCTGTTTGCATCTGTTGCACTTATTTTAACAGGCTGCCGCGGCTCTTATATCGGTTATTTCTTCCAAATTTTATTACTTGTTGCTGTTTTGTATAAATTCTTAGAACCTAAATTTAAAAAACTTTTCGCAACAGTCGTTGCTAGTGCAGGCGCATTGATTTTCTGCTTTATGATGTCAGTTTCAGCTCTAAGAGCAAGAATTTTTTCTATCTTTGCAATGCGCTCTGACAGCTCAAATTCTTTCAGATTCAATGTGTATAATTCCTGCATAGATATGTTCAAAGATAACTGGCTGCTTGGAATTGGCGTTGGTAATCAAAACTTTAGAGAAATTTACGGCTTATATATGAAAACAGGATTTGATGCATTAAGTGCATACAATATCTACTTAGAAACTGCTGTTGAAAGCGGAATATTTGCACTGTTGGCGTTCTTGGGCTTTGTTGCATTTATTATAAAATATGCAATCAAAAACTTGAAAAACATTTACGTGCTTACGGCACTTGTTTCAATTACAGGCATTTTATTACATGGCTTTGTTGATACAGTATTTTTCCGTCCACAAATCCAATTTACTTTCTGGATAATGGTTGCAACGATTAGAGGATTTTATGATACAAGAGAGAATTAATTTTTTAAAAGATGCGTTAAATAAATATTCGTACAATTATTATGTACTCGATAATCCTTTGATAAGCGACTTTGAGTATGATGAATTATTTACCGAACTTAAAACTCTTGAAGAAAACAATCCTGAATTTATTACTCCCGACAGTCCGACTCAACGTGTCGGCGGAATCAGTTCGGGCTTTGAAGAAGTTAAGCACAAATATCGTTTATATAGTCTTGATAACACTTATAACTATGATGAACTAAGAAAATGGTATGAAAGAGTTACCAAAGAGTGCGGCAAGGATTTAGAGCTCGTTTGTGAGCTTAAAATAGATGGACTTGCAATTGCTCTAACTTATCGTAACGGTTTATTTGTGAAAGGTGCTACTCGCGGAAACGGCATAATCGGCGAAGAAATTACACAAAACCTAAAGACAATTAAAGCAATACCGCTGAAATTATTTGAAAATGCCGATGTTGAAGTGCGCGGTGAAATCTATATGCCAATTTCATCTTTTGAAAAACTTAATAAAGAATCGGAAAAACCGTTTGCTAACCCGAGAAATGCGGCAGCAGGCTCTTTAAGACAATTAGACAGTACAATCACTGCGAAACGTGATTTATCAATGTTTACATATACTGCGATTATTGAAAAAGCGGAAGTTGAACCGAAAACTCACTGGGATAGCATTGAATATATCAAGAAATTAGGCTTTAAAACAAATCCGAATATCAGATTGGTTAAAGATATTGAAGGCGCAATTCAATTTTGCAAAGATTGGGAAACTAAGCGTTTTGATTTGGATTATGCAACCGATGGTGTTGTAATTAAGGTAAACGATTTAGCATGCCAGCGCGAACTGGGTTTTACTTCTCGTGCGCCAAAATGGGCAACTGCATTTAAATTCCCACCGGAAGAAATGTCAACAAAACTTTTAAATATTGAAATTGGAGTGGGAAAAACCGGTGCAATTACTCCGGTTGCCGTATTAGAGCCTGTGTTACTTGCAGGTAGTACAGTTTCAAGAGCAAGTTTACATAATTTTGATGAAATTAGAAGATTGGATGTAAGAGTAGGTGATAGAGTCTTAATTAAAAAAGCAGCAGAAATTATTCCAAAAGTAATTAAGGTTGTGGATTCTGATGAACACTTAAGCTTGCCTGTTTATGTTGCGCCAGACACTTGTCCTGAGTGTGATGCTAAGCTTGAAACAAGAGAGGGAGAAGTTAACCTTTATTGCCCTAACGAAAATTGTCCTTCTGTATTAAAGGCAAAATTAGAATATTGGGTTTCTAAAGAAGCTATGGACATTGATTTTATCGGGCCTTCCGTAATTGCTCAATTATTTAATTTAGGCTTAGTAAAATATCCTGTAGATTTTTACGAACTTAAAATCGAGGACTTTTTGAAATTAGATTTGGTTAAAGAAAAATCCGCTACAAATATGTTCAATTCTATTCAAGCGAGCAAAAAGCAACCGCTTTCAAGATTTGTAACGGCTCTTTCTATAAGACACGTAGGAAAAGAAACAGCGGATATTTTGACTTCTGAATTTACTGATTTGGATGCTTTAATGAATGCATCAGTTGAAGATTTAGCAAATATTGAAGGTATCGGTGAAAAAATCGCAAAAAGTGTTTATGAGTATTTCAGAAATCCTGAAAACAAAGCACGAATTGATGAATTTTTATCACTAGGTTTTAGCTTCGAAAATACTGCTTTAACCAGAACTAATGAATTTGCAGGTCAAACTTTTGTTTTAACAGGAACATTAAGCAGCATGACAAGAGATGAAGCTGGTGATAAAATAAAAGCTAGAGGTGGAAAAACTTCATCTTCTGTTTCTAAAAAAACCTCTTTTGTAGTCGCAGGCGAAAATGCAGGCTCAAAATTAGACAAAGCAGAAAAATTAGGTGTTATAATATTAAATGAAGATGAGTTTCTCAAAATGATAGGTGAAAATTAATGAAAAAGAATTTTAACGTTATACAGATAAACGGAGTTAGAGGATTGATTATGGCAGGTTTTATCGTAACTTGCCTTGTTGCCGGTTTCGGCGCATTTCCTGGTTGGGTTTGCATGCATCTTTGGAACTTCGGCGCATCATTTACTGAATCATTACCTTCAATTGGTTTAATCCAAGGACTTTTGCTTTGGGGAATTATGGTTGCTGCGTATTTTACGTTCAGAAAACAAAAACTTGTTGTTTGTATGAAAGCACCAAAAGGTTTGAGCGACGAAGAATTGAAAGCAGTATTTGCTGATATAAAAAAACAAGCTCAAGATGATACAATTCTTCAAGCTATGATTAAGGCTCGCGAGGCAGAATTAAAAATTAAAGACGAGCAAAAAGAAATTGTAAAAGACGAAATAAAGTCAAATCATAGTTAGTTCAATACTTAACAAACATTGCAAAATATGTTATTATATAGGATATACTAATTTTTTAAGGAGAGCTTGATGAAAAAAAACGGATTTACGCTTGCTGAATTGTTAATTGTACTTGGCGTTATTGGTATAGTTGCGGCTTTGATAGTTCCGGCTGCAAGCAAGTTAGTTCCGGATCAAAATAAAGTTCTATATTTAAAGGTTAATGATACAATTTCTACCACTATTGATGGGTTAAAAAATAATTCAAAGTTATATTCTGTTTGCAGTAATGAAAATATAGATTGTTCAACGCATCCATTATTTAACAATAGAATTCCTTTATTGGCTCAGATTAGTCAAGCGAGTGACAGTAAATTTAGGGAAAAATTTAAAGATAAAGTAAAGTTATGTAATTTGTTAGCTTTTAGCTTTGGAAGCTTGGATAACGCAAATTGTTCATCGGATAAATATACTTATAGTGATTCAACATTTGCAAACAATGTATCTTTTATCACTCAAGACGGAATGCAATGGATTGTGTCTCCTTATGAGTATTCTTATGATGAATCATCTCATAAAGCAAAATACCAAACTGATATTTGGGTTGATTTAAACGGTAATGCAGGACCGAATTGTATTTATTCAGAAAATTGCAAGAATCCTGACAGATTTAAATTTATGGTAGCTGCTGATGGAACTATTGTTCAAGCTGATCCTAAGGGAATTATGTATGTTGATACAAGAAAGTCTTATTTAAAGAATAAGGCTGATGATTCAATAGATACTTATACCATTGCAACTGCATTGAATGATGATATTGGCAAATTCACTTATAAATCTTGTGGAGAAGGCGAAAAGCAAATTCCAACTGAATGTTTGAAGAATGCCAAACCTGATAATGTAGAATACAAAAAACCTGATGATGTATTGTGTGGATTAATATTTAATAGATATAGACAAGTACATAATGATGATTCAAAAACTGTTGAAATAATTTTAACATATCCGGCGGTTAGTGATTTGGTATATACTCCTATTATTAAGATTGCCGGTGTTGGTGCTACTCCGGAAGTGACAGGACCAAGTTGTACTATTCCTAAAGGTAGTAAAGGTTGTAGAATTGATGATCAGCTATTTTTTGATAAATATCTCAGTACTGTTCATCCTAATTTTATTACAAATCCTCGTGTTTTCCAAGTTCCATCTAGTAGAGGCGGTTCTAATTATTATAATCTTATAGCACCTCAGGATTATGTTCTTGATAAAAAATTTGATTATAAGTATATTTACTATGGTAGTGGTAATGCTAAAGAATATGTATCACTAACGTTTAGTCACTTGCTTCCTTAAAAACTTTTCGGCTTTTACTAAAAATTCGTCTTTGCTTAAATTAGGCAATATTTCTGTAACGGTCGTTATTCCTTGGACTTTTTCGTGAAAAAGTCTTTCAAGTAACTCTTTATCGTATCCAAATAAGATTGAGCCGTGTTGCATGATATATCCGTTTTTCCGACATTGAGCCGAACCGATGATTTTCTTGCCTTGATAGCATACATCGGCACCTGTTGAAAGTAACATGCAATAATCATAGTGAGTTGAAACACGTTTGTTTTCTCCAAAGTCCAGCTCTACTCCTAATGTTTTAAAGAAATCTATTAGAATTCCGGATATAAATTTATATGACTCTACTACACTTTGGCCGTTTGGAATTGATTCAATTGGTGCTACACAACAATATGTGATTTCATTATCATGCAGAAGTGCTCTTCCGCCTGTTAAACGCCTTACCGCATCGATTTCTCCTGTTAAAAAATCATCTTTTTGATTTCTGCCGAGAGAAATACATTTTGGCGACCAACCGTAAAGCCTGAATAGAACATCTTTTTCGCCTCTAGAAATTGCATCTTCAAGCATTGTTGCATCAATTTCCATGTTTTTCGCGCCTGTATTTACGCTGTAGCCTAAATATTTCATTCTCTTTCACGAGCTTTCTTAAGCAGGGCATCATCACTAGTTTTATCGGCCAATGGCATAGGAATAAACAAGTCTTTGTAACGTCTTATTGCATACTGATCTGTCATTCCGGAAATATGGTCAGTTACAATTTGCGGAATTTCTTCTGCATCATAATAAGGTTGAAGCATATTAATATAATACTCAAATAATGAGCGAATAATATTTTTAGCTTTTTTTTCTTCAGCTTTTGCAATTGGGTCTAAATAAACATTATCAAACATCCAAGTACGTAGTTTTGTTACATAAAACCAGCCTTCTTCGGACATCGTAACTTTAGGCTTATCTAATGAATTGGTAATAACATCTGTAATCATTTTGCCTAACCTTACAGATTGATTAGAAGTAAAGTATTTCACGCAATCAGCGGGTAAATCATTTTCAGATATAATTCCGGCTCTTACTGAATCTTCTATATCGTGATTTATATATGCAATCTTATCTGCGTATTGAACGATTTGAGCTTCAGGTGTTTTTGGTTTATATCCCCATGTGTGGGTTAAAATTCCGTCAACAGTTTCTTTGCAAAGATTCATGTCTTCTAAAACTTCGACAACTCTAACACTCTGTAAATTATGGTGGAAACCGGTCGGTAAAAGTTCGTCTAATGTCCCTTCTCCGCAATGCCCAAAGGCTGTATGTCCCAAATCATGTCCTAGTGATATTGCTTCAACTAAATCTTCATTCAGGTTTAAGGCACGAGCCATCGTACGTCCTATTTGAGCAACTTCAAGCGTATGCGTCAATCTTGTTCTAAAATGGTCATTAAATGGAGATAAAAAGACCTGAGTCTTGTGTTTTAAGCGTCTAAAGGATTTAGAATGTAAAATTTTATCTCTGTCTCTTTGAAACTCTGTCCTTATTTCAAATTGCTCTTCGCGTTTGCGTTTTCGGCCTTGTGAGTTTAAACATTTAGTTGCATAAGGACTTAAAAGTTCCATTTCGCGCTGTTCTAATGTATCTTTAATGGTCTTATATTCAGTGTTCATAGCTAAATTATACACTAAAGACCTTTGCATGCCTACTCTAAGCGTTGTATTTTTGCTTTAAATAGTGTATTATGTTCTTTATATGGAGAGAGTTTAGATGGAATCATTATTTAATTCGGAATTTGTTATAAGACTGCTAATGGCGCTGGTTTTAGGTTTTGCGCTCGGCTTAGAAAGAGAGCTTACAAATAAATACGCCGGTTTAAGAACGCATATTCTTGTAACCTTAGGTGCTTGTATTTTTACAATTATTTCAATTTACGGTTTTCCAACCTTTGCGCAAGGTGATAATGTCATTTTACATCAGGCAACTGGTATTAGAGACACATCTCGTGTTGCAGCACAAATTGTTACCGGTATTGGTTTCATCGGCGCCGGAACTGTTTTAAGAAACGGGCCTATGGTATTTGGTTTAACAACAGCTGCAACTTTGTGGATAGCTGCAAGTATCGGTATGGCTTGTGGTGCAGGAATGTATGGAATTGCTATTTTTGCAACAGTTTTGAGTGTTGCTGTGTTAACTTTGATAAGAATTTTCGAAAAACAATTTCTACCTTCAAGTTCTAAACAATCAAAAAGGTATAGAATTATTATTCATTGTGCTGGTGATGATGTAAAAAAAATTCACGATTATTTAGTATCTAAGGTGGATTGCATGTATGATTTTACATCTAAGAAGTTAATCGAAAATTCTGTAAAATCAAAAATTTCTTGTACTTTTGAAGTCGCTCATAAAAAAGTGGTTAAAGAACTTTATGATAATTTAAATGTGTTAGCAGATTTAGATTCTATAACTATTCAGGAACTTAATGATTAAAAAAAACAAAAAAAGTAAATATATGAAAACAAAACAGCAAATCCTTATGGAATATTTAAGGACTATTGGTTTTTCATTCTCTTTTGCTCTTGTTTTTACTGTTGTTTTAGCGATACATGCCAGAAGTGAGATGATTCGAAATCTTTATGTTAATCCTGAAGAACAGTTCAAAATGGATGAAGCTGTGGCACGTCAAATTATTGTTCAGTCGGATTTGTTAAAGGATTTGAAAAATAAAAAATACGCAATATGCATGCAAGTCGGCAATCTCTATGAAACAATTCAAGATTACAAAAATGCTCAATTTGCTTACGAATTGGCACTAGAGAGGGCTAATTGCGGGAATTATACTCCTTATTATAAATTAGTTGTTGTTTTAACTGCGCAAGAAAAATTCAAAGATGCAGAAAAACTAATAAATTCGCTGGAAGATATTCAAAATACAAAATTAATTAAATTTAAAACTCGCGCATATATTGTAATGGGAGATAAATATTATTCCATAGGTAAATTTTTAAGTGCAGCTAAAAGTTATGAAAAAGCAAAATATTATTACGATAAATTTGCAAAAAAAGATAAAGTTGTTGACAAATCTATACTTGAAAGAGTTGTAAATGCTTATGTAGAAACTGCAGATGTATTAGTTAAACGTGGACAAAATTCGGATGCTGTACGATTTTTAGAAATGGCTGAAAAATATAGTCCTGATGATTTTAAAATAAAATATAAGCTAGCGATTATTTATTCAGATTTAGATCCGCAAAAATCTGTAAAATATTTTGAACCTCTTTTAGAAAAAGAACCGCAAAATATTGACTACGGCGTGTTTAATAAAGCGCTTATGAAATCTGCCAATATAGCAGATTTAGAAGGAAATAATATTCAAGCAAAATATTATAGATATAAAATTCATTCTGTAGATATTTTTGTAAATCAAAAGGTTGTTTATAAAAATGACATCGAAGTGTTGTTAGATTCATTTAAAGTGCGAAAAATATTTTTTAAATATAAATTAAAATCTAAATTTAAACTAAAAAACGTCTCAAATAATGATATAAGAATATTGAGAGCAGATTTTATTTTAAAACAAGATAATAGGGTTTTAGAAACTGTTAGCAAAACTTTTGCGGATAAATCAAAACCGCTTTGTTCTAATGGAGGCGAATCGCCGGAGGTTGAAGTAATTTTCGGTAAAAACATTTTTACTCGTTCGGAATTAGAACGTTATAGTATTGATATATATTTATACAAAGATGAAAAGTTTAAAACTCTGATTACAACAATGCCTGTATCTCAGCTTTATTCTTCCAAATAAAGCATATCACCCCATTTATAGAGTTTATTTCCTGCAACAAACATGTCTTCATCTAAAATACTTGCATTAATTCTTTTTTCGCTGCCCATAATTCTAAAATCTGCATCATCGTCATCTATATAGTTGCCTTTTTTGTCGTTGTCACTCCAAAAAGATGTAACATCCGGTTTTTGTGGTTCTTCTTTCAGTTTATTAAGTTCTTCTTTTAAAACAAGCATTTCACTTAACATTGCTTGCATAACAATGCTATCCGGATTTTGTGCGCAAATCTCTTCAATTTCATTGCTTTTAGACACTTCATAAAATCCCGCTAAACATTCTTGTATTTCTTCTTCATTAGTATCAGAATTTAATTCTTCATTTGATTCTGCTAATTCATCAGTTTCAGCTATTACTTCAGCTTCTGTCGGTTGTTCTTTAAGTGCTTCTATTTCTTCTTCTTTGAAATCTATTGTTTCGACATCTTTTGACTCCATTGTATTAACATTATTATTTCCTGCAAAAGTCTCTTCAATAGCTTCGATTTCGTCTGCAGTAGTTGCATTTTCAGACTCATCTTCAAATACAGATTCTATAATGCAATCTTCTTTCTTAAATTCAGGTTCAGTTGTAAAAGATTCTGCAAGATTATTAGAAATATTTTCTTCATGTTCTTCTATTTCATTTCTCGCTTCAATATTTTCTTGAGCAACGGCTTGAGAAATTGTTTGAGTTAAAGATTCTGAATTTTTTTGTTCAGTCGGCACTTGTTGAGTTGGCGCTTGGAGAACTTGAATTTGAACCGGCGGAATATTTTGAGCATTTTTTGCTAAATCATTTACCAGCATAGAAATTGCGTTTTGTGTTTTTTCAAGTGCTTCTGACATATTTTCGGCTGAAACAACTTCTTGCTTAATTTCTTCTGGTTGAATTTTTTCTTCATACAAATCAGTAATCGTATTTTCAGGATTTTCTTCAATTTTTTCTTCTGATATACAGGTTTCATTTTTTATTTCTTTAACATCTGCTTCTTCTGAAATTTCCGCATCATAGATTATGTCATCTTGTTTTTTATCGATAGTCGGAAGTTCCTCTATAATATCTTTAACATCTTCTGTAATACATTCTTCTGCATTTTCTTTAGATATTACTTCTTTAACAGGAGAATTAGGAGCAAAGAATGTAAGATTTTTGTCCGTTAATTCAGGAATTCCATTATGCAAATGAAAATATAAATCAGCCAAACCGTCAATTTGAGAATTTGTAAACTCAATTTCAATACTATTATTGTCTAAAAAATTAAACTTTTTAATAGTAACAGCTTCATCCAGCTTATCAATTTGATTAATTAGCTTAACAAATTCAAGCATAACAAAAGGTGCCATAGAACTAATTGTTCTAAACATGCCATTTATAACAACGTTTTCACCTAACCACTCACCATTAATTATAATTCCTTTTAATTTTCTCATAGTTTACCCTTTGTTATCTTACAAAATAACTATCGGCATTTTTTTGAAAAACTTTAGCATTTTTACTAAGATTGTTACAATTATTTACAGAATATTTAGTAATGTTTAATAAAAAGCTGGATTGTCACGGGCTAAACGCCCTTGTAATGACGCAACACGGGGGAGTTCAACTTCCGGTCATTGCGAGGAGCGACAGCAATTTTGGCGACAAAGCAATCCATTAACATTTAAACAAACACATATTACTCCTCTCTTCTTCAATTCTACATGGAGAGGAAAACTAGAAGGCGGGAGAGGGTATTAAATTTTTACCGGACAAATTTTGCAATTACGCAAAATATCTTCTAATAATCTTTTCAATCTGAATTGATGCGGTGCCGTCGCCGTATGGGTTTTGAGCTTTTAAGCGGGTATTTTCTTTTGTAGAAGATAACACTTTTTCGCTTTCTTCCAGAATCTTGTCATAATCAGCACCAACCAATTTAGAAACTCCGGCTTCAACGCCTTCTTTTCTTTCGGTTTCATAGCGCATTACAAGAGTTGGGCAAGCAAATGAAGGTGCTTCTTCTTGAATTCCGCCGGAATCAGTCAAGATAAGTTTCGCATGCTTCATTAAATAAACTAAATAAGGATAATCCAACGGAGTTAAAAGGTGAATATTTGTAAAACTTCCTAAATGTTCGTGAATTTTATTCTTAACATTTGGGTTTGGATGAACCGGAATTACAAAAGTATGATCTGTATATTTTTTAGCCAAATAACTGATTGCCTCTATAATTCTATCGATTCTTTCTCCATGATTTTCACGCCTGTGAGCAGTTATTAAAACTAGCTTATCATCAATCTTAATTCCTTTTTCTGCATAAAATTTTTCAGAGTTTTCGATGACTTCTTTAGATAAGCAGAAAAGAGCGTCAATTACAGTATTACCTACTACATGGATTTTATCTTCAGCAATGTCTTCTTTTAACAAAGCTTTTTTGTTGACTTCGGTTGGAGCAAAATGTAAAGCTGCCACGCGCGAAGTCATCTGGCGCATAACTTCTTCCGGAAATGGCTCGTAAATATCATACGAACGAAGTCCTGCTTCTACGTGGAACACAGGAATTTTGTGATAAAAACTTGTTAGAGCCCCACATAAGACAGTCATTGTATCGCCTTGAACAATTGTCGCGTCAATTTCGTGCTCGGAGAATACTTTATCCAATGATGTAAGAATTCTAGCTTGAACAGATGAAAGTGATTGATTTTCTCTCATACAATCAAGGTTAATATCAGCCTTCAAACCGAAATAAGCCAATGTTTGGTTTGAAAGTTGTTTTTGTTGTTCTGTATTACAAATAATCACGTTATAATCTTGCGGATACTTCTTCATTTCCAGTATTACAGGCGCAAGTTTAATAATTTCCGGGCGTGTTCCAAATATAAAAATAATGTTTTTCATAAAAATATTATACTATAAAATTCTCTCTTGTTAAGTATAATAATTTATATTTCAACATCTTGAAAAAATATTAAAATCAGGGTATGATAGAATAAGGTTAGTTTAATAAGAAAAGATGGAAAATAAAACTTTAATCAAACAATATCTCGGTATTGTACAAAAAATTGCGAGAGTAGAGCATAGACGTATACCTAACCATATGATTGAGTATGAAGAATTGGTTAGTATAGGTATTATTGCCATTCAAACTTTGATTAAAGGTAAAACAGAAGAACAACTTGCTCATTATAATGAAGCGTATATAGGAACTGCAGTTAAATGGGCTATTAGAAATGAATTACGCCACAGATATAAGTGGTACACAATGAAGCACAAAAAAGAAGATGGCGACGCTGATAACTACGTTTCGGATGCAGTTGCGGGAAATGATGACGAAAATTCTGAAGACATGGGATTTAGTATATCACCTACAAAAGTTAGAGAAGCTGTTTATGAAACAATCTTATCAATCGATGGTTTAGCAGCTGCCGCAACTGATAACGCGTCTCCATTTGATTTCATCAAAGACCCTGCTGCATTGCCGGATGAGCAGGCAGAAATTGTAGAAATGAGCAAACTTATTAAACAAGCCATTGCCAAATTACCTCAAAAAGAACGTACCGTCGTTGAATATCGTTTTTACAGAAACATGCAGGCAAAAGATATTGCAACAATGGTTGGACTTTCGCCTTCAAGAATTACCAGAATTGTACAGTTCTCTTTGAATCAAATTCGAGAGTATTTAAAGAGTCGTGGAAGAGTTGATTATTAGGCTTTTTTCTATAATTATTTTTTATTGTTTCGTTCCATATAAATATTTCGTTTGATAAAATGTAATTTTTTATTACAGAATTTTGTTTTTGCATGTTTCTATATTAAAATAGAAGTATTAGAAAAGACCTTGGTCTTTTGTTTTGGGAAAGAGTTTAATTATTAGTTGGGATAAATTTGAATGAGAAGAAGAAAAAAGTATGATTTGTATATAGTAGTTTTCTTAGCTCTATTTACAATCGGATATTTTGTATACAATCACACATCATCGGAAGCCAGAGGCGTTGAAAACTATTCTGTAGCACTGGAAGATTATAAAGCAAGTGATTATGAAAAAGCTTATCAAGAGTTTGGCAAAGTTCCGAGCGGTTCAACATTAAAGCCTTCTGCACTTTTTAGGCAGGCAAGATGTGCCACAAATATGGGCAAAAATGAACTAGCCATAAAAAAATATAATCGAATCGTACACAACGGTTCAAAATCATCAATTGCGCCAATAAGTGAATACAATATGGCGAATTTGATGTATGAAAGTAATGACAAGGACGCAAAAGCTCATTTCAAAAAAATTATCAAAAAATACCCGACAAGCGATTATGCAATAGCTTCTGAATACTACCTCGGCATGATTGAAATCGCTAATCCGCCAAAAAATCCAAAAAGGCTAGTAAAATCTCAAGATAAAGCACTTAATCATTTTAAAAATTATTTAGAAAAAGCTCCGGACGGACGTTTTGCTTTAAAATCCATTGAAGAAATAGTTAAACTTGACAGACCACTTTCTAATTATGATAATTTGCTGATTGCTAAAGGTTATTACGCGAATGGTGAATTTGAAAAATCAAAAATATTTTTAAATAAAACTACACTATCAGAAAGTTGGTCAGATTTTGCGAAAAACGAATATAAACTCGGAAATAAAGAAAAAGGAAATTATTACACAGAGTTAGGTTTAAAAGAACATGCGATAAATACCGCACCAGAAGATGTTTATGAGGTTATTGATAATTATGTTGCAGCTGCTACCACAAGAAAAGATGGTATAAATAAGCTTGTAGGACTTGGCGCAAAATCTACGGGTGCAGATTACATCGCATATCTGAATTGTAATGAAGTTGTTGAATCGAATGTAAAAGAAGCTTGTTTTAGAACTCTTTATGAAAAATATCCTAACGGACAATTTTCAGCAGATTCTTTGTACAACCTGTTTATGACTAAGTATTTACAAAAAAAATACTTGGACGCGCAAAGGCTCGGCTTCTTGCACCTAAAGAAATTCCCGAATGTAAAATCAAGCCCTGCTGTTACTTATTTTATGGGGAAAATAGCTTACAAACTTAAGCATTATGAAAATGCAAACAGTTATTATAAACAAGTTATAAACTCCTATCCTGATTCATATTACGCATTTAGAGCAAATTATAATTTGTATAAGGATGATGGTTTATATCCATTTTTAGAATTAAATGTTAAACCTGTCGTTTTTCCGTACAAAAAATCACTTGATAATAATCTAGTGGTAAATCTTGCATATCTTAAAGATTATGATTTAGTAGAAGAACTATGCAAACATGATAAATTTATACAAAGTTGGATTGCATATCAAAAAGGAAACTATACAATGTCTGCGTTTCTTGCGAGAAACGGTATGGAAGAATTGAATGTAAAACCTTCTTTTGATGATTTAAGATGGAGATTAGTTTATCCAACGCATTATTATGATGTTGTAGACAGAGTAAAGGGGGATAATAATCCAATTATTTTAGAATCTATTATCAAAGAAGAAAGTCATTTTAATCCGTTTGTAAAAAGCTCTGTTGGCGCAATTGGACTAATGCAGCTCATGCCGGCTACTTACAATGAAGTCGTAGCAAAACACAATCTTCCTACAAACTTGAATGTTGAAACGTCAAATATAACAGCCGGAAGTTTATATTATTCCAGCTTGAAGAAGGTTTTGGGTAATAAAGATTTGTACGCAATAACTGCTTACAACGGCGGAATTGGCTCTGTTACAAATTGGTTCTCGAATTTAATTTATAGTGATACCGACGAGTTTGTAGAACAAATTCCTTATCCGGAAACTAAAAACTATGTGAAAAAAGTTTTGAGAACATACTGGGTTTACGGTAATGTTTATTAAAATTATAGGAAAAGTTATAAATCAATTTAAGGATAGAGTGTTATTTTTTATGTATTAATCGATATAAGCTTCATCTAATAGGCGTATAGAAAATTTACTTCCTGCTGGAATTGATACATGTCCGCCTTTAGCAAAAAATGCACAAATAGGCGATGTTAGTGTATTTAAGCCTAAACAAACAGTTCCGTATGCAAAAGGAAATGGAGATAGAATTAAAGTTGAGCCTTCTCCGCCTAGGTTTACTGTTAATGTCATCATTTTATTAAAGATAGTTCTTCCCCAATTTCCTTTTTTCCAAGTTGTTTGTAAATATGTTCTATTTCCTTTGATATTATTTAAAAATACTTTTTTTGAATTAGCTTTTGTGACGTATGCATTTATCGGTATCGTTTGACCTTTGTATACCATACTTCGTATTTTTATAACAACTAATCCTCCATTACAAGTTATTTGTGGTTGATGTGAATCCAAAATTTCGCCCATAAAAATAGTTCCTGCCGGAATAGTATATTTCTTTTTGATTATTGGATTTTTTGTTGTGAATTTTAATTTGGTACCTTTTTGTTGCCAATCAGAAATTTTAACGGCATTTATAACTTCAAATGTTGTGCCGGCATGTATTTTTATGTTTCCTTTTTTTTCTATAGCAGGCGGATTGTAGACTTCTTCTACTTTAGGTGTAGTAATGATTCCTGATTCTTTATATTTACTAATTTCCGGAAGGGCCGGCAATGTTTCTTCTATGTCTTCAGTGTGTGTGTCTTTTACAAGTTTTGAAGAATTGTAATTTTTGCGAATATCATCATCTACAGTCATATCTAAATCAAAAGCATCTGCTTCTGATATGAGCAATAAAAAAAATAATATTAATAAAATCGTTTTCTTCATTTGTGTTTACAATCTTAAATATGCTTCTCTTATCAAATAATCTTCTAATGTTTTCATATCAGGAATTGTAGATGTTGTATCATTTATAATTATTGCGAATGCATATTTATTACCGTTTTTTGTAGTTAAAAATCCGGCAATAGAGCTTGTATCAGATAATGTACCTGTTTTTGCTCTTAAATTTTCTTTGATAGGCAACATTCTGTGTGTCAAAGTTCCTTGACCGGGGGTTGGCAAATGTTCAAGAACTTTACTGTCTTTATTTTTTACAAGGTATTCTGATATAAAATCAGTTGTAACTAAATTATTTTTGGAAACACCGCTGGCATCTGTTAATCGAATTTTAGAATTATCTATATCAATTTTTTGACAATAAGCATTAAATACTTTTATGACGTTTATATCAGTACCAATGTCTTTATAAGCTTTTGCTCCGGCAAGTTTTGCCAATGTTTCTGATATCATATTATTACTATTTTTTAAAACATCATCAATCGCTCCGGAAATAGGATGTGTTACTTTGTCCAATTCTTTATCAGAATCTGTAACTTTATCTATGACAAAGTTTTCTTTTAAATAAACTTTTTTATCGCCTAGAGCGTTAGTTAATTTAATATTGAAATATCTCTTTAAATTATTTGTTGGAACATAAATAGTTGTAGGTTTGTTTACAGTACCTTCTAAAACCAAAGTATTTGCAGATACGGAATTGTCTCTAGAAATTCTTACACTATTTTCGTGTCCTGTTGTTACATGGTTAAAAAATACAATCGGATATTTACTAGGATTTATAATTGTTGCAGCTTGACCGTTCGAAGTTGGCATAATTGTAACTTTGATTAGGTTTCTATCCAAATTGTACGAATTAAATCTTGGCATAAGAACATTCATGTCGTCATCCCATTGCCAGCCCTCACCCCAGTCTTTTTTCTCCAAAATACTATCGTCAATATAAATACGCTTAGTTTCAAGATTCACGTTATTCACAAGAGTCTTTAAATCATTACTTGTCAAATACGGATCTGCCCCGAGCTTTATGACAAAAGAGTCTGCATTTCTTTTATAGATTGCTGTCGTAAATTCATAATCTTCGCCCAATGTTTTAACCGCTGGAACCAGTGTTAGAATTTTTTGTACAGAGGCCGGATGCATAAGCATTTTTTCATTAAGTTCATATACAGCTTTTCCGCTACCCAACTCTCTTATTGAAATAGAAATTGAATTTTTTTCTATGCCGGATTCATTTATTACACCGGAGAAATCTCTTTTTACTGCTACTTTTGCGTTAGCACCAAGTGTAAGTGCAAACATCATTAAAATTGTTAATAGTTTTTTCATTTTTTTATAACCTCATAAGAGTCTTTTATATCGTTTATACTAGGGCAATTTGCTCTGAAATCGTACATTTTATTTAATTCAACTTCAGCGTAAATTCCACCTTCAATTTCTTCAATTTCGTCCAAAATCTTACCTTCATAATCATAAATTAGTGAATGTCCAAGATTTTCAACGCCATCAGCGAGAAGTCCTGTTTGAGTGAGTGCTACCATAAATGTTTGATTTTCTATTGCACGTGCTCTTGTTAATGTATCCCAATGAATTTTTCTTGATTTTGGCCAAGCAGCCATGTTTACTAAAATATCGGCACCGGATTTTCTATAAGCCCTGTAAATTTCGGGAAAACGTATATCATAGCAAATTGTTAAACCGATTTTTACTCCGTCTAATTCAACCATTATAGGATTTTCTCCGACTGTAATATATTGGTTTTCTGTATCGCCATTATATGAATACAAGTGGTTTTTGTTGTACGTGCAAACCAATTCGCCTTTGCGATTGATTACAGGACAAGTGTTAAAAAGCTTGTCACCTTTTTTCTCTACAAAACTTCCTCCGACAATATTAACTTCGTAAGTTTTAGCGATTTCTCGAAGCATTTTAACGGCTTTTGATTCTTCCAGAATTTCTGCGCTATCGGTAAAAGACGGGCAATCCCAGCCAACAGTCCATAATTCCGGCAAGAACACAAAATCTACTTTGCCATATTTATCTAAATTGGCTTTAAGAAGATTTCTTACTGTCTCTATATTTAACGATACATCTCCAATTGCAGATTCCATTTGAATCGCAAGTAATTTTATTTTTTCCATATACCGAATTTGTATACCTCATCAAACGCTTGTGGTGCGTCTTTTTCTAATTGTTCCAGGCTTGTTTGCAACTTCTGTCTGGCTTCTTCTTCGCCTTTTTCGTCGGCATCTTGCGAAATGTAAATTGGTTCTCCATATAGATTAATCAAATTTGTTGCAAAAATAGGAGAACGCATTTCATCCCAAGATGGGAATTTTGCAAAAGTGAAATTTTTTGAATACCAATAAACCGGTACGATTGGTACACCTGCCATTTTTGCAATTTTTATAATTCCGTCTTTTACAACTCTTGCAGGGCCTTTAGGTCCGTCAACCATCATTGCGCAGTTTTCACCTGATTTTAAAATAGAAATCATTTGCATTGTAGCTTCTACAGCACCTTTTTTACCTTTAGAACCGCGAACAGTTTTAAAACCCCAGCGTTCAACTACATCCGCAATGATTTCACCGTCTCTTGAACGACTTACTAAAACGTGTAATTTTGAGCGATGTCTAATTCCGTGTACACAGAATTGATGAGCATGCCACATTGCATATATGCAAGGCATTTTATCAGGATTGTTAACTTCAATAATCCTTGTAAAAAGCTCCTGCACCTTCAATACTTTAAAAACAAGATTTGAAATCTTGTTAACATTCTTCCCATCAAATAATCTAACCATATAAAAATTATACAATAAAATAAAAATTTTAATACTTGTATCTAATATTTTCATTTGTTAAACTTAGACAATAAGGAGATTGTTATGTCAAAAAATACAGTAGGATTTTTAAGAAATTTAAGAAGCAAAATGGACCCGATTTTTTCTGTTAGAGTTGTTGATAATCATTGTGTAATACGAATAGCCGGTTTAAAGTTTTGTAAAAAATTTTCTTATAAATATGAGTTCAAGGAAGTTACTGAACTCGGTGTAACTACTGAAAAACGTAATCCACGTGTAATTGTATCTTTGACAACATTTCCGGCAAGAATTAATGTCGTTTATAAAACAATTTCAACTTTGATGCAACAAACTGTAAAAGCTGACGAAATTATATTACAATTAGCAGAATCGCAATTCCCTAATAAGGAATTGCCAGACAATCTTATAAGATTGTGCGATTTCGGCTTAACCATCAAATGGTGCGAAGATACTCGTTCTTACAAAAAACTTATTCCAACTCTTGCTGAATATCCGGAAGATATTATTATCACCGTAGATGATGATTATTACTATGATAAAGACTTAATTAAAATGCTACTTGAAGAACACGATAAACATCCAAATTGCATTATTGGAGGAAGAGCTATGCAATTAGTTCTTCAAAAAAATAATAAGTATAAACTTAAAAGACGTAGCTATATTTATGATGATTCTTACCTTCCAAGCTTTTTAAATCCGTTTATCGGATTTGGAGGCGTTTTGTACCCGCCACATTCTCTACACAATGATGTGTTTGATAAAAATAAATTTATGAAAATTATTCCAACCAATGATGATGCTTGGTTCTGGATTAATGCAGTAAGAAACGGTACGAAATTTGTTCCTTGCAAAAACGGATATCACTTAAAATATTACACAATTGAAGATTCTCAAAATGTCGGACTTTATCAAGTAAATGGAAATAATTCTACAACCGGTATAGGCGGTGAAGAAGCTGCAAACATGTTTCTTGATATATATCCTGAAGCACGTAAAAATATTGAAACAGAAAATTAATATTTTCGTGATATTAAAATTTAGATCATTAATGCTCCTTCGAGCAAATCGATATGACCATCTAAAATAAATTCTGCAAATTTTTTAGTATCAACTTGTGCTGCTACGATTGACATTAAATCATCCGGTAATTCTGTAATCATATTAACCAAGGATTCTTTTTCCAGATTAATCATTGGTTTAACCATATCTTGCTTCATCATAGTCGAAAGCATATCAATGTAAGTTTGATTTGGGAATAATTGCAAGTATTCCGGTTTTTCTTTTGTTAATTGGAAAGTAAGTTGTCTTTGCACATCCGGATCAATTGCTGACATAAAATCTCTATACTGATCCATTGGCATATTTTCAATACTTTGTATTAATTGCATAGGATCGGTTTCGCCGGCTGGTTGTCCTGTAATACCTTCTACGAACTTAATCATAACTTCAGGCGGCAATGATTTTAATTGTTCAATTACGTCAAACTTTTGCAACTCATCTCGTTGAAAAAATTGCGCTAAATCATCTTCGGAAAACATTGAAACAATCGCATCAAGAGGAAATGCGCCCATTACAACATTTACAAGTTCTTCAATATCAACTTCAGATAACATATCTAATAATTTGTCTTGTGTAAAGAAATATAAACCCATTACCAAATCATCACTTTCAAGCATAGGTAGAATTTTTTCTCTTGTTTCTGAATTCATATTGTGAAGAAGAACAAATTTATTTTCAACATTTGTTAATTTAAAAATATTTATAAGTTTGGCAGGAGAATTGTACATCTCTTGAGCATATTTTACCGCTTGAGAATTTCCCTGAGCAGCTTCCGCTTCAATAATTTGATCAACAGTCTTTAGACCATAATCCTGAATCATTCTGGAAGAGGTTATGTTCATTCTCTCTGCAAATAATTTCATATTAGCATCTATGACTAATGACATTTTTTCTCCTTGTTCTATATCTTATATATATAAAGTATATTTTCTGTAAATAATTGCCTTTTCTGTTAAGATTTGTAAATAAGTCATATAAATAATTTTCAAATTTTCACTTTCAATTTTCCATACCAAAAAGCCATCACCAGAATTTCTAAGTTTCGCAGAGCTTAACTTGAAATTCTACCCTCTCCCAAGGAGAGGGAATTTGCTGACCTTTTTCAAATCATGTGATATAATAAAACCACTATGAAGAGAATTATACTTATTTTAACATTATTTTTGCTATTAATAAATACCATAGCAAATGCAGCAACTAACACTATTTCAAAAGAAATTACAGCAACTTCGGTTGACGGATTTACAATGAAAGGATATCTTGAATATCCAAAAACAAAAAATCAAAAAGAATTTCCAACAGTCGTATTACTTCATTCTATCGGATATTCATCTGATTGGTGGTGTAATTTACCACAAGATTTATTAAATCAAGGGTATGCGGTTTTGAAAATTGATTTACGAGGGCATGGAAAAAGCGTTTACAATTCAAAACTTTTGCGCACTTCTTGGTCTAGCATGACAAATAATGCTTTTGCAAAATATCCGGATGATGTAATCAAGGTTATAGAACAAGTTAAATCAGAAAACACAAAAAAAGTATTTTTTAACAATTGGGCAATTGTAGGTTCTGATATTGGCGCGAGCACAGCTATTTTAGTAGCAGATAAAATCAGTTATAAACCTAAAACATTGGTATTACTTTCTCCTGTCGTTGAAACAAAAGGTTTATATGTGCCTGTTAAACTTGCAAATTTAGATAGAATTGATATTTTTTCTATTTCCGGAACTAATGATAATTCCGGACATAATGCACAAGAGTATTTAAAGAAATTTTCACAGGCAACTTTTGCAACTTATACATCAGAATCTCGTTCAACGGGTATGCTTATGTTAAAAAATGACAATACACTTGCAAGAATAATTACAAGTTGGATAAAAGAGTATTTAAAATAAGCTTTTTTGGAGTATACTTTTAAATGTGAAAATTCGAGAGTCAAGGAGAGTTTGAATATGGAAAGACAAAGACCACATGAGCAAGATAAAATTGAGCGCAGACACAATTTTTTACCGGTAGAAGAAAATCTTACAGCTGAGCAAGTTAAAGCAGAAGCTTCAAGATGTCTTACTTGTAAGAATCCAAGATGTGTTAAAGGTTGTCCTGTAAATATTCAGATTCCGGATTTTATAAAAGCTTTAAAAGAAGATAACTTGAATGAAGCAGGTGATATAATCAGACAAACGAGCATGCTTCCTTCTGTTTGTGGTCGAGTTTGTCCTCAAGAAAGACAATGTGAAGGCAGCTGTGTTTTAGGAATTAAAGGTGAAGCGGTTGCTATTGGCGCATTAGAAAGATATGTCGGTGATAACACTGCGCCAAAATCTGTTGAAATAATTCCAAGTGGTAAAAAAGTTGCTGTTATTGGTTCAGGCTGTGCCGGCATGACTGCTGCTTGCGATTTAAGAAAAGCAGGTCATGACGTTACAATATTCGAAGCCTTGCACAAATTCGGCGGAGTTTTGAGATACGGAATTCCACCATTTAGACTTCCTAGAACCGTTTTAGACAGAGAAATTGAATCTCTTAAAAACATGGGTGTTAATTTTGTAAAAGATGTTGTTGTTGGAAAATCAATAACTCTTAAACAACTTCAAGAAGATGGATTTGACGCTATATTTATTTGCTCCGGCGCAGGACTTCCTAAGATGATGCATATTAAAGGCGAAAACTTGAATGGAGTATTCTCTGCAAATGAATTTTTGACTCGTGTAAACTTGATGTATGCAAACGAAGAGAATTCTGCAACTCCACTAAGAGTCGGTAAATCTGTTGCTGTAATCGGTGGTGGTAACGTTGCAATGGACGCCGCTAGAACTGCAGTTAGAGTCGGTTTTGAAAAAGTTTATATTGTATATAGAAGAACAGAAACCGAACTTCCTGCTCGTTTGGAAGAAATCAGACACGCAAAAGAAGAAGGTGTTATTTTCCAATTTTTACATGCTCCTGCTGAAATTCTTGAAAATGATGGTTATGTTGCAGGCATGAAGTTTGAAATTATGGAATTGGGAGAGCCTGATGAGTCTGGAAGACGTAAACCTATCGGTACAGGCAGGTTTGTAGATTTGGATGTTGATACCGTAATTGTTGCCCTTGGTACAGGTCCAAATCCTATTATTCAAAAATCTGCACAAATGGATGGTTTAGTATTTGACCTTGATAAAAAAGGTTATTTTACAGTTGACGCAGAAACAAGAGAAACTTCTATTCCTGCAATCTTTGCCGGTGGTGATGTAGCGCCTGTCGGTGAATCTAACGCTATTAATGCTATGGGCGCAGGAAAGAAAGCTGCAAAAGCGATTAATGAATACCTTGCAAATAAATAATTTACAAGATACTAGTTTTATGCTATAGTTTTGATGTTATAATGTGCTAATATTGGAGTTGAACACACTCCACAAATAATAAGAGGGCTAATTAATGCTTATTGAGAAATATTTGGAAGTAGTCGTAAAACAAAGAGGTTCTGACTTACATATTTCTGCCGGTCTACCGCCTGTTGTTCGTATTGACGGTAACTTACAGAGAATGGATGTTCCGGCTTTGAAACCCGAAGAAGTTGAATTGCTATTATTTCCAATGTTAAACAAAGAACAAAGACGTAAACTTGAACAAGATTGGGAACTAGATTTTTCATACGGTATTCAAGGTTTAAGTCGTTTTAGGGTAAATATTTATAAAGATAGAGGCAATTATGCAGCTGCATTCCGTGTAATTGCGTCAAAAGTTCCTACTTTTAAAGAGTTAGGTTTGTCTGATACAGTTAGAAAAATTGCAGAGAAACCACGTGGATTAGTTCTTGTAACAGGTCCTACCGGTTCAGGTAAATCAACTACTTTGGCAGCAATGATTAACTATATTAACGAAACTCGTTCAGAACACATTTTAACGATTGAAGACCCTATCGAGTTTATTCACCCTTCAAAACGCTCAATTATTCACCAAAGAGAATTGGGTCAGGATACAAGAAGTTTTGCGAACGCTCTTAAATCAGCTCTTCGTGAAGATCCGGATATTATTCTGGTAGGTGAAATGCGTGACTTGGATACTATCCGTTTAGCGCTTACAGCTGCTGAAACAGGTCACTTAGTATTCGGTACTTTGCACACCTCATCAGCATCTCAAACAATTGACCGTATTGTTGACGTATTTCCGGAAGGTCAACAACAACAGGTTCGAGTTCAATTGTCTAACTCACTTGTTGCAGTATTCTCACAAACTTTGTTACCGTTACTTCAAGCGGATGGTACAAAACAAGGTCGTGTAATGGCTCAAGAGGTTATGTTGGTAATTCCTGCAATTGCAAACTTGATTAGAGAATCAAAAGTTGCTCAGATTTATTCAACAATGCAAACAAACTCCGGATTCGGCATGCAAACTCTTGAAATGTCGCTTCGCGATTTGTATATGAGAAAGAAAATTACCTTGGAAGATGCACTTGCTCGTTCAAGTCGTCCGGAAGAATTCAAACGTGGTTTGCAAAATTCATAGTTTTTAAATTAAATATAAATACTAAAAAAGAATGGACTTAAGTTCATTCTTTTTTTTATTAATAAAATCTCAAGAAATATAACCTTCATGGTACAATTATTTAGTATGAAGAAGTTTTATTTAAAATCAATGGGATGTAAATCCAATCAATTTGAAGGTCAAATTGTTTCTCAAAAGCTTGTTGAGGCAAATTATAAAGAAGTTAAAAAACAAGAAGATGCAGATTATTATATTTTAAATTCTTGTTCAGTGACTCATAAAAGTGACAATGAAGCGTTATATTTGTTACGTCATGCGCATAGTTTAGGGCTAAAAACAGTGCTAACCGGTTGTGTTGCTCAAATAGAAAAAAAGAAATTGTTAGATGAGCCATATATAGATTTTGTTTATGGAAATGAAGATAAGTTTAATATAGCAGAACTTCTTGATGAAAATAGAGAGTTCGCAGTAAAAGATTTGATGAACGAAAAAGAATTTTGCAAAGTTACGTTGGAAGATACTTCAAAAACTCGTATTAGTCTGAAAATTCAAGATGGTTGTGATAATCGTTGTTCTTATTGTGTAATTCCATATGGGCGTGGGAAGTCAAGAAGCGCAGATTCTGAATTTATATTAAATGAGATTAATAAATATGCAGAACATGGTTTTAAAGAAGTTGTTTTGACCGGAATTCATATTGGACTTTGGGGAAAAGAATTTAATAAAGAAATTTTGGACTTATTAAAAGATATAGAAGAAAAAACAACTATTCAAAGATATAGGCTCGGTTCTTTGAATCCACATGAAATAACTCCGGAACTTTTAAATTTTTTGCAATCGAGTGAAAAATTTTGTCCGCATTTTCATTTGTCGCTTCAATCAGCTTGTAATAGAACATTAAAGCGAATGAACAGACATTATACTGTAGAATTTTACCTTGAACAGATTGATGATATTGTATCGCGCTTTGATCGACCATTTTTAGGTAGTGATATAATTGCAGGTTTTGTGGGAGAAACTGAGGAAGATTTTTTAACAACAGTTGAAAATTTGAAAAAGTCAAAATTAAGTCAAATACATACATTTCCTTATTCTATAAGAAAAGGTACTATTGCTGAAAAAATGGAAGGACATTTAGACGATAAAATTAAAGAAAAACGTGCAAATGTCATTAAAGCTATTTCTGCTGACAAATTTCAAAATTTTGTAAATTCAAATATTGGACATGAAGCAGAAGTACTTATAGAAAAACGCCCTGCAAAAAATGGAAAGTTTAAAGGTGTAACAAGAAATTATTTAAATATTCTGTTAGATGAAGGTGAATTTAACAGTTTGAAAAAAGTAATAATAACAAGAGATATGATAAAATAAGGGTACTTATTACAATTATTATTTTTTATAGTAAAAATAATTGAATGTTAAGATTTGTAAATAGTCTAAAAACGCTACTCCTTTTGAATTACGGCTTTTTATGAAGTTTTTATAAAATTAATTAATCAACTTGCTTGACTTTAATTTCTTATGTGCAATAATATAAATACACACTTTAAGTGTAGCCGAAACACTAAATAGCAAAAGAATAAAAATATATAAACCCCAAAAATCATATAAACTCCTAGATAATAAACACTAAAAAAGACCATTAGGATGCAGAAAACAAAACCCACTCGACACACACACCGAGTGGTTTTTTTTTATGTATTAAAAATTATTTATGCTATTTGATATTTATTTCTGTCAATGTTATCTTAATTAAAAAGCAATACAGGAGAATATTATGAGAATTGACGGAAGAGAAAATAATGAACTTAGACCAATTAAATTTACACATGGATTTACAAAACACGCATTAGGCTCTGTGCTTACTGAATTTGGCGACACAAGAGTTATTGTTACGGCTTCTGTTGATTTAAAAAAGCCGAAATGGATGGATGAAAACGACAATAGAGGTTGGGTTACAGCAGAATATTCATTGCTTCCGGCTTCTACAAATACTCGTTGTAAACGCGAACGCGAAAAGGTTTCAGGTAGAACACAAGAAATCCAACGCCTAATTGGAAGAAGCTTGCGCGCTTGTGTTGATTTAGAAAAAATGCCAAACATGACAATTACAATTGATGCAGATGTTATTGAAGCTGACGGCGGAACAAGAACTGCAAGTATTTGCGGTGGTTTTTTAGCTTTAAGAGATGCTGTAGAAAAATTAATCGCATCCGGCGATTTGAAAGAAAATCCTATTATTGAGCCAATTGCAGCGATTTCAATTGGAATTGTTGACGGTGATATTAAACTCGATTTAAACTATGCAGAAGATTCGCATGCACAAGTTGATTCCAATGTTATTTTAACTAAAAGCGGAAAAATTGTTGATTTTCAAACAACATCAGAGGGCGAACCTTATGAATTCGATAGAATGATTGAGCTGTTTAATACTGCAAAAGCCGGTATTGATAGAATAATTAAAATGTATTAGTAATCGTAAAAATGTGAATATACGAGCTTATACGTTTATTTAAACTGGTCATATAACCAGCCTTTTTCTTCTAAAAATTTTAAAAGAGCTTGGCGATTTTCCGGAATATCAGCTCTGGTTTTACCTTGCAAGCGAGTTTCATCACCTGCAGTACCATTCACACCGATAACGATATTATTAAATTGTTCTGCATTGATTGACCAATCATCTTTGTCAAAATTTCCGACACCAATTTGTTGTTCAACAATATCAATATAATCTACGATTTGTTGAACAGTCATTGCTGAATTCTTTTCAAATTCCGCTCGTTTATCTGTATTTTCGGGCTTTAGTAATTCTCTAAAATCACTAGCTTTCATATCACGCATTTGTTGATATTGTTGGTGGTAATTATTATATTGCTCGTCAGACATATTTTGCCAAACAGTTACTGCATCCTCGTCTAATGCCAACTCTTCTTTTGGGGGAGTTTTAAACATTGCCCAAGCGAGTCTGTTTTTAACTTCGTCAGCTTTATTTTTTAATTTCTTGGAATTATCAAATTCCTCAATTTCTTTAGTTGCTTCTTCTTCTGTTATTTCTCCAGATTTAATTTTTGCATCTAATTTTGCTTCTAATTCATCTCTTTCTTTTTCTATTTCAATTAAATATTCTTCTGAATATTCCAAACTATTAAAAACCGGTACGCAACTCTCCTTGTTTGGAGCTGCCGGCGGTGGAATTATATCTCCGCCACAACAAGAAACGGTTTGTTCGGATGTTACTAATCTAGTATATGCCGTAAGATTTAATGAATTATATAATGGCGCATTTTCTGTGGCGTTATCGCCTGTTTTAAATAACCAAGTATTAAGTTGTTTTTTATATTCATTTTTTAGAATTATAATTTGTTTATCACTTAATTCAATTCCAAATTGATCTTTGGCTTCTTGCTTTAAATCTTCTAGCCAACCATTTAACCATTTTTCAAGTTGCTTATTGTCTGGGTCATCTATACTTTCTTTCATATTATATAATTCTGCAAGTTGCTCATTTGACATTGAAGCGTTAAGACTTGTATCTGAAGCGGCATTTTCAAACATTCTTTTGTCTCCAAGTTTTGTTTCAACATTGCTCCAATGTCCATCGCGATTGACATCAAGTGAAAACCACTTGTCAACAGTTCGTCTAGCACTGAACTTCAATTGTTTCATGCAATTCATTTCATTTTCTGTAACAATTCCATCATTATTAGCGTCAGCTTGTAATACGGTTTGCATCTCGTCTTCAGAAATTTTACCATCACAGTTTTGATCTAACATACAAAAAATACTTCTATCATTTGTGATTTTGTCTAAAAAAGTTTTTTCATCAACTTGGGTTTCGCCGGTTGATTTAATATGGTTCATAAATGTTTGAATAGTTTTTTGAAATGAATTTAAGTTAATATCCGGCATAATTGTACTCCTTATAGATAGTTTAACGGCAAGTTTTGTAAAAACTTTAGGAAGTGTTAAGAAATTGTTACATAATAAAAGTTAATAATATTAAAACTTAAATTGAACGACATTCACGCCGCGAGCGTTTTTTAGCGAGCGTCAAAGTGCGGGTTTATCCGCTGCATCCATTTTATCAAACGCTCGTAAGAGCGTAGAAAACAATGGCGTGTTTTCTCTTTCTTTTGGTACTTTTCTGGGGTAAATACTTTCGGCTTGTAGGTACACTTACCAACTTGGAAGTAAAGTGAAAAATCTTTACCTCGCAAATAAAGAGAAAGAAAAGTACATTTAAAATAAAACTTTTATGTCAAAATAGTCTTTACTTTTTTCTTCTTTGAAAAAGCAAGAAGAAAAAAGTAACAAAAAATAAGAAACTTTAATCGTTTTCTACAACCTTACGGTTGTCGAACAAAATAAATGTTGCAAGCAAAGCTTGCACTCTGGCGCTCGCTAAAAAACGCTCGCGGCGTGAAAGTCGTTCAATTTATCCTAAGTTATTTCTCTTCGGAAAAATACTGCTATTCATGGACGCAGTTCTCTCATCATTTTTAATTCCTGCGATTTCACCTTCAATTGTCGCAATTTCACGCAACAATGCCGTTTTAGTTTTTTTTGAGCAATCCGGATGCTGCAAAATCTTTTTCTTCGACAGTAGATGTTTTATTAAAAAGATCGCTATAAGCGTTTTCCATAAATTGATCAAACTTGTTTGTTGAAACATCAGCCATATATGCAGTTTGATGCTATTTTGCTCTTACACTTCAAAGGCGGGTATTGACAAAATAATTAAGATGTACTAAATATATGAATATAATTTTATATTATATATAATGTTATGCTTATAATAGTATGGAGAGTTTTATGAAAAAAATAGGATTTACTTTGGCAGAAGTATTAATTACTTTAGGTATTGTAGGTGTTGTAGCTGCACTTACAGCTCCTGCATTAGTTCAAAATGCGGGTACAGCTCAAATTGGGCCAAAATTGGCTAAAGCAGTTTCGACAATTGAAACCGCAACAGAAACAACTTTACTTGAAGAAGGTGAATCGTCTATTTATTCAATGATGGGAGATGTAAAAACCGGTGATGTTTCTAACTTTACAGAAAAATTGAAAGATCATATGAAAATGTCTAAATTGGATGATGAAAATTTAACCGGGAAATGGGATGATAAAACTATAAAAGCGTATGATGGAACTAATGCTGTAGTAAATATGTTTAGTTCTCAAAATTATTATGGTGATGTTGGTTATAAAGCTAGTTCTAATAAGATTGTAAAATATATTTCAAAAGAAGGTATGATATATACATTTAGCAGAGGTAAAGCATTAAAAGATCAATCGAATCGTAATATTGGAAAATCTCCTGCGCACCAAATAATGGGTTCTGTTATGATTGATGTTAACGGAACAGCAGCTCCTAATCGTTTTGGTAAAGATATTTTTGTATTTTCTTGGTGGAATGATGGCTCTTTGAGAGCTTTTGGAAGTAAAGATTTTACTTTTAATGAAAATTCTTCGCAAGGTTCCGGAGAAACTGAAAAGAAATTTTATTGGGCTGAGACATGTAGTGAGAATGGTGTTACCAATTCAGGTCTATTTTGTGCCGGTTCTGTTTTTGAAAACAATTTAAAAGTTGTTTATCAGTAGAAAAAATTATTTAGTTTTTCAGCCGCAGATGTTTGTCTGTGGCTGATTTTTTATGCAATATAGCAAAGAATTTTCTCTTTGTTACAACTCTTAAACTTATACCCAAAATCTTTAAATATAGTGTATAATAAATCTATAAGAGAATTTAAGGAGAAGGTATATGTCAGTTATAGAAGGTTTACTAACCGTAACAAATGAAAAATTTTGTATTGTTGTTTCAAGATTCAACGAGTTTATATGTTCAAAACTTCTTTCAGGTGCGATTGATGAATTAAAACGTCATGGTGTGAATGAAGAAAATATTGATGTTGTTTGGTGTCCTGGGGCGTTTGAAATTCCTCTTGTTGCAAAAAAATGCGCAAAGACTTCAAGATACAACGCAATTATCGCGCTAGGTGCTGTAATTAAAGGTTCAACATCTCATTATGATTACGTTTGTGCAGAAGTTTCAAAAGGCGTGGCATCTGTAGGGCTTGAAACAGAAGTCCCTGTAATATTCGGAGTTTTAACTACTGATAATATTGAACAAGCAATTGAAAGAGCAGGTACAAAAGCCGGTAACAAAGGTTCTGATGCTGCTAAAGCTGCAATTGAGATGGTTAGTTTGTTGGGGAAAATATAATAAGTGAATAGGTGAATAAGGCAATAAGTGAATAAGTTCATTTAAGATATTTTCCAGATAAAATTTTGTTAGATTTTGAATATATTTAATACGAACCTATTAACTCATTCACTTATTCACTTATTCACTTGAAACAAGAAAGGTGTGATTTATGAGCGAAATTATTACTGAATTCAGAAATGAAAATACTAAGAATATTGATTTGCTTTCTACGATTGATATTGTTAGAAAAATTAATGAAGAAGATAAACTCGTTGCTCTTGCAATAGAAGACGAAGCTCCTAATATCGCACAAGCAATTGATATGATTGCTAAACAATTTCTTGTTGGTGGCAGATTGTATTACTTTGGTGCCGGAACATCTGGCCGAATCGGTATTCTTGACGCATCTGAATGTCCTCCGACATTCGGTGTTCCTGCTGATATGGTAACAGGTGTTATAGCAGGTGGTGATACAGCAATAAGAACTGCTGTAGAAGGTGCTGAAGACAATTTTGAACTCGGCGAGAAAGATGCAGAAGTTTTAACAGATAAGGATGTTTGTGTTGCGATTTCTGCAAGCGGAAATCCTAAATACCTTTTGGGAGTTCTTTCTCAAGCAGAAAAGAATGGTTGTAAAACAATAGCACTAACTTGTAACCACAATGCACTTATTTTGGAGGAAGCTCGTTTAGGAATTTGTGTTGAAGTAGGGCCGGAAGTTATTGCCGGTTCAAGCAGAATGAAAGCCGGAACTGTTCAGAAAATGGTTCTTAATATGCTTTCAACAGGCGCTATGATTAAAATTGGTAAAACTTACGAAAACTTTATGATAGATTTGATGCCTACAAATGAAAAATTGAAAGACAGAGCTATTAGAATTGTTGCGGAAATTGCCGAAACAAGTGCTTCTAATGCTTTAAAAACGTTGCTTGAATGTGGTTGGAAGGTTAAAGTTGCAATCATGATGATAAAATGCAATTTAACCAAAGATGAAGCGATTGAAGCTTTGCGTAAAAATTGTGGTGTTCTAAGAAGAGCTTTAAAAAGTTTAGCTACTTCATAAATTCTTTATATGCACCTTTTTGTGCATTATTCCAAGCGGCTTTCATGTATTTCACCTCTGCAGTATCTTTTGGAGTATTAAACTCTTTTAAAACTTCCTTGTAATAAACAGAGTTTATGTTTAATGCCTTTTTGCGATCAGCAGGTGATAGATTCTTTGTAGCATAAATTACTCTATAAAGAACTCTTTTCTTTAAACCTCTGTTATCAGTTTTGTATACCAAATGAGCAGCTGCTGATGCGTAGTCTTTTTTCTTTAAGTCATCTTTTACTTTATAAGTAGGAGACGATGAATTATTCGTAAAACCTTTTATCCCTTTGTTAAAAGTATTGTCGACAATACCGTCTTGTACTGATTGAGGAGCTTTCAAAAAATCATTTCCAAAGTATGCTAGAGCTTCTATCTTAGCATTTAGTAAATCAACAGCAAGAAGTTCTAATGCTTCTTTTTTTGTAATAGTTGTATTTTTGGTTATATCTTTGCCTCTTACCTTGCCTGTATGACCATATCCGATTGTCCATGTACCTCCATTTACTTTATCGTTATAAGCTTTTAGGTGTAATGTTTCGATATTTTCAATAAAATTAGTAATAAAATCTCGTGATATACCAACAGCTTCCGCTACGTCATTAAGACTTCTAATCTGTTTTGTATCTACTGTTACAGATTCAGGAATATTAATTTTTTGTCCAACTTTAAGATTTGCATGATTTGTTACATTTGGATTGGCTTGTTGTAATCTTGTTGGTGAAACTCTATATTTTTTTTTTGCTATTGTTGCGAAGTTATCGCCGGGAGCAATTGTATAGACGCATGCCGGTGTAATTTTCACTTTGTTACTTTTAAAAATTTGTCGCATTCCGTTGGTTTTTGGCTTTGTAACTTGTTTTTTAGCAGGAGTTGCTGTTGATTTCTTCTCATCAGAACTACAACTTGTGAATAATAATGTACTTCCGGCTAAAACACCGCCAACTAAGCCTCCTAAAGGTCCTCCTGCCATAAAGCCGGCTACTATACCAGTTCCAAGAATACTACTTGCGACAACAAACTTATCATTGTCATTTTGTTTAGTTTGAGGTGCAACTTTTGACTTTGAGTTTAATTTTACATTATCATGATTGCTATTTTGAGAAACACTTGAACCAAAATAAGTTGCCAGCTCTTTAGATGCTTGTTCTTTTTCAGTTGCTCTGCTATATTTGGCAGCTTGCGTATTTTTATTTAAATCTAAATTTTGAACAGTTAAACTCGTCATTATAAATATGCCTTAATATATTCTCTCATTAAATATATTAAGTTTACTTACTTATAATAATTGCCAAAATTTAACAAAACTTTACATAATTTTTCTTCATAAACTTAATGTTCTAGCATAATTATTGTATAATCATATAAGAGATAAGGAGTGAAAGTTATATGAAATTAACTGTACTAGGACCGGGATGTTGGGGATTGACACTTGCTTGGTTATTAAATGATAATTTTGAAGATATTGTAGTTTGGGGTAGAGAAAGCGATTTAAACGAAGACTTGGTTGTAAATAAACATTGTTCAAAGCCTCTTGAAGTACAGTTAGATAAAAAAGTTGAGTTTACTTCTGACCTTAAAAAAGCTATTGAAGGCGCGGATATTATTTTATCAGTAGTTGCAACTTCTGGGGTAAGAAGTGTTTGTGAACAGCTTAAACAAGCAGGCATTAAACCTGAACAACCGCTTGTTAATGCGTCTAAAGGTTTGGAATTGAACACTTTAATGAGAATGTCAGAAGTTATTAAAGATGTTTTGCCTGAGCAAAAAGTAGTTATTTTATCAGGCCCAACGCTGGCAAAAGAAGTATTGCAAGGTAAACCGACTGCAGCTTCTGTTGCTTGCGAAGATATGGAAGTAGCGGAATTTGTTCAAAAGGCTTGCAATGTTCCAAACCGTTTCAGATTGTATACAAATTCTGATGTAATCGGTGTTGAATTGGGCGGAAGTCTAAAGAACGTAATCGCGATAGCTTCCGGTTTTGCACACTCAATGGAATTAGGTGATAACTGCATGGGAACTCTTTTAACAAGAGGCATGGCAGAAATTGTAAGATTATCCGTAAAATTAGGTGCAAATCCTTCTACTCTATACGGACTTTCCGGCATGGGAGATTTAATCGCAACTTGCTCAAGCCCAATGTCTAGAAACTATACAGTTGGTTCTATGATTGGTAAAGGTAAAAAAATCGATGATATTTTAAGAGAATTGGGTTCAGTAGCAGAAGGTGTTAAAACCTCAAAAGCAGTTTGTGATTTAGCAGAAAAATTAGGAATAGAAGTTCCGGTTTCAAGCGCTATTTATGAAGCTGTTTATACTGAAATCACGCCGAATGAAGTGTTGTCAAAATTGATGAACAGAAAACTAAAGAAGGAAGAAAGTTATGATTAAATATGCGGTTAAATATTTAAAAAACACTTTCGTTCCTTTAAATTGCCCTGATAATGTAAATTTAGACGACGGCGCTCTTGTTCTTGTAAGAACTGAAAAAGGTGAAGAAGCTCTAAAAGCTTTCTTGGTAAATAAAGAAGTAGCCAAAAAGTTTGAAAATTCTAAAAAAACTCCTGCACCTTTTGAATTCATAAGAGTTATGACTCAAGAAGATATGATGGTTCTTGATGAATTAAAAAAAGAGGAAGTGACTTCATATTTTAAATGCAAAGATTTGGTTAAAAAACATAAATTAAACATGAATCTTGTGCAATGCAGAATTACGTTTGATAGAAGAAAAATTTCTTTTTATTATACAGCTCCGGAGAGAGTTGATTTTAGAGAGTTGCTAAAAGATTTAACTCAAGTTTTCAAGCGTATGAGAATTGATTTAAGACATATTGGCGTTCGAGATGAATCTTCTATTATGGACGGTACAGGGATTTGCGGAAAGCCGTTTTGTTGTTCTTCTTATTTAAGAAAATTTGAATCAATTAATGTTAAGCTTGCAAAAGATCAAGGAATGCCGATTGCGCCTTCAAAAATTTCCGGTACTTGCGGAAGATTATTGTGTTGCTTGACTTACGAGTATTCTAATTACATCGAAGCGGCAAAAGGAATGCCGCCAGTTGGTTCAACTGTAATGACGCCAAACGGACTTGGAAAAGTTTGTTTTATACAATTTCTTAACAATAGGGTTGCGGTAAAATTTGAAGATGGTAAAATAAAAGAGTACAACAAAGCGGATATCGAAATGGTAGATGCTGATGTTAACGTAGATATTGAAGTGTCAACCATCACAACATCATACTCGACTGACGAAAAAGTTGATGCAAGACAACTTAAACAGCTGGAAGACGATAGAAACAGCTCAACAGGAAATGTGTAAAGAAGGCGAAAAATTATGAACATTCAACCAATCAATCAAAACGCAAATAATAGCGTTAATTTTCAGAGACTCATTATTAAAAAAGGAAGCTTTGATGTTTTAAAACAATCTAAGTATTTCCCAGATAAGGGTTATCCAAATTATGAAACAAATATGCGTAATTTTTATAAAAAATTAATTGACTTGAAAAAAAGTTGTGCTAATAATACAGCTTATGATGTCGTTGTAAAGGCTGATAGTCAAATTGATGGTAAAAATAGCGGCGTATTCATTCAAGATTCTTATGGAAAAATTCAAGATGGCTTTAGACAATCATTTGCCGATTTATTTCATTTAAATTCTATGGAACCGCAAAAACCTTTAACAGAAGCTGAAGAACCTCGATTATTATTAAGATTGATTAATAATTGGAATATAAAACGTGAAAACAACAAATTACCGGAAAAAAAAGTTGATATGGTAGAGTTTTTAGAATCTATTTATAAAAATCTTAAAGCAATGGTAAATAATGCGGATTATTTATCAGAATTAGATAAATTAAAAGGTTAAGAAAGGAGTTGTTAATGTTAGAAAAAATCGAAAAATTGCAAGTGATTTCATTAGGTATTTTAATTGCGCTATCTTTAGTTATTTCTACAAAACTCGTTGCTTCAACTATTTCTAACAATGTAATTTCAGTTACCGGTTCTGCTTCCGAAATTGTAAAATCTGACTCCGGTAGTTTGACTTTTGATATAAATGTTAAACGAATTAATAAACAAGATGCTTATAATGCTTCTAAAGAGCAAATTAAAATTGTTAAAGATTATTTAAGCTCTAAACAAGTTAAAAATATTGAATTAAAAACTGTTAATGGCTACTATACATATAAAAGAGATGCAAAAGGAAATTATACAGATATTCCTGATGCATATAATCTTACACAACCGGTTTCTATTAATTCTGATAATGTGGAATTAATTAAAGAAATTTCAAATGATATAACAGGCTTGATTGATAAGGGAGTTGACATAAGTGTAAATTCACCGTCTTATGATTATTCAAAGCTTCCCGAATTAAAAGTTAGTTTATTGGAAAAAGCATCAAAGGATGCTCGAGCAAGAGCTACATCTATGTTAAAACCTACTCATAATTCAGTAGGCAAAATTCAATCTGTTAGAATGGGCGTTTATCAAATTACTCCTGTTGACTCTACTAGTGTTTCAGATATGGGAATTAATGACACATCTTCTATTGATAAAAAAGTTACTGCTGTAGCAAATGTAGCATTTAAAATTAAATAATCAAAAAAGCTCTTTTATATTAAAAGAGCTTTTTTGATTATTATTCAGATCGTTCGCCTAATTCTTTATCCATAAGGAATAGAGATGTTTTATCATCGCCAAAAAGTTCAAGGCGTTTGATGATATCTTTTACAGTCTGTTCTTCTTGAATTTGCTCTGTAATAAACCAATCAATAAATGCTAGAGTTGTTCTGTCGCATTCCTCTTCTGCAGCTTTTGCTACTTTCATAACTGATGAAGTAATGCATTTTTCGTGTTCATAAATATGATTAAATATGGAAGTGATGCCATTAAATTCAAATTCAGGAGTTTTAATTTGTTTTAATGTAACAAAACTGTTTCTTTCAATTAAATAATCGAACAATTTTAAACCGTGTTCAACTTCTTCTTTTGCTTGAGCTTTCATCCAAGAAGCGAAGCCAAATAAGCCCAATTCTCTTAAATATGCAGACATAGAAAGATATAAGTAGCCGGAGTAAAACTCTTTATTAATTTGTTCATTTATTATGTTATTAATTGTTTCACTAATCATTTCTGTCCTCTCCCCATAAACCATGTATATTACAGTATTCAATTGCTTCAATATTATCGCTTGTATAGCTAATATCAATTTCCGGCGTTTCTTCCGGATGAAGGTATTTTATATGAACTTCTTTATTGTCTTTGTCCAAAACTTCTATAAATTGAATATAATGTTCTGGTATCATTGGATGACTGATTACCTGAACAAACTTTTTATCATCTCTAAATTCGGTTTTAGGCGCGTGCTTTTCACCAAGTTCAGATTTATTGTGTTGCGGTATTTGTAATGTCATTGGCTGATTGCAGCAAACTAGTTCTCCTGCACCATTTAGAATGACTTGTACAAGATTTCCGCAAATCTCGCATTTGTATAGTTGTAATTTTTCGGTAGACATTGATTTTCCTTTCTGGTTTTTTTCTTCGTTGTTAGGAAAGGGGGATATTAGTCTATAAATTGAAAATTGAAAATGGAAAATGGATAATTGTATTAAAATTTTTATGAGTTAATATGTTCAATATTTAGCTGATTATTTTTTTAGTAAAACTTAAAACAATTTTCCATTTTCAATTTTCCACTTTCAATTCAATAGAAAGTAGTTGTATGGCTCGGCATTGCCTCGCGTTATATTATTTTATCCGTTTAACGCATATTAACATTGTCCAAGTCGGCAATTTGTGCTACTATTCTTTGTATGGATAATTTTTTTTCAACAAATTCGCAAGCATTTAATAATGCGCAAAAGCCACAAGATAATTCGCTAAATTCTCAGTTTGATAATCTTAAAGATAATTATGAACAAATTTTTATAGAAGCTGCTGAAAGTATCAGGCGTGAGGTAAATCAATTCAAGCCCGAAAATCCTTGTGAAAAATGTACGGTTAAGGATTGCAAAATTGAAAAGAAGGATGTATTTACTCCTTATCCGATGAATTGTGAGTACAGAGAATGGCAATTAAAGATTTTGACATTCTTAGCTGGTGATTATAGACAAAAACTTAAAGTTGTTTACAAAAATATGATGGATAAGAAAAATAACTATTCTTGTAACAAGTGTGCTGCTTGCTGTAAACTTGCAACAAGTGAATATTCTTATGCTCAGCTTAAACAAAGAGCTATGCGAGGTGATAAATTTTCGCAAGATTTTGTGTCTGTATTTGTACCTTATGAATCGGATGAAGATGCAAAAAAAGCTAATCCGGAATACTTTGAGCTTTTGAATAAAATAGTAGTGGAAGATAAAATTTACTACTATTATTGTCCGAAACTTTCTGGAAATCTTTGTTCTGATTATGAAAATCGACCTGATATTTGCAAAGATTTTCCACATAATCCGCTTAAACTCTTGCCTTCTGAGTGTTCTTTCAATGCTTGGAAAAATGAAATTGCGCATGAAGCGATGTTATTGAAGGCAAAAGTCGATATCATAGAATTTTATAAGGAAAAATTACAATAATGATTTTAGCAGGCATGAAACTGGAAGAGCTTGAAACCTTGATGGCAGAAATGAATGCAACAAAATTTCGAGCAAAACAAATACACAATTGGATTTATTCAAAATCTGTGTCAACAATTGATGAGATGACAAATCTTTCTAAAGATTTTAGAGAAGAATTGAAAAAAGTTGCAAGCGTAACTGATACCAAAATCAAGATTAAACAAGTCAGCAAAGACGGCACAATAAAGTATTTGGTTGAATATCCCGACGGAGAATGCGTTGAAACTGTTTTGATGCGCTTTGATAACCGTGCAAATTTAACTGCTTGCGTAAGCTCTCAAGTTGGTTGTGCTGTAAATTGTTCTTTTTGCGCAACCGGAAAAGGCGGATTTAAACGGAATTTAACTTACAAAGAAATTATAGAACAAGTTTTAACAATTCAGCGTGATACAGGTTTGAAGGTTACAAATATTGTATTTATGGGTCAGGGAGAGCCGCTTCTAAATCTTGATAATGTGTTAAAGGCGTTAGAAATATTTAATGATGATTTTCAAATCGGCGCAAGAAGAATTACAATTTCTACAAGCGGAATTATTCCTGGGATAAATCGTTTAGCAGATTTGAGTTTGCAATCAACTTTGGCTATTTCTTTGCACGCACCAACTCATGATTTGAGAAAAGAAATTATGCCGATTGAAAACAGATATCCGCTTCCTGAACTCAAGAGGGCACTTTTAAATTATGTTGAAAAAACAGGACGTAGAATTACTATTGAATATATTTTGATACACAAATTCAATGATACACAGCCTGTTGCAAAAGAATTGGCGCACCTTTTAAAAGATTTGAAATGTAATGTGAATTTGATTCCGTATAATTCGGTAATTGAAAACGATTATAAAAAGCCTTCAAATGGCGATATTATGAAGTTTAAGTATTTGCTTGAACATTCCGGTAAAAAAGTTACAGTAAGACTTGAACGCGGCGCTGATATTGACGCAGCTTGCGGTCAGTTGAGAGGGAAACAGAAATAGAAAACGAGCGGTTATTCCCTCTCCTGTGGAGAGGGTTAGGGAGAGGGTTTTATAAAAGAGCTTTCTTCCACCCCTCACCCCCATCCCCTCTCCCACAAGGGGCGAGGGGAGAAAGCTAAGATAAGACAAACATGAACAACATTTTTCAAAAAAACATAAACGCGCTTGCGCAAAAAAATGAAGCTCTTGCTAAAAAACTTTTAGCTTATATTCCGACAGAAATTCCTGAATTGAAGCAAGAAAATGGAGCTTACAATCTTTTTTATAAAAATTTGTATTTACATAATCCGCAAAATCCGCTAGGAGAAGCTCAAGAAATTTTTGCTATGGCAGAAAATTCACCGATTGCAATTCATTTAGTTTATGGATTAGGTTTAGGTTATCTATTTCAAGTTGCAAGTTTAAAATCTCAAGGTACGGTTATTTTGTATGAACCTGATTTGAACATAATGAAAATAGCATTTACTTTGGTTGATTTTTCTAACGATATTTTGAAGCGTAATGTTTTTGTTACTGATAGTTTAGACCAAGTCGGTAATTATATTTATACCCGTTCAAACACAAAAAATACGCCATTATTACTTACTACTACAGCATATAGAGAATTAAATTCCGGTGATTTTGTGAAAATAGTAGAAGAATTACAGCGTATAGTTGGAATGTTTGGACTCGATTTAAAATATACAAAGCAGCGCTTTTATGGGCTTACGTTGGGCTTAATCAACAATATTCCTAACTTGCTTAGTGAAATTCCTTTTGCGGAACTTAAAAATCGTTGTGTAGGAAAAACTGCAGTCGTTGTTTCAGCAGGGCCAAGCTTAGACAGAGATATTGAAGTCTTGAAAAAATATCGCGACAAATATATTTTGTTTGTGGTCGGAACTGCAACAAAAACTGTTTTTGCACATGGTATAAAGCCGGATTTTGTTTGTATTATTGAATCTTACGATGCTTCAAAACAACTCGCAGGATTAGATTTAAGTGATGTTAATTTTATAACGGAACCTACAGCGAATAAAAATTTAAGAAATTTTAAATTTAAACAAACCTATTTACATGTTGCGGCAAATCTTCCTGTTAACGCCTTGTGGAGTGAAATAGCGGATATTGATTTGCAAGAATATTGGTCAAAAGGTACTGTTTCATATACTTCATTAAATTGCGCAAGGATACTGGGGTGTTCAAAAATAATTCTTGTAGGTCAAGATTTAGCGTATATAGAAGGCCAATGTTACAGCAAAGACTCCGCTTATAAGGATTTGGAATGCAGATTTAACAAAGAGTTCAACCGCTGGGAAATTGCAGCGAGAGATTTTGAACATTATGCGCAGTCTTTAAGTAATTCTCCTGATGTAGAAATAAGAAAACGAGTTGCTATTGAGCGACTTAAAAATTTGAACTCGGCTTTATATTATGTAAAAGGTATTAACGGCGACATGATTCCTACCGAATCTGTTTATGCAGCGTTTATTAAACCTTTAAGCGAGTATACGCAGCATTTTAATGACAGAGAATACATTAACGCGTCTTTAGTCGGTGCGCAAATTGACGGCTTTAAAAATATGGCGTTAGAAGAAGCTCTAAAAAACTCTGAAACAATTGAAGAACGAGATTTTTCTGTTGATTATAAATATAATATTGAGGCTGTTAAACAAAAACTAATAAAGCAAAAATCAAGTCTTGTCGAAGCTTGTAAAATGCTTGACGTAGGATTAAGACAAAGTAATTCTTTGAAAAATGATTTGAATAGAGCACGTAGTGTAAATGCTGATATTTTAAAATCTTTGAAAAAGATTTCTATTAATTATTTAGATTTGAGTTCAAATTTTGCAGATAAGAATAAGATTTATGATTTTATAACTACAAGTGTAAAATTGGATTTAGATTACGAAATGAAAATGATGCGCGAATTTACGTTTGAATCAGTCTTAAATATTAATGAAAAGTTGTTCGAATATTATGATGTTGCACTAAAACGTGTAAACAGGGTTGACACTAATTTAGCTAAAGTTATTGAGGAAATACAATGAAAGTTTTAATTCAAAGGGTGAAAAAGGCTTCTGTAACAATAGAAAATGAACTTTTTTCAAGTATTGATAAAGGGATTTTGGCTCTTGTCGGAATTGAAAAAGGCGATAGCTTAGAGAATATTCAGAAAATGGCAAAAAAGATTGTTAATTTGAGAATTTTTGCTGATGAAAATGATAAGATGAATTTATCTCTTCAAAATATAAATGGAGAAATGCTTATTGTTTCACAATTTACACTTTGTGGAGATTGTAAAAAAGGTACTCGTCCAAGTTTTGATAAGTCTGCATCTCCTGAAATTGCGAACGAACTCTATGAGGCGTTTATAAAAGAAGTTGAGTCCTATGGAATAAAATACGGAACAGGACATTTTGGTGCAATGATGGATGTTGAATTAATTAACGACGGGCCGGTTACTTTTATGCTGGAAAATTAAAATGTAAGAGTTAATTATTTTCATTATGCTTTTATGGTAAAATAGTCTTATAGCAAGTAGGTCGTGTTCAACATTTCCATTGAACACGACAATTATTGAAAATTTAAGTAGTCTTGGATGAAAATTGTCGACCTACAAATTAATAAACAGGAGAAGCAAAATGCCAATAATATCCGTTGTAATACCGACATATAATGCAGAAAAATATTTAAAAGAAGCATTGGATAGTGTTGTTGCACAAACATTAAAAGACATTGAGATTATTTGTGTAAATGATGGTTCTAAAGATAATTCTTTAGATATCATAAAAGAATACGCTCAAAATGATAACAGAATCAAAATTATAGATAAGCCTAACTCCGGTTATGGAGCGTCTGTTAATCGTGGTTTTGCAGAAGCTACTGGTGAATTTGTTGCAATATTTGAGCCGGATGATATTTTAGATGTAACTATTTATGAAAAACTTTATAAAGCTGCATGTGATAATAATCTTGATGTAGTAAAATGCAATTTTTATAATTATTGGTCTAAGAAGAACAAAACAAAAAGAAGCGGTTTAGTTGCTAAATGTGCAAGGAAAGCGCCTTTTGAACCTAAAGATAATTTAAAAATGTTCACTTGTCACGCGAGTGTTTGGGCTGCAATTTATAGAAAGAGTTTCTTAGAAAAAAACAATATTAAATTCTTAGAAACTCCCGGCGCATCTTTTCAAGACATGTCTTTTAACTTTAAAGTTATTGCGAAAAGTCCGAAAATTATGTTGCTTAAAGAACCGCTTTTATATTACAGACAAGACAATCCTATGTCATCTATTAATAATCCGGCAAAGATATATTGTGTTTGCGATGAATATGATGAACTTACTCGTTTTTTAAATGATAACAATGATTTGAAAGAGTTATTTAATACCCAAAAGCTTGTTAACCAATACCGAGCATATTTATGGAATATAAATCGTTTAGATATAAGCTTGCAAAATGAATTTTTAACAAAATTTTCTGAAACATTTAAACAATTTAATGATCAAGGTGAAATAAAAAAAGATTTCTTTAAATCTATAAATAAAAAAGATTTTGAACTTTTAATAAATTCTCCTGTTGACTTTTTCGAAAAAGTTGTAAAGAAAAACAGATTTTATTGGTTAAAAAGAAAGGTAAAAAATGCTTAAAAAAAGAAACTTGGTTGTTGGCGCCGGATTTTCAGGCGCAACCATTGCGAATTTATTAGCAACTCGCCTAAATGAAGAAGTTACTGTTATTGACAAAAAAGATCATATCGGTGGTAATTCTTATGATTATCGCGATAAAAACGGCATAATGATTCATAAATATGGTTCACATATTTTTCATACAAACAACGAAAATGTTTGGCAATACTTAAAGCAATTTACAGAATTTACAACTTATATGCATGAAGTTGTCGGGATTATTGACGGCATAGAAGCCCAAATTCCTTTTAACTTTAACACTCTTTATCAAGTTTTTCCGAAAACTTTAGCAAAAAGACTTGAAGAAAAATTGCTTAAAGCTTTTGAATACAATAAAAAAGTTCCGATTTTGGAATTTCAAAAACAAGATGACGAGGATTTGAAGTTTTTAGCAAACTATGTTTATGAAAAGATTTTCTTGAATTACACAACTAAACAATGGGGACTTTCTCCAAAAGATATTGACGGTGCAGTAACAGCGCGCGTTCCTGTATATTTGAGCAAGGATAACAGATATTTTCAAGATAAGTATCAAGGAATTCCAAGAAAAGGCTATACAGCAGTAATAGAGAATATGTTAAATCAAGATAATATTAAACTTGAACTTGAAACAGAATTCAATTCTGCAGAAGGCTATGACAGAATTTTTTATACCGGTTCAATTGATGAGTTCTTTAATTACAAATACGGCATGTTGCCTTATAGAAGCGTAAACTTTAAGTTTGAAGAGTATGACAAGGAATTTTATCAATCTCATGCTTGCATAAATTATCCAAATAATTATGATTTTACACGAATTCATGAGTACAAACACTATTTGCAAGATAAATCAGAAAAAACGGTAATCGCCAAAGAATACTCAGAAGCCTTTGAACTCGGCGTAAATGAAAGATATTATCCGATTGCAAGTGATGCTAATTCTAATTTATATAACAAATATTTGGAAGAAGCTAAAAAGATGAATAATGTGCATTTTTTAGGCAGACTTGGTGATTATAAATATTATAATATGGATGGCGCAATAGCCAGAGCTTTAGATTTATTTGACGAACTCTTTGCAAACAACTAAAAAATTTGCTACAATAAAGGCATTATGGCGGATTTAGTAGAAAAATTAAAAGAAATCGGATTCAATACATATGAAGCAAAGGTTTATATTGCGCTTCTAAAAAAATATCCTGCAACAGGTTATGAAGTGTCGAAGCTTGCCAATATTCCACAATCAAGAACTTATGACACACTCAAGGCTCTAGAAGAAAAGAATATTGTCGTTTCTGCTAATTCTAAACCACAAACATATACGCCGATTAAGCCTAAACAGCTTACCCAACGATATCAAAAGAAAATGAATTCAACAATAAATTTTCTTGATAAACATTTGCCTGAAGTAAAAGATGATTATAATGAACCTATTTTAACAATTACAGGAAAACAGAATATTCAAGAAAAGATTATTGAGGTTATACAAAACGCCAAACGTGAAATATATATGGAAGTTTGGTCTCAAGATTTCAAAATTTTTGAGAAAGAACTTCTAAATGCGTATAATAGAAACGTAGAGATTAGAATTGTCGGATATGATAACTTTAATTCACGTTTTGGAATGGTTTTCCAACACGCGTTCGCGCGTGATATTGAATTATCACTGGGTGGAAGAATGGTGATTATTGCTGTTGACGACTCAGAAGGTATTGTCGGCAAGATTTCTTCGCTAAAAAATGATATTTCTGATACCAATATTATTTGGACAAAGAATGCCGGCATTGTTTTTGTTATAAAAGAATTTATTGTCCATGATATGTATCTGATTGATGTAGAAGAAAATTTGGTTGAACAGATGAAATATATTTACGGCAAAGGCTTCAAACGGTTAAAAGATAAAGTTTTAGGTGCTAATGCGACTTATATGATTCATTAACCGTTGGGCAGAAAGCCCAATCTACACTCTAGGATTAACGATGTAATTGTAAATTTTTATTAACGCAATGCAAAATTTAATCAATTTTTTAAATTGACAAGTTTTATACTAAATGTAGTATATACGTATGGAGGTAAATATAATGTCAACAACAATTAATCCGGCACAAGTTGGAACACAAGCACCTGCATTCAAAGGTTTTAAAAATGTATTAAAGGGAAAAGCTGAAAACAAAAAAAGCATTGAAGAAATGGCTAAACTTGTTGATAAATTGGGAACAGAAGTCCCAAAAGAATTTGAATTGGCAAAACGTTCTAGAGCAGAGCAATTTGAAACATTGATTCGAGATAGTGCATTGAATACTAATTTTAATAATAAAATTGCAGAAATTTTAAGTAAAACAAAATAAATCAATAGAACAAGTGTGTATCATAAGGAAGTATTGTCGGGTGGGAAAAGCGAAGCAATTCCCACCTTTATTATGTTCAATAATTGTTCTTGAATACAACAATTATTTGTTCTACAGCAAAAAAAAGAGCCTAATCGGCTCTGGAATTAAGAATAGCTGGAAGTATGAAAAAGATTTAATACAATTATTTAACTCCAACGAAGGTCGTTGCACCATTAGACAGGTTGGCAGTTTAGGATTACCCAAGTGGGGAAGATTTATTGTGAAGATATCTTTTTACGATTACTTATACTTAAATTTATGATATTATGAAGATATGAATACTTCGTCTAAAAAAATGTTATACATTATTGCTGGTGCAAATGGTAGTGGAAAAAGTACATTAGCAAATGTTCTTTTAAAAGAAAAAAATCTGGAATTTCTTAATGCTGATGATATTGCCAAGGAAATTTGCCCAAGTTTAATCGGATTATAATCTCAACAAAGGAAGAAATTGATGACTGATAGAGATGCATTAGAATTATTAAATATGTTTACAACAGCTGCTCAAATTGCAAAATCAAAAAACAAAGTTGAGTACAATTTAAAAATGGATGAAGTTCTAATGGCAGAGCTTTTAAAAAAAGCTTTCCCTGCAATGAAAAACAACGCTAATATTATTAAGATAGCAAAAAATATTTTGAAATATAATTAAAAAAAGAGCCTAATCGGCTCTGGAATTAAGAATAGCTGGAAGTATGAAAAAGATTTAATATAATTATTTAACTCCAACAAAGGTCGTCGCACTATTAGACAAGTCGGCAGTTTAGAAGTGCCTAGGTGGGGAGTATGTGTTGAGCTGAAAACTCAACCTACAGAGTACATCCTTGCAAAAACAATCAAAATGTATTAAAATGTAATTAAAAATAAATACAAAATGGAGTTAAGTTATGTCAAAAACATTACAAATTAGAGTTGATGATGTTATGAAAAGCGCTGCAGATGAACTTTTTAACAGTTTAGGGTTAGATACATCGACTGCAATTAGAATATTTTTATCTATCGCTATCGAAACCGGAGGGTTGCCATTTGAAGTTAAGCGTCCAAAAGACTCTTTAAAGCTTGCAATGAAAGATGTTTTAAATAAGGAAAATCTTAGCAGACCGTATGCTACAACTAAAGAAGCTATGGCGGCTATGCTGGAGGATTAATGTTAAGAATACGTTTTGCAAATAGAATGAAACGTGATGTTAAATTGATGAAAAAGCGAGGCAAAAATCTTTCAAAACTGGAAAGTATTTTAGAGAAACTAGCATTACGAGAAAATTTACCGGTCAAAAACCGAGACCATCAGTTAGCAGGAGAAATGCAAGGATTTAGGGAGTGCCATATTGAATCGGATTGGTTACTCATTTATCGAATCGAAGAAGATGAACTTATTTTGTACGCAACTGCTACAGGTTCTCATGCTGATTTGTTTGACATGTAAAACTATTCGTATAAAAAAAGAGCCTAATCGGCTCTGGAATTAAGAATAGCTGGAAGTATGAAAAAGATTTAATATAATTATTTAACTC
>CAKVND010000007.1 GCA_934777245.1 uncultured Candidatus Melainabacteria bacterium | reverse complement strand
CCATGTATATCGGCACATTTGACTAAAAACTTTAGAATTCATGACCATTTTTTCAAAAATTGTTACATTTCGTTACATGATTTTAGCCTTATGGACTAAGAAAAAAGTTATTTAACATGGTATTCTTATTTTCATGAAGAGAATTTTTAGTATTGTCGTTTTAACATTAATTTTAGGGCTTTGTTTAAAAGCGTGTATAAGAGCTGACAAGCCAGAAAATATTGAATTGCAGACTGTTGAAAATAAATCAGGTATTATTCAGTATCCTGCGCAAGAGAAAAATGTTACAATAAATGGGGTAGATTATTTACAATCACAAGCTCCGGTCGGGAATTTTGGCGGAAGGCTTGTACTTTCTACTATTGGAGAGCCAAAAACATTCAATCCTTGTAATACAAAAGACGCAACATCATCTTCAATGGCAGGAATGCTGTACGATGGGCTTGTTGGTACAAATCCGAGAACAGGTCAAGTTCAGCCACAACTTGCAAAATCTTTTGAAATCAATGGAAATGATTACTTTATACATCTAAGACGCGGAGTAAAATGGTCTGACGGTAAGCCAATTACTGCGGACGATGTAATGTATACTTATAATGAAATTGTGTTTAAGGGATTGGGTAATCCTTCTGCAATGGATGCGATGAAGGTTGACGGTAAATTACCTGAGATGGTGAAACTTGATGATTATACAGTAAAATTCACAACTCCAAAACCATTTGCACCATTTTTAAGACAACTTTCTTATCCTATCGTACCTAAACATTATTTCAAACCATATTCGGATAAGGGCGAGTCTGTATTTAACGCCTTTTTAAATCCTGATACAAATCCTAAAACTATTGTATCTGGTGGCGCATTTCGATTAAAAGAATATGTTGCGGCGCAAAGAGTTATATTTGAACGCAATCCGAATTATTACAAAATTAATCTTAAAAACGAAAAATTGCCTTATCTAGACAAAGTTGTTTATATGATTGTTGGTGATTCAAATAATGAAATTTTGAAATTTGAAGCCAAGGAAATCGATGTTTTGGGAATTCGTGGTGCGAATGTTGCGCAATATAAACTTAATGAAGCAAAATCAGATTATAAAGTTTATAATTTAGGCCCTGATACGGGAACTTTGTTTTTGGTAATTAATCTAAATAATCGAAAAGATAAAAACGGCAAGCCTTACGTAAATCCTATTAAACAAAAATGGTTTGCGAATAGGGATTTTAGAGCTGCAATTGATTGGGCGGTTGATAGAAAGAATATGGTGCAAAATATTGCATCAGGCGTCGCAGAACCTTTGTTTACGGCAGAAAGTTTGAATTCTATATATTTAAACAAATATATTAAAGGGCATCCTTGCGATTTGAATGTTGCGAAAAAGAGTCTTGAAAAAGCAGGTTTTAAGCAAAAAGACGGAAAATTGTATGATTCTTCAAATAATCGAGTAGAATTTGATTTATATACAAATGCAGGTAATCTTGAGCGCGAAGCGCTAGGTGTCATGGTTAAACAGGATTTAGAAGATTTAGGAATGAAGGTAAACTTTAAGCCTGTAGAATTTAATTCTCTCGTGAATAAAATGACAAATACAAATGACTGGGATATGGCGATAATGGGACTTACCGGAACTCCACTTGAACCGCACGACGGCAAAAATGTTTGGACTTCAAATGGAAGTTTGCATTTGTTTAATCAGCGTCCAAATGGTTATAACGTTGATGATAGACTGGATTGGGAAAAAGAGCTGGATGAAATCTTTAGAGAGGGTGCGCTCAAACTTACGTATGAAGAACGCAAACCTTTGTACGACAAGTATCAGACGATTATTTATAATCAAAAACCTATAATTTATTTGTATTCACCAATTAGAATTACAGCAATCAGGAAAAAGTTTAAAAACATATTTCCGACTTCTCTGAGCGGATTGATTTACAATCTGGATGAGGTTTATGTTGAGTAGACCCCACCCCGAAATCAAAGATTTCGACCCTCCCTCAAGGGGCGGGTAGGCGTACAATTATTAACAAGGAAAAGAAATGAATTTATTCAAATACATACTAAAACGCATTCTGCAAGTTATACCACTTTTAATTCTGGTATCTTTAATAAGCTTTTTTATAATCAGACTTTCGCCGGTCGATCCGCTTGCAGAACTTCGCTTAAATCCTTCGATTTCTCAAGAAACTTTGGATAAGGAAATGAAGCGCTTGAAATTGGATAAACCGATTTATATCCAGTATGTTTCTTGGGCAAAATCTTTTGTTCAAGGGGATTTGGGGTATACTTCCGCAGGTGAAAAAGTTTCAACTAAACTAAAAGAAAGAATTCCAAATACGCTTTTGTTAACCTCAATTGTAATTTTTATGACTTGGATTGTTGGCATTCCGCTTGGAGTTTTGGCTGCGATAAAGAAGGAAACGGCATTTGATAGAATTTTAACAGTAATTTCAAGTGTCGGAATGGCGATTCCATCATTTTTCTTTGCAATTTTAATGTTGATTTTTGCTGTAAAAACCGGTTGGTTTCCTGTTGGAGGATTAACCAGTTATGATTTCAACGAAATGAGTTTCTGCGGAAAAGTTTTAGACTTGTCTAAACACCTTGTTTTACCTGTAATTGTTTTGTTTACAATATCTTTATCGGGCTTACAAAGACAAATGCGGGCAAATATGCTTGAAGTTTTGGATAGTGATTATGTGAAATTTGCTCGTGCAAAAGGTTTGAGTGAGGGCAAAGTTATTTTTAAACACGCTTTAAGAAATGCAATAAATCCTATGATAACACTTTTAGGGTTTGAATTTGCAGGACTTTTGAGCGGTGCTGCGCTTACTGAATATGTTTTTCAGTTTCCGGGGCTTGGACGTCTGATTTTGGAAGCTGTTATGAAATCTGATATTAATTTGGTTATGGCGTCATTAATGATGGGGACCATAATGTTGATATTAGGTAATTTGATAGCGGATATTCTGCTAATGATTGCAGATCCGCGAATTAGGACAAGCAGATAGCTCCCTCTCCTGAGGAGAGGGTAGAATTTCAAGTTAAGATGTGCGAAACTTAGAAATTCGGGTGAGGGTTTATCCTTATAATATGGATTATTCTTATGAGGCTCGCAATGACTACACACTAAATATAAACAATTGAACGACTTTGCACCCTCTCCTAGGGAGAGGGGTAGGGGAGAGGGTATTATAAACTTATGGAAATAATAAAAAAAATCTTTCAAGACAAATTTGCAAAAACAGCATTCATAATTCTTGCGATTATGTATTTATTAATTCTGTTTGCAAATTTTATTGCGCCATATTCTAACACGTATTCTAATAGGGATATGGCTTATGCGCCGCCTTCAAAAATTTATACAATTGATGAAAACGGCAAATTTTCACGCCCTTATACTTATAATTATGTTCGAGAATATGAACCTTCTCTGATGCAAACTGTTTTCAAGCAAGATAGAAGTCATAAATATTATTTGAAACTATTTTGCCATGGTCATTTATTTGGAGTGCAAGACGGCGGACAAATATATCTTTTAGGTACTGATATAAATGGACGTGATGTTTTTTCTCGCCTGCTTTTTGGTGGTAGGATTTCAATGACAGTCGGTTTTTTGTCATTACTGATAGTTTTTCCGATAGGTTTAATTTATGGAGGAATTTCAGGTTATTACGGCGGAATTGTTGATACTTTAATGATGAGATTTGCGGAAGCTATTATGGCGATTCCGAGTTTTTATCTCTTAATAATTCTTGCAGCAATTCTTCCAAGTGGAATGACAAGTGTGCAGAGATTTGCGCTTATTGTTGTAATTCTTGCGTTGATTGGTTGGTCAGGGTTTGCAAGGGTTGTACGCGGCATGGTTTTGTCTATCAAGAATGAAGATTTTGTGCAAGCCGAAAAAACAATTGGTGCTTCTGATTGGCGAATTATTATGAAACATATTTTGCCTCAAACTACGAGTTATGTAATTATAGCAATGACTTTAAGTGTGCCGTCTTATATTTTGGCGGAATCAGGTTTAAGCTTTTTAGGGCTTGGAATTCAACAACCTGATGCTAGTTGGGGTAATATGCTAAAAGAAGCACAAGAGTTTACAAACATTTTTTATCGTCCTTGGTTATTAACCCCTGGAGCGCTTATATTTATTGCAGTATTATCTTTTAATTTGCTTGGTGATGCAGTTCGCGATATCTTAGACCCGAAGAGCCAACGATAATTAAGTTTTGTAAATTTATTCATTAAACATAGCAACAATAATCATTTTCATGCTTTAACATTAATGTATGAAGACAAGGGGAAAGTAGTATGTCATTAAGTGTGAATTGTAGTCAACCAAATGTAGTTAAACCAAATTTTCGCGGTTCTTATCAAAGAACAGAAAATGGAACACCCTATTATAAAACAAATTCAGGTGTTGTTGCTGGTAGTATATTAGGTGGTTTTGAAGGTTTAGGGGCTTTATACAGATTTATGAAAAAAAGAACGTCTAACGGGTTTATATCTTTAGCTACTGCCCTTGCTGCTGTCGGATGTGGTGCAATAATTGATAATATTAGAAATAAAAATGCTGCAAAAGCTGCGGATGAAATACGTCGCAATGGACTAAGAAATGCAATGCAAATAAATGAGCATATTGATATTGGAAAACAAGGTACGGGATATTATGAATCAAATGATGGTGCTAAGCACGGTTGGAAGTTAGGAGCTGCAGTAGGCTTGGTATTAGGAGCTGCCACTACATTTACGAAAAGTTTTCAACAAGAAGCGGATAAAGAACTTCAAAAAGCGGGAGTTTCAAAAGGAGCTAAAACTCCACTATTAATAAGTTCTGTACTTGGAGTTAGTGCCATTATTGCTTTAGGTGGATTTATTATGGGTAAAATTGCTGACCATAATGCAAATAATGATGCAAGAAAACACGCTTAACATGTTTATATTATAATAAGGAAGTGAAGGTTCTACCCCTCACCCGCATTCGTAAGGCTCGCACAGCTCGCCAACGACTGCTCCCTCTCCCTCAAGGGGCGAGGGGAAAGTTAGGAAATATGCGCCAAGTCATTGCGAGGAGCGGTGAGCGACGAAACAATCCATTACAAAAGCATAAAGTCAATTAAGAATAATTTAATACGAACTTATTTACTTATTCACCTATTGACTTATTCACTAAAATAATAAATGAGGATAAATATGTTAAAAGATTTTTTTCTAAACGAAGTTAAACAAGGTATTACAAACGCTATAGAGGCAAACGAACTTGGGCAAATGAGTGCTGAAAGCGAATATTCGCTAATCATGGAAAAGCCAAAAAATCCTGAATTCGGCGACTTTGCGGTTAACGTTTCATCTTTAGCACGTTCTGCAAAAATCGCACCGCCTATGATTGCAAATGCAATTGTAAAACATCTTTCAAACCAAGATTATTCAGTTTCTGTAGTTGGTGGTTTTATTAACTTCAAGATTGAAAATTCACTTTTAGCAAACGCTGTTGCTGAAGTTTTGGCGAAAAAAGAAAATTATGGACGTCCTGAAAATGTTCCGACTGAAAAAATCTTGTTGGAATACGTTTCGGCTAACCCTACAGGTCCATTCCACATCGGTCATGGTCGTTGGGCTGCTATGGGAAGTGCTTTGGCTAATTTGCTAAAATTCTACGGTCATGAAGTTTATCAAGAATTTTATATAAACGATGCAGGAAGTCAAATTAACAAGCTTGGCAATTCTTTGAAAATCAGAGTTAAGCAAGAATTGGGCGAAAACGTAGATTTTCCGACTGATGAAATTGAAAGAAAGAATTATTACCCGGGGGATTATTTAGTACCTGTTGCTAAAAAATTCTTAGCAGAAAAAATTGCTGATGTAAAATCTGGTGCTGATGTTGACGCGTTAGATGTTAAAATTTTCTCTGATTTTGCAAAAAAAGAAATGGAAGCTTGCCAAAAGAAATTATTAGAAGAATTCAGAGTTCATTTCGACAACTTTTATTCAGAGCTTGATTTGCATAAATCAGGTAAAGTTGAAGAAAGTTATAAAGAACTTGTTTCTAAAGGTATGTTGTACGAAAAAGAAGGTGCAATGTGGTTTAAATCTTCTGATTTCGGCGATGACCAAGATAGAGTTATTAAAAAAGCTGATGGCTCAAATACATACTTAACAGCTGATATCGCTTATCATATTGACAAACTACGACGCGGATATGACAGATTAATCAATATTTGGGGTGCAGATCACCACGGTTATGTTGCTCGTGTTAAGGCATCAATAGAAGCTTTAGGCTATGACCCGAATAAATTAGAAGTATTGTTAGGACAGCTTGTAAATCTTGTTGTAAATGGCGAAGAAGTTCGTATGGGCAAACGTAAAAACATGGTTACTTTGGACGATTTGATTGAAGAAGTTGGAATTGACGCTACTCGTTATTGGATGGAAATGCGTAACATTGATATGACGCTTGATTTTGATATCGAACTTGCAAAACGTTCTACTGATGAAAACCCGGTATTTTACGTTCAATATGCTTATGCAAGAGTTTGTTCAATTTTGAGAAACGCAGTAAATGAAAGACTTAACGCTGAAACAGGTGAAAAAACTCCTGCGCCTATGACTCAAGCTGAATTGGATGATTTGATTAATAATTTTGATAAAGATATTATTTTGAAAACCGCAGACAGCGCAAAAACATTGATTTTGAAATTGGAAGAATTCAAATCAGTAATTGTACTTTCTGCTCAAAACAGAACAGTTTACACAATTTGCAGATATGTTCAAGAGCTTGCTGCTGAATTCCATTCATTCTATAACTCAAACAGAGTTATTTGTGATGATAAGGAGTTGATGAAATCAAGATTAGCGTTGATGGTTGCAATCAAGACTACATTAAAGAATGCGCTTGATATTTTAGCAGTTTCTGCGCCTGAGAAAATGTAAACTATTTTCGTATTTATGAGAATTTTATTTATGTTATTTGGCACCATTCTAAATTAATGTTTAGAATGGTGTTTTATATTTATTATAAATGTTGAAATTATTCATATAAAATATTAAAATAAAACTATAATTAAGGAATTATTTTGAAATATAAAATTTTAACTAAAGAACAAATTTTAATATCATTAGATAGGTTGACGCGTTTTAAATTAACTAAAGAAAAGTACTTACGAGTGTTTTCTGATATTATATTAGGAAATTTAATTGAACCTAAATTTAAAAAAATTGAACTCGAACATCTTGATGTTAGAGAAATTAGAAATTATGCAGTTGAGATTATAAATAATTCGCTTATACAAATATTGGAAGTTGAAGAACAAGATGATTCTTTTAATATCAACATGAAATTGAAAAATTATGAGAATTCTGTTTTTAATAATGATGCTCTAACTCAAATCTTGCTTGATAATAATATTGATTATAATAATGCAATTAAGCTTATAGATGAAAATAGTGTTGTAAATTTGCGTTGGCTTAAATCTCTTGCGGAGCATGCTGATTTAAAAAAAATGCGTCAAGAACATTTGTTAAAATTTCCGATTGAAAAGGTTATACTTGTAGAAGGCTTAACAGAAGAAACTTTATTGCCTGCTTTTTCTAAATATTTGGGGTTTGACTTTTATCAGAAGGGAATACAAGTTATTCCCGCGGGGGGTAAAAGTCAAGTTGTTAAAATTTATTATAGATTGTCAGAAGAATTAAAATTGCCTATTTTTTTGCTCCTTGATAAAGATGCAGAAGAAAATATTAAACAAATTACTCCCAAGTTAAGAAACATTGACAAAATACATCTTGTATCTTGTGGTGAGTTTGAGGATTTGTTACCTAAATCATTAATTATAAAAACTGTAAATAAACATTTAGAAAATTTTAATTCAATTAATGATGATGATTTTGATGAAGAATTATCAAATGCTAAAAATTTAGAAATAATTTTTAAAAAGAAAGGATTGCATGAATTTAAGAAGGCAGAATTTTCAAAACTTGTAAAAGCTAGTATCGCTGATGATAACGATGTTTCAGCTGAAATAAAAGATATTATAAAAGAAATATCAAATAAAACTCTTGACAGTAAATTTTGTTCTTGGTAATATAAATCTTGTGGTTAGTCCACAAGCCGAAGTAAAAAAGGTTTAATTGATAAATAAATAGTTTTTGTAAATTTTATAAAATTTGCGCTTGTAGCTCAGCAGGTAGAGCACTCCCCTTTTAAGGGATAGGTCGCGCGTTCGAATCGCGCCAAGCGCATATTTTTTTGTCTATATACCATGTAAATGCTCACAAAATGCTCACAGTTTTTTCAAGCACATCTACTGCGTGTTCATTAACATCTTTTATTAATTTAGAGTAAGCATTCATTGTTGTCAGAAAATTAGAATGTCCGACTTGTGCTTGAATATATTTTAATGGCAAACCTTCTGCCAAGAGAATATCAACATACGTACCACGTAAATCATAGAACCTCATATATTTTTTATTGCCATTTTTTTGTAAAAGCGCACGCATTATTGTAGTTCACCATCTAGAGAGTCCCCTTTTTGAGGTCTAGCTCGTGCTTTGTACCGAATCGCGCCAAGCGCAATTTTTTTTGTCTATATACTATGCAAATGCTCACAAAAAGCTCATGGTTTTAAATATATAAAAATTGTTTTTATGTTAAAATTGGCTTATGCCTTTTGAATTTGAAAAACAAGCGATTTCGGATGTTATATTGGTTAAACCAAAAGTCTTTGGTGATAATCGTGGCTTTTTTATGGAAACTTATAAGAAATCTGATTTTGTAAAAAATGGAATCAATACAGATTTTGTGCAAGATAATCATTCCAGCTCAACAAAAGGCGTTTTAAGAGGTTTGCACTATCAAGAAGCTCCATTTGCTCAAGCAAAGCTTGTTAGATGTATAAAAGGGAGAATCTATGATGTAGCGGTTGATATTCGCAAAGATTCTCCAACATTTGCTAAATATGTACGAGTTGAACTTTCGGAAGAAAATAAGCACATGCTTTTTATACCTGAAGGTTTTGCGCATGGTTTTGTTGTGTTATCAGATTGCGCAGAATTAATTTACAAGACTTCAAAAGAATACGCTCCACAAGCTGATAGAGGAATCTTTTGGCAAGATGAGGATATTAATATTGATTGGGGAATTGATTTTGAGCCTATTTTGTCAGAAAAAGATAAATATCAACCAAGATTGAAGGAGATTTCATGAAAGTCTTAGTAACAGGTGCTAATGGCATGCTTGGGCAAGATTTATGCCCTATTCTGGAAGATTTAGACTATGAAGTAATTGAAACCGATATTAATAATTTAGATATTATAAATGAATTATTAACACATAAAGTTATGTCAAATGAGAAGCCGGATGTTGTAATTCATTGCGCGGCTTACACAAATGTCGATAAGGCTGAAGAAGAATTTGAGCAAGCGAAATTGATTAATGTAGTCGGCACGGAAAATGTCGCAAAAGCTTGTGCTAAAAATGATGCAATATTAGTTTATGTTTCAACAGATTATATTTTTGATGGTAAAAAACAAGCTCCTTATGAGGTTGATGACAAACCAAATCCGATAAATAACTACGGATTAACAAAGTTTCAAGGTGAAGAAGTTGTAAAAAAATACTGTAAAGATTATTATATTGCGCGCACCAGTTGGCTTTACGGTCATCATGGAAAGAATTTTGTAGAAACAATGATTGCTCATAAAAATGACGAAAATCTAAAAGTTGTAAATGATCAAATAGGTTGTCCGACATGGACTGTTGAGCTTGCTAATGGTATTATTAAAATGCTGGAAGAGTTTGAATACGGCACGTATCATATTTGTGGAAGCGGTCAAACAAGTTGGTATGAGTTTGCAAAAGAAATATTTGAATATTTAGATATAAGTGTAAATTTGCAACCTTGTAAAACTGAAGATTATCCAAGACCAGCAAAAAGACCGCAATACAGCGCGATGAACAATCATAAAATTTGCAGAAATTGGAAGCAAGCTTTGCATGATTATTTAGATTTAAGAATAGAGGAATAAAATGAAGAGAAAGATAAGTATATTAGGTTCTACAGGTTCTATAGGACGTCAAGCCTTAGAAGTTATTGAAAAATTACAGGACAAATTTGAAATATTAGCTTTGACTGCAGGTGGAAATACGGAGCTTTTAAATGAACAAATAAAAAGATTTAAACCTAAATATGCTTATGCAGAAGATATAAGCAAAATCGAAGGTGCTATACCTTTGAGCTTAGATGAAATTTGTTTAAACAAAGAAAATGATATTATTTTAGTTGCGGTGTCCGGGAGAATAGGTTTAAGACCTACAATAACAGCGATTAACAATGGAATTGATATTGCTTTAGCTAATAAAGAAACTCTTGTAATGGCGGGTGATATTGTTATGAACCTTGCTAAATCTAAAGGAGTGAAGATTATCCCCGTAGATAGTGAACATTGTGCTATTCATCAATGTATTAAAGATATTGCGCAAGTAGACAAACTTATTATTACCGCGTCCGGCGGCCCATTCTTAAAGAAAACTGTTGAAGATATGAAAAATGCAACAGTAGAACAAGCGTTAGCACATCCGCGTTGGAATATGGGACGCAAAATTACGGTTGATAGTGCAACTCTTATGAACAAAGGGTTAGAAGTTATAGAAGCGCATCATTTGTTCGGAATGGATTATGATGATATTCAAGTGGTTGTGCATCCGCAAAGTATTGTGCATTCTGCAATAGAATATGTTGATGGAAGTGTAATCGCACAATTGGGGCTTCCTAGCATGCATATTCCAATACAATATGCAATTACGTATCCCGAACGTTATGAGGGAATAAAGTCTAAGAGCTTTAGCTTTGCAGAGATTGCGCGTTTAGATTTTGAAGAACCAAACTGGGAAAAATTTAAGGCATTAAAGTTAGCTTATGAAGCTGGTAGAGTTGGAGGAACTGCAACCGTTTGTTTAAATGCATCAAATGAAGAGGCAGTTTTTGCGTTCTTGAAAGGTCAAATAAAACTATTTGATATCATTGATTTCGTAGAAAAAATGATGTCCCAGCATACTGTTATAAGTAATCCGACATTAGATGAAATTTTTGCGGTTGATGAAGAAATCAGACGCAAAACCAGAGAATTGTTTTAATCAGAATCTAGTATTTTTTCTCGACTAAAGCTTCATGCGCTAAATTTTCAATAGTATCATCTAGCGGTTCCGGTTTTGAGCCCAACGCAAGCTCTATCAAATAATCAGCAAATTGTGGATTTTTAGGCAAGAAAGAACCGTGCAAATACGTTCCAAATACATTTTTAAACCTAGCACCTTCTGTTTTATCTTTGCCATTATTACCATGACCTACAACAACAGTTCCTATTGGTTCTGTTGCACCGTTTAGATAAGTTAAACCGCTATGATTTTCAAAACCTACAAGTGTATTTGGTTCAACTAAATCTGAATTAACTGTTACATTCCCAATAAATCGCTTATCACCGGCAATAGTATAGGCATCTAAAAGACTTATACCAAGCAGTTTTTCGCCGTTATGCGGTTGATAGTAATGTCCCATTAGCTGATAACCGCCACAAATTCCTAAGAAAACAGACATTCTATCACGTTCCGTTGTTAAAAATTCTTTATGCTTTTGTAGCTCTTTAGAAACCGCAATTTGCTGTAAATCCTGACCACCACCGATAAAATACATATCGTGTTCAGAAATTTCATCACCAATATTTATTTCATCGATTTCAATATCAATACCACGCCATTCGCATCTTTTTTTAATAGCTAAAATATTTCCACCATCGCCGTAGATATTAAGTAATTTTGGGTATAAATGTGCAAGCTTGATTTTTTGTTTAGACATTACACACCAGCCATTTCTTTAATCAATTTTACTGACTTTTGGCGCTTATTTGTATGAGTTTTTATGTATTCATCCAGCAAGTCAAAACAAACTTGGCAAACTTTTTCTGTTGCTTTTTTGTCATACTCACTTTCATATTCGAAATCAAATTGAAGCATAGCTTGTAAGAAATCACGAATTTTGTTGTGCATTTTTAGTTTTACACCCAAATGTTCATTACATTCCTTACAGATAATTCCTCCCATAGATGATGAGAAATACATTTCTTCATCCAACACTTGTTCACGACAGCAAAGGCAAGTATCAAGTTCTACGCAAAATCCCATAATTAAAAGCATTTTTAATTGGAATTTTATTGCTGCAATAAGCATATCTTTTTTTTCTACAGAATTCGAGATTCTGTTTAATGCTTTATAAAGAAGCTCGTAAATTTCTTTAGAAGCAGCTTCAGAACCTTCGCCAAAATTCATTACAACTTCTGAGATATATGAAGAAAGCATTAATTTATCCATATCTTCTCTTGTTTTTCTAAAATGATTTACAGTCTGCGCTTGAACAATTGTGTCCATAGAACGACCTTTAAGAAGCTGTAATGTGTTAGCTACTAATAAATCCATTCGTGCGCCCAATTTGCTTTTGGGTTTCTTAATCCCTTTTGCAACGCCTTTTATTAATCCGTTATCTTTTGAATACATAACGATAATTTTATCTGCATCATTCAAATTATACGATTTTAAATTAATTGCCTCTGTAACATAATTATTCATAATAAGCCTTTGTGCCTTGATATACTCCCCTAAATATTTTTTCTAATTCTGATTCATCGTTAGAATGTTCTAGCGCTTCTTCTTGAGAAATACAACCTTTGTCTGTCAAAATTGCCAAAGACGTGTTCATTGAAACCATGTTATCAACAGTGTTATCTCTCAATAGTTCATAGATTTCATCTGTATTATCTTTATTAATGTAATCTTTTATTGTAGAAGTTACAACCATTATTTCGCATGCCGGAAATCTTTTTTTAGCTTGCTCTGAATATACAAGCTTTTGTGCAATTGTAGCACGTAATGTTTCAGATAACTGTTTTCTGATTAAATAACGATTAGATTCATCAAACATGTTTACGATACGATTAATTGTTTGAACAGCATCATTTGTGTGCAAAGTAGAAAATACTAAGTGTCCGGTTTCTGATGCCTTTAGAGCGGCTTCCATCGTTTCTTTATCACGAATTTCACCAATAAATATAACATCCGGATCTTGTCTTAATGAGTACTTAATACCATCAGAAAAAGTCTTCGTATCTACTCCAACTTGTCGTTGAGAAACAATACTCTTTTTGCAGCCAAAAACGTACTCAATAGGGTCTTCTACTGTTACTATGTGTTTGGATGACGTCATGTTGATCTGATTAATCAAAGAAGCGATTGTTGTCGATTTCCCGCTACCTGTTGGGCCTGTAACCAATACTATACCGTTTTGATATTCTACAATAGAATTTAAAATTTCAGGTAAAGATAAATCTTTTAATTGAGGAATTGTATAAGAAATATTACGGATTACAAGTGCCGGCATGCCGAGTTGTCTGTTGTAATTTATACGAAAACGAGAATAACCTTTTATTTCATACATAAAATCAACATCGCAAAGCGTTAGAATTTCATCTCTAATAGCTGTTGGTGCAATTTCTAAAATCGCACTATCAACCTCTTCTTTAGAAAGAGGGCTTATGTTGGTTTTCATAATAAATCCATTTTTTCTAATAAATGGTGAATATCCAACTTTTAAATGCTCATCCGAAGCCCCTGAAGCCACAGCACTTTTTAAGAACTGGATTATATTAAATTTATCACCCATTAAATCTTCTCCTCTTTATAATCCTAACATTATGACAAATGTTTGGCAACAAGTTTACATAAAAAAGAGAGAATGACCTGATATCATTCTCTTTTCTTTATATTTAAAATAAATATTAAAGTTTATTTAAAATTTATTCTTCAAACTGTTCTGCGATTTCAAAAGGTTGTTCCGATAATTTAAGAGTTTCTCTATCGATAATACCTCTTTTAAGTTCTGTAAATGAAGCCTTTTGAGAATTAAATTTTCTTTTTAAGAATTCATAAGCAACTTTAGGGTCGCATTTTGTTCCACAAGTGAATAAATCAACTGCCGCATAGCCTAATTCCGGCCATGTATGAATTGCTAAGTGACTTTCTGAAATGATTACAACCCCACTTACCCCGTAAGGATTGAACATATGAAAGCACTTTTGAACGATTGTCGCACCACATTCAAGAGCCGCGTCTATCATGTACTTTTCTACTTTGTCATTACTATTTAAAATGTTTGGATCACACTCAAAAAATTCTGCAAGAACATGTTGTCCTAAATTAACTTTATCTAAGTTTTGCTTTTCTAGCTCTTCGATTGATGATGATACAATTGTCAATTCATGTGCCTCCTTTACTACCAGTGCATTATTACACTAATCAATGTTTTCTTTTACGATTATATAATACTATAAAAACAAAAAATTTGTAAATTTTACACTTTTTCTTTTTGTATTAAGAAATTGTTACATTTTTAAAGAAAAAAAATGTTTTTTAAATCAAATTTATTTATGTTATTATTTCGTTATGAGTTGCGATTTAGATAGTTTAATTAAGCAGTCAAAAAAGATATTACTTTTATCTCATATGAATCCTGATGGTGACACATTGGGCTCTATGTGCGCTTTATATAGCATGATTTATAAAAGATTTAAAATTAAGGCTGATATGAATGTTGTTTCTAACATTCCTTATAATTATAAATTCTTACCAAATATAGAACTGGCTGAGCGCTATTATGATAAATCATTAGTATATGATTTAGTTATAACTCTTGATGTTGCTGCCATTGATAGAGTTATGGATTCAAAAATCCTTTTTGAGAAAGCAAAATGTACTGTTAATATTGATCACCATAAAACAAATCCTAAATTTGGAGATTATCAAATAATAGAAGCTGATGCGAGTTCTTGTGGGGAAGTTTTATTCAATTATTTTAAAACGAACAATTGGGAATTAACTGAAGAAGCTGCAATTTGTTTATATACAGCAATTATGACAGATACAGGGAATTTTAGATTTGAAAATACATCCGCTAATACCTTTAGAGCAGCAGCTGATTTAGTAGAAAAAGGTGTAAATCCAAATTACATATATAAAAAATGTTATGAAACAAAGACAAAAAACTATGTCATGTTTCAAAATTATTGCGTGAATAAAGCGGAATTTTTGGAAGATAATAAAATTGCATATACGACCGTTTATAAGAAAGATTTGGAAAAATTTTCAGCGGGTGATGATTATACAGATGGAATTGCTGAAATATTACGAGCTATTGATACAACTGAAGTTTCTTTTGTAGTAAAAGAAGTTGATACAAAATTAACTAAAGTTTCTATGCGAAGCAAAAAAGTGGATGTTGCCGCTGTTTGTATGAAATTTGGCGGAGGCGGTCATACATTTGCCGCAGGATGTACAATTAAAGCAAATATTAAAGATAGCATTGCACAATTATTGAAAGAAATCAGACTGTGAAATTTCAATTCAAAACACTAAGAAATATAATTAAATCTGTTATAGAAAATGACTTTTTTGGCATGGCTGCTGAAATGGGCTTTATGCTTGTAATTGGAATTTTTCCTTTTATGTTATTTTTAACAGCTCTTTTTGGCTGGCTTGGAAAACATTCATTTATGAATCCGTTAATATTGTTTTTGCAACAAGTTATGCCTGATGATGTAATTAATTTGATAGAAACCGTATTAAATGAAGTTTGGTTTTTTTCTAAAGGTGGATTAATTGCCACTTTTGGTTTCTGCATTACAGTTATGTTATCGACAAATGCACTTGCAATCGTATTAAAAGGTTTAAATAGAGCGTATAAAGTTGAAGAAACACGTTCATTTTTATATACAAGATTGCTTTCATTAATAATGGTTTTTGTTAATGCTCTTGTTTTATTTTTAAGCATTAATTTGATTATTTTTGGTAAAGTTATTATCAAATTTTTAATAACATATTTGGGTTTAACTGTATCATCAGGGAATTTAATGCTTGTATTGCGTTGGCCAATTGCTTTTATTGCATTATATATAATGGCATATTTGCATTATTATATTTTGCCTGATTTGGGAGGACAAGAAAAACTTAGACGCAGAAGCGCACTACCTGGAACTTTGTTTTTTAGTGTTTCATGGTTGTTAGGTTCTTGGGGATTCTCTATTTATATTAATAATCTGCATACTTATAATTTTGTATATGGAACAATTGGTGGTTTTGCAGTATTAATGGTTTGGTTGTATTATACATCAATTTTAATTCTGGTAGGAGGAGAAATTAATTCTCAACTATATAACAAACTTGAGCGTAAAGAAATTTTGAAGGCCAAAAGAGAAAACAAGATTTTTACTAAGTAATAAAATATTAACATCTTTTTGTGTTAAATAAATTTATATTTAATTTCACCATCTTATACTGCAATTATTATAAAAACTATCGTGTCAATATACAGTAAAAATGATTTACAGTTATTTGTATCTCATTTTGTGATATAATCAAATTATGATAGAGCTTTTAATATTATTTGAGTTAAACAGGCATGTTCTAACAATGTACGGAATTTCAAAAGAAATACGTGCTTCGTTTTCAGTTCTAACTACTCCAAGTTATGGAACAATTAAACCGGCTTTAACTCGTCTTGAAAATAGCGGATTTATAAAATCTAGAAAAACAATGTCTGAAGGAGGAAGACCTTCTTGTTTTTATTCGATTACAAAAGAAGGTTTGGTAGAATTGAAACGTTTGATTATGGCTCCTCCATTAGAAAATCCTATTCAATTTTTTACAAATGCTCGTATTAAGCTTGCTTGCGCCGATTGTTTAGATCCGGTAGAACAAGTACAAATGCTAAAGCAGCTTAAATTAAAAGCAGAATCAATTTTAATAGATATTCAAAATATTATAAAGGAAAAAGAGCTTTCATTTTATCCTAAAATGGTTTTTGATAATTTAACTTGTGAATACAAAAACTTTATGTCTTTGTTGGAGGGTTTTGAACATGCCTGCACTAATTAGTGGTGTTGTAGATGATTCAATAGCGCAAGAACTAGAAATTGAAGAAGGCGATATTCTTCTTTCTATAGATGGTGAAAAATTACAAGATATGATAGACTATCGTTTTATGTGTAAAAGTGAGTTCTTGACGATTGAAATTCAGAAAAAAAATGGTGAAATTGAAGAAATCGAATTAGAAAAAGATTATGACGATGATTTGGGTATTATATTTGAAAGTGCTGTTTTTGACAGAGTTAAGCCTTGTCTAAATAATTGTATTTTTTGCTTTGTAGCTCAGCAACCAAAAGGATTGAGAGACACTTTATATATAAAGGATGATGATTATAGACTTTCGTATCTTCAAGGAACTTATATTACTACTACAAATTTGACAGATGCTGATAAAGAACGTATTTCAGCATTGCATTTAGGGCCATTTTATATTTCTGTACATGCTACTAATCCTGAATTACGTGTAAAAATGCTAAGAAATCCAAATGCATCAAAAATTATGGATAATCTTAAATGGTTTAAAAATAATGAAATTCCATTTCATGCGCAAATCGTTCTCTGTCCGGGATACAATGATGGTGCTGAACTTGATAGAACATTAAAAGATTTGTCAAGTTTAGGTTCTGCTCTTTTATCAGTTGCAATTGTTCCGGTAGGAGTAACGCAATTCCGTACGAGTGAACTTAAAACTGTAGATAAAGCCGTAGCTGAAGAAACTATTAAAATAGCATCAAAATATAAGAAAGTATGTTGTTCAGACGAATTTTTCTTACTTGCAGAAAAAGAAATTCCGTCGGCAAGATATTATGGAAATTTCTCGCAATTGGACGATGGTGTAGGCTCATTACGTTCTATAATGGATGATTTTGATACGTACGAGCTCCCAAAACGCCTTTCTCAGAAATTGAAATTAAGCTTTGCCTGCTCCGTTGCAGCAAAAACTGCGTTTGAATATATATCATCGAAAATGAACAAAATTGTTAATTTAAAATGTACGGTTAACCCTGTAAAATCGACATATTGGGGCAAAAATATAACTGTTGCAGGGCTTATTACTTCAGATGATTTGATTAATGCGATAAAAGATGTTGATGCTGATTATGTAGTAGTTCCGTCAATTATGCTTAAACCTTTTACTAATCTGTTTTTGGACGGTAATTCAATTGATTATGTAATAGAAAAAACCGGAAAAAATCTTTTTGTAGTAAAAGATAATTATTCAGTTTGTGAAGTTATTGATTTAATTGAATCATACAGCTGTTAAGTTTTATTAAGTTTTGTATCAATATCGCTTAAAATACAAGAATAACGTAAAGTTTTTAATAAATATTTTTTGAACCTCTTGCAAAATTCCGCATAATGTGTATAATGGGATGTATGAAATGTGTAAAACGTAGTGTTTAAGCACATAAGAGAGTAAGAGTGTATAGGAGATTTATCATGAACAAAGAAGAATTGGTAAAAGAAATTTCAAAGAAGACTAAACTTTCTCAAAAAGTTTCTTCAGATGTACTTTCAGCTACATTAGAAATTATTCAAAAAACAGTTGCTAAAGGTAAAAAAGTTACTTTAGTAGGTTTTGGAACTTGGGAAGCTCGTAAGAGAGCAGCTAGAGTTGGTAGAAACCCTCAAACTGGTAAAGAATTAAAAATCGCTGCTAAGACTGTTCCAGCTTTCTCAGCAGGAAAAAGCTTCAAAGAACTTGTAAAATAGTTAATGAAAAAATAAAAAGCAACCGTTCATGTAAATGGCGGTTGTTTTTTTGTATGAAAATTTACAGGTGTTACTTCTAAGCTAAAATCTTACAGGTTGACTAATTTATTTTAATGTACTATAATGCATATGTAGAGTTTAACTCTATGTTATTTTGATGAAATCTCATATTATTTTTATTGATAGGATTATTTTTAAGTAGTGATATTTTTATTTAATTAATTGGTTAAGAGGCTTTTATTATGTATGTAAACAAGTGCATTAAATGTGGTGCTGAATTTGAAACAAAGAACCCCAAAAGAGTGATATGTCCTAATTGTCTATACGCAGATAAGGGAAGTGAATCAACTGAAGAAAAACCTATGCAAAGTTATAGTTCATATTCAGCAGATTCAAGACCAAGAAGTTACGATAGACCACAACAAGGTGGTTACAGAAATAATAATTATAACCGTGAAGGTGGCTACAATCGCGACAATGGTGGTTACCAAAGACGTGAAGGCGGCTACAATCGAGATAGCGGATACCAAAGAGATAACAGAGATGGTGGATATAACCGTGAACATCGAGATAATAGAGGCTATTCTTCTCAAGGCGGATATAGTCGCGATAACGGCGGATATCAAAGACGCGAAGGCGGTTATAATAGAGATGGCGGATACAATCGCAGTGGTGGTTACCAACAAAGAAGACCACAACAAGGCGGTTTTAGAAATAATTATGCGAGTGTTCGTCCAGGACAACGTCGCCCAATGCAGCGTAAACCTCAAAAACCGGCAAGACCGTTACTTATTAGTAAAGAACAATTGGAAGCGATTGAAGCACTTTATAAAACAATGCTTCCTTTGCCGAACCCTGATTGTCATGAAGTAATCGGTGCACACTTGGGAATTGAACCTCAAAAAGTATTCTTTGGAATTAACTTGGTTCGTCAAAAAATGATGTTGCCAAAACTACCGTTCCCAAAACGTAAATTAGCGATTACACCTGATCAAATGACAGCAATTAAGGCTCTTTATGAACCATTGTTGCCATTACCTCCGATCGGTTGTCATAAAATTATAGCAGCACAATTAAAAATGGATGAATGGAGAGTTCACGTCGGTATCAAATTAATTAGGGCTCAATTAGGTTTAGATCGTTGGAATGAAGATAGAGCCGACAAACCTGCCGATTATTTAGTTGCTAAGCATACTAAACCTGCAAAGGAAGAAAAAGTACCTGTTGCAGTAAATGCAGAAAAGACTGAAGAAACAGCTCCAAAAGTTGAAGAAACAGAAACGGCCACAGAACCAGCTGTAGAAGAAGTTCCGGTTGAAAAACCAAAACGCGGTAGAAAACCTAAGAAGAAAGAAAATGAAGAATAATTTTGTTTCAGTTGGTAAAATTCTGAATTTTCATGGGGTTCAGGGTGAAGCTAAGCTTGGATACTCCAAAAACAGGGAAGAGTTTTTATCTAACCTAAAAGAAGTTTATGTTCTGATAAATGGAGAATATAAGTTACTTGAAATTTCTAAAGTTAGATTTACGCCGAAATGTGGAATTATAAAGTTTAAGGGCATTGATTCTTTAAATGATATTTTAGAATATAAAAATCAACTTCTTTTTGTTGAAGAAAATACAATTCGTGAATTTTTAGAAGAAGATGAATTTCTTATTGACGAACTTGTCGGTCTTGATGTTTATGACGGAGAGAAAAAAGTTGGTGCAGTTGTCGGAGTTTCTAACAATGGTGCAAGTGATTTATTATCTATAAAAACTTTGAGTAAGAAAGTATCATTGATACCTTTTGTAAAAGCAATAGTTTTATCCGTAGATATTAAGGCACGTAAAATCCAGATTAATAACCTTGAAGGGCTGTTGGAATGAGATTTGACGTTCTGACTTTATTTCCGGAATTAATCCAATCGCATTTGGATTTTAGTATAATGAAACGTGCAAAAGATGACGGGGTAATTAGTGTTAACACAATCAATCCACGTGATTTTACTCTGGATAAACATAAAAAAGTTGATGATACGCCTTATGGTGGTGGAGCAGGTATGGTTTTAATGCCACAACCTTATGTTGACGCATATAATAGTGTAGACAAACTTGAAAATTCAATAACTTTAATGATGACACCGCAAGGCGAACCATTTAACGATAAAATTTCAAATGAGTTAGCTAAGTATGAGCAAGTAATTATTTTATGTGGTCATTATGAAGGCTATGACGAAAGAATTCGTGAAATTATCAAGCCAAGAGAAATCTCAATTGGTGATTTTGTTCTAACCGGTGGTGAACTGCCTGCTCTATGCGTTATAGATAGCGTTTCAAGAAAAATTGACGGCACGTTGGGTAAAATCGAATCAGCGCATGACGATAGCTTCTCTGATGGACTATTAGAATATCCGCAGTATACTAAACCTCGTGAATATATGGGTTATAAAGTGCCCGAAGTTTTGTTGAATGGCAATCACAAACTGATTGAAGAATTTAGATTAGAACAAAAAATTGAACGCACAAAAAACAAGCGTCCTGATTTGTATAAAAAATGGTTAAACAATAAATAAAAATTGCTTAAAAAAACTTTACATGGTATAATTCCAAATATGGAAACTGGTGCTGAAACAAAAACAAGGAAGAAAGGGATGACTGCTCAAACTCGACTTATACTTGCGGGTTTGGGGGTAAGTACGGCTTTTATTTTGGCTTCAGCTGGTTTTGCGACTTATAGTATTAACCAAAATATGAACCATGCATACAGAAATTTTGGTCAGGTTCTTTCTAAAACTCTTGCGATTGAAGGGGTTGAAGTAACGAAAGAAGTTCCAGAACTTGCAAAATATGATGCGCTAAGGTCAAATTCGCTTTCTGTTTTAAAAAGTAACAGTGATATTGCTTATATTATTTTTAAAGATAATAAATCAAAAGTGATATATTCAAGCAAGGATGATTATCCAGATCAAGCCGAAAAAGCTCGTATTACGGTAAGTTCGCCAATGGTAGTTAAGAATATGAGTAACTCAACTAATGTTGGTTCTGTTGAAGTTGGGCTTTCCGGAACTATTATTGATAAAGCATCTGCAACTTCTAATACATCTTTAGCAATCGTATTTTTGCTTGCTTGGTTTGTAATTGTTGGTATTATTTACATGAATACTTCGATTGTAACCAGAGAACTTCGCAAGCTTCATCAAGGTGTTAAAAAGATTTCATCAGGTGAATTCGGTTATAAATTGGATGATAAAGATGTAGATAAAGAAATTAAAGAACTTTATTCTGCGTTTAATGATATGTCTGAACGTTTGAGCCGTTATAATGAACAAACAATTGAAAGTTTGACATTTGAACGTAACAAGTTAGAGTCAGTATTGATGAGTATTGTAAATGGTGTTGTTGTTTGTGATAATCACGATAAAGTTATTATGGTGAACAATTACGCTAAAAGACTTTTGGAAGTAGAAGAAGAAGATATTCTTAATACTCAAATCCAACAATTCTGCGATTCTAGCGGTGAATTTTGTTTTGCAGATAAAATTACGGAATTTAAAGACACACCGCTTGATGACGATGGCACACCTGTTCCGTTTAATATTACAATTGATCAAAGAATTTTGAAATGCTTAATTTCGCCAATGTTTACCCGCTCAAATTCTTACGTTGGCTACATTATTGTACTTATTGATGTTACAAAAGATGTTGAAATGGATCAATTGCGTTCTAACTTTATTTCTAATGTTTCGCACGAACTTAGAACACCTGTAACTGTTTTGAGAAGCTATATTGATACGCTTTATAATTTCGGCAACGATTTTGATTTTAATACTCAAAGAGAATTTATCGGGGTTATGAACCAAGAAATTATCAGACTAAACAGAATGGTTAATGATATTCTTGATTTCTCAAGATACGAAGCACAAAACGTTCACATGGAAAAAACCAAACAGGATATTATTGAAATTGTTGAAGATGCGGTTAACCAAGTTCAAGTCTTGGCTAAGGAACACGATTTGACGATTTCTATAATGAAAGAACCTGATTTACCGCAAATCTACTTGAATGTGGACAGTATTTCGCGTGCGTTTATGAATATTTTATCAAACGCTATCAAGTATTCGCCTGACGGAAAACGTATCAAAGTCCGCGTTGAACGTTCACGTGACGGCGAATATGTAGAAGTTAGCGTGGAAGACCAAGGTCCAGGTATTTCAGAAAAAGATCAGAAAAAAGTATTCGACCGTTTTTACAGGTGTGAAAACGCTACACACACTGTTAAGGGAACAGGTTTGGGATTACATTTGGTTAAAGTTACCGTTGAAAAACATCATCATGGACAAGTTTTTGTTAATTCAAAAGAAGGCGAAGGTTCAACATTTGGTTTTAGACTTCCAATAAATCCGCCGCCGGAAGAAATTGAAGAATATATTCCTAAAAACAAGTTGCCGGCAGAAAGCGAAGCGTAACATGTCGCAAAGAAATTTTGATTTTTATATAGTTCCGACTCCTATTGGAAACATTAAAGACATAACATTAAGAGCAATAGAAGTTTTAAAAAACGTTGATATAATTGCGTGTGAAGACACAAGAATAACGCAAAAACTTCTTAATCACTATGAAATTTCGACGAAATGCGTTTCTTATCATAAATACAATGAGCATGAACGCATAGATTTTTTCTTGAATTTAATAAGAGAAGGAAAAACTGTTGCGTTAGTTTCGGACGCAGGAACGCCAATGATTTGCGATCCAGGAGGAGTAATTGTTACAGAACTTTTGAAAGAAGGTTTTTCTGTAACTTCTCTAGCCGGAGCGTGTGCTGTAACAACTTTTCTTTCTCAACTTCCGCGAGAAAATGAACAATTTTCGTTTGTTGGATTTATTCCGAGGACAGAAAATCAAATTAAGGAAATTTGTCAAAAATATTCTGAACAAAATATGGTATTTTATGATTCTCCTGAAAGAATATTAAAAACATTGAGTGTAATTAAAGCGTTTCGAGGTGATGTTAAAATCTCTCTTGGACGTGAGATTACGAAGCTTTTTGAGGAAATTGTTACGGATAAAATTTCAAACGTCTTGGAATATTTTAAAGCAGGCATAAAAGGGGAAATTGTTTGCATGGTTTATGCAGAAGATGAAAACTCTGATTTTGATTTACGTGCTCATATTCTTGAATTAAAGAAAAAAGGATTTCGCGATAAAGAAATTTCTGTAATTTTATCGACAATTTTTAAAGTTAATAAAAATGATGTTTATAAGGCGGTTCTTGAGATGTAATAAAATACATCTTTACAATTATTAATAAAAATAGTAAAATAATTAAGTTATATAAGTATATGAGAGGAATTTAGATGAAATTTCACATGCAGGTGCTAATTGCACTTGGGCTGGGACTAAAAAGAAATTGGCACATTTTCGCAGGTCTTGTACTTGGTGTGCTGGTTGGTATTTGGTTACATAAAGAACCAAGCCCTATTTTAATGACAACTTTAACATTTATCGGACAAGTGTTTATAAGACTTATCCAAATGGTAGTAATTCCATTAGTTATATCTGCTATTGTAATTGGTATTACAAGCGTTGGTGACAGTAAACAAATAGGAAAATTAGGTACAAAAATGATTTTCTATTATGGAATTATTACTGTTGCGGCTGTTACAATTGGCGCAGTTCTTGCTTTGTTATTAAAACCGGGTCTTGGCGCTGCGCATTATATAAATATGGATACGGCAGCTGGAATTCAGGCTCAAGTAGCATCTACAATTGATGCTCAAAAAGGAAATTTGTTAAATATATTCTTGGGCTTTATTCCTAAAAATCCTCTTGCATCTATTGCAAGCGGAGACATGGTTCCGATTATCGTATTTGCGTTAATGTTTTCTATTGCGTTAGCTAAAGTTGGTGATATTAATAGACCTTTTGTAAGCTTTTTTGAATCAATCTTTGCTGCTACAATGAAAATTACTGATTGGATTATGTGCTTTGCAGCTCCTGGTGTATTTGCACTTACAGCTGTTGCAGTTTCTTCATTCGGTGTTGATATTTTCATGAGCATATCAAAATACTTAGGCGTTTTGGCTTTAGGTTTTGCAATTCAATTCTTTATAGTATATCCAGTATTCTTGAAAATATTTTCAAAAGTTCCTGTAACAATGTTATATGCAGCAATGGCGGAAGCTATGATGGTTGCGTTTGGTACAGCAAGTTCATCTGCTACGTTACCTCTAACTATCGCATGTTGCGAAAAGAGAGGTATTTCACACAAAATTGCAAGTTTTGTTTTGCCATTGGGTGCAACTCTTAATATGGATGGTACAGCATTGTTACAAACTGTTGCGGTAATCTTTTTAACGCAAGCTTATGGTGTTGCATTAACCCCATTCTTGGTTATTCAAATAGCATTGCTTGCAATAGTTGCCTCTTCAACTTGCGCAGGTATTCCTGGAGCCGGATTAATCACAATAGCGCTTGTGCTTAATGGTATGGGATTAAGTCCGGAACAATTGGTTGCAGGTTTTGCATTCTTGTTTACAATTGAAAGAATTACTGACATGATGAGAACATTGTTGAACGTAACTTCTGATGCTGTTGTTGCTGCGGCAATTGCTGATAATGAAAATGAAATAAATTATGATTTGTTAAATAATCCTGATTCTTATGATGATGTGATTAATTAACATTTAAATTTTAACTTATTAATTTAGCCCGTTTAACAATTGTTAAACGGGCTATTTTTGTATTTTTAGATAATTGTTAAGTTTTGTAAAGAAATAATTAACTTGTGAAATTGAATAATCTTTAAATACTTTTTATATATAACAGATGTAAGCAAACCAGAGAGGTAAGAAAAATGGCAATTTTTGATACTCCGTGTTTTAAGAGATGTCATAGTGCAAGATATCATTACGATTCATTCCACAACAGAGGTGGCGATATCATCAATATTGGTAGTAACAATACCTATAATTTTGGTTGCTGCGGATTTGGTTCATCAATTTGGGGCAATGGCGGCAACTTCTGGGGAGGCTTCGGAACTAGCTTAGGCTTAGGACTTGGCAATGGACTTATGAACTGGCTAGGTAACGGTCTTAATGGTGGTGGCTGGAACCCTGCAGGAATTTTTGGTGGCGGCATGGGCTATGGTATGAATCCTTGGCAACAAATGTCAACTTGTTTTTGGGGTGGCTCTACCGGCAGTGGCAGAAGTACAAGTGGTACTGATAGTTCTGGAAAAACAAAAGAAGTAGTTAAAGATGACCCAGATTGTCAAAAAATTGCAGATATAACAGGTAAAATCAAAGATTTAAAGGCTAATGCAACAAAAGATGAAATCAATGGTATTATCAACGATATTGACAAAGCAATAGAAAATTTAGATGAAAATAATAAAACTGCGCAAAAGAAAACATTAGAAAACTTAAAAACACAGTTACAAAGTAAATTAACAACTACAACAACACCAAGTTCTGCAACTCCTGCAGCTTCAACGGCTACTACAGCTACAACTCCATCAACAACTGGAGCAGGAACTGGAACTACAGACGGTACAGGTAGTACTTCAGCACAAACAACAGCCTCTGAGCCTTGGAGTGGTGAAACTAACTGGGGTGATAATAGTCTTAAGGGAAAAAGTGTTACTTTGCCAACGGGCTATAGTAAAATTTTAGACAATGATAATATTAAAGAAGTTAAAATGACTCGTGAAATTGCTGGTACAATGCGTGATATCAATGGTAGCAGTTGTGAACTTTCAACTGAAAAAGTTAAAAAAGGCGGTAAAGACTCAAATATTCCAATGTATATAGCAATAACAAGCTCTGAAAGCGATAAAACCTTCAAGTATAAATATGTTGGAACGACGGTAGATGGTAATCCGGTATATGCTACACCTGCAAGCGATAAAAACAATAACGTATATATATTAGCTAAAAAAGGTAATAGCTTTGAATTAATCCAACTTAAAGGATTCTCAGGACATACACGTCCTGATGAACAAAACGGTTAATACATTCTTCTACATTCGGCATTCTCTCCCTCATGAAGAAGTGCTAATGCTAATAATTTTTATTCTACCCTCCCTTTATAGGGGGAGGGTAGTTTTTCAATGTGAAGGCTATGCATGAACATTAGAAAAACGGGTGGGGGCTTATTGAGTTGATTGTTAATAATACCCTCTCCCTAACCCTCCCCCGAGGGAGGGAACATGCCGGCGACGTCTATTTTAACGCATATCGCTCCCCTCTCTTTTCTTCATTTCTACATGGAGTCTGTAGGTCAGGCAGTGCCTGACAAAATTCTCAAATATGAAAAATGAATTACAATACATTATCTGCTTTAAACTCTATTATTTATAACCAAACGTTTAAAGTTAGAATAGTTTTTGTCAGGCACTGCCTGACCTACAGGCTTGTTTGGATGTCTTTAGTGCATCCCCTCCCCTGGGGGAGGGCAAGGGAGAGGGTATTATTAAATGTTAACTTCATCAGCCCCCACCCGCATTAATAACGCTCGACAAAGTCTCGCGAATAACTGCGACCTTCCCCTAAAAAGGGAGGCAGCCCCACTTCACGGGCACTACTGTCCGAGACAAAGCATCTGCAAGACTCAACAGAATTTTGTCAACAGCTACGACCTGTCTTGGATTTTCGGTAGGGTGAAGCGAACGTAAAACAACTATTTTATAAACACGTACTTGCTACCGAATCTGCTTTCTGAACGAATTTCTGAAGGAATTTTTTTTAAGAAGTTTCCCAAATCAAAAGATATTGGATTAGAAATAAAAAAATTATCTCTAATTTGCAAGATTTCTTTTGACGACAATAATTTTGTAACTGCTTCTTCGCTCGCTAGTTTCATTGGGACTCCTACAGTACGCAGTTTAACATTAAATAATTAGCTTTTCAAGAGCTCAGTCTAATCAATTATTTCTACAGCATCAAATTTGTAAGCTTCAATAGTTTTAGAAAAATAATTTGGTGGTAAACCTGCTTTTTCCTTTAAAGAGTTCAAGAATATTTCTTTATCAGGAAGCTGTTCCCAAACTACAGGAAGATAAACTGCGCGCTTGTCACGTTCAACCAGAATGACTCCGTGAGGATGAATTTTTGAAAGCAAATCTCTTTCATCTTTAAAATCAATTCGCTCAATTGCTGACAAAATAGAAACAGATATTTCTAACCCTTCAAGTTCTTCAATTGTTAAAGGTTCAAATCTCGGGTCTTGGAAAGCTGCATTTTTAGCGTTATCAATTATGTCTAAAATCAGTGGTTTTGTAGGGTAAACAGAGCCTATGCAACCTCTGAGTTCTCCGTTAAGTTTTAAAGTTACAAATGACGCTCCAAATTGCGTTAATACTGCAGGAATTTTATGTGGTACAAATTCTTCTTGATTTATAGCAGCTATAATACTAGCTTTAGCAGCCTTTAGAACATATTTAGAAAAATATGTTTCTATAAAATCATTTCTCGAATCTTCGTACATAAACCAAGAACCATAGCCGACAACTTTATCTTTATCAGAACTTATATCGCCAGAATTGTACATCTCTGTCCTTATCATTACGCAATCATTATTGTTCGCAAAATCAACCAAACCTTTGATTCCAATAAGTCCACATGCCTGTTGTTGTTCTAAGAATTCAATTCTACCTGTTTCAATAACAGTCGCGGTATAAGTATCAATTTGTCTGCATTGTTGTTGAGTGTAGTAATGACTTAAATCCGAGGAAATTATAAAAGAAGAATTTTCCCAATATGTAGAAATTAAATCAGAAATTAATCTGTAATCACAATTTCCTACAAGAATCGGTATTATTCTAATTTTCTTACCTAATTTTTTCAAGTTTTTAACAAAATCTACTGCATTTTGTTTATGCGGCATAAATAGATTTTGGATAAAAGGAAGTTGAACTTCAATTGAATGCTCGTTTTCAAAAATTTCATCCGCAACAATACTTGGAAATTTTTCTGCAATTTCTGCAATTAATTTATTGTTAACCTCAATGTTACCAAGAGGAGTCTCAAAATAAGTAAATTCAGGCAATGCAATATTATTAAAATCTTCGTGATGAGATGGTGCTATTATAAAGAAATTTTCACTTGCTTCTAAATGTTGAAAAGCTGCCATTGCGGCATGACCCGAGTATACATAGCCGGCATGAGGCACAATAATAGCCTTTGATTTGTAATCAAAAGTTTGAATTTCTTTAAAAGATTCAAGTAAATTATTCAGTTCTTCGGGATTTTCAGGATAAAAGCTCCCTGCAAATGATGTTTTTTTATTCATGATTTTATTATAAAATAATTTTGAACTAATAGCAAAAAAAATTTTTAGGAGTTTTTGATTAAATATGAAAGTTAATAATGATTTACATAAACCGAATTTTAAAGGATATTCAAATTTAATAACAAATTGTCATAAAAATAATGATGGTGGCATATTTACTTATTTATCAATGCAATTAAACGATATTGGGCAACCTGATTTAAGTGAATTTAAAAAATTAAAAGAATTTAACAATAATAGTGACGTAATTATGCTTTCGTTTTCCAGATATAACAAAGGATATCCTGGTGATTTTTTAGTTAATGATATTCCTATACCAAATAGTGAAAGTTTGCGTAACTTGAGGGCGATAGTTGAAGCAGGTGAAAAATCTAATTATTTTATAGATTTAGATGGTCTTGAGCAGTTTAAAAAAATTTTCAAATTTTCTAAATTAACAACGGAAGAATTTAAAAATAACGAAAAATCTGTTTTGAGATTATATACACTAATTGCAAGTTTAACTAAACGAATTTCAAATGAAAATGCTCCGATAACAAATAAGAATTTAAAAAATGTGTTGGCGCAAACTTTAAGTTATTTATCAACTATTGTTCAATCAAAAGCCGATGCTTATGCGTCATTGTCTGATGCGATGCTTAACATTATTCCGGTACAAAAAGTTGCAAAGCTTATGAATACTGAAGTCTCAAAAACGATGATGAAATATTTTAAATAGAAAGTTATACTTTTTCAAAAAAAGAAATCTTGTTACAATACTTTTCTTATGGTAAAATCTTAGATAGGGAAATTGGAGAGTAATAAATGCGGAAGTTATTGTTAATATTGGGAGTTCTTTTAATCGGCTGTACAAATGTTTTTGCTGCAAAGATTCCTGTTGAAGTAAAAGACTATATTACATCAAAAATTCCGCAAGCAGATATTCGTTTTGACGGTGTAATCATATTGCCGGACAATACTATTTATTTGCCATTATATCCTTCTTTATTTTCTGATATTAAGAGTTTAAAAATCAAAGAAACTTATCCTGCTAATCAGGATTTGAAGCAAGAACCGGATGTTATAATTTTTAATAACGATTTTGTTCTATTGAAAGTTCTTTCTGATGGCGAAGGTCATAGAACTGTTTTACACATGGTCAATCCTCCATTACAGGTTAGAACCGGCTTATTACCTCAAGATATGCTTGTTCCAAGCGGTTTGATTATTCCGGAAAATATCAAAGGTATAATAGGTAACTTAAAAATTGATACCAAGAATGAAGATATGATTAAAGTTGAGAACAAAGACTCCTATGAAGACTTTTTATCAGAAACAGAGCCGGAAATCGCTCAAACTCTGATTTCTCAATTAAAAGACAAAGTTTTATTTGTAACAACAAACTATTCAAAAAATGTTCAAGTAGTAGAACCTGCAAAGGCTGTTCCCAGTTATTCTTTAGCACAAAAATCAATTCCGATTGATGTTAAACCTGTTAACAACGGTAAATTTTTGCTCGTAACAACTTATGACAGACCATTTGTTGACGTAATTTCAATTGCTGATTCAAGATTTATTAAGCAAATAAATGTCTCTTCTAATCCGGAAGAAATTTTGATTGATGAGGCTGGCAAAAAAGCTTATGTTACTTCTCCAATTGCTTCAACAATTTTTGTAATCGATTTGAACACAATGTCTTTATCGCAAAAAATTAAGATTAACGGATATTGCGAAAAGTTGAGATTATTTGACGATAAGTTGTTTTATGTAGATAAATTAAAAAATGAAATTTGGGCTATAGAACTTAAGAACGGCTATGAACTAAAAGATATAGGACAATTCCCTAATGTTTCAGATTTGGTATTTACTAATAATAAATTGTTTTTGGCGAGTCGTACAAAAAGCCGAGTTGCGGTTATTGATTATTCAACATTAGGGTTAGTAAACGAATTTACGACTGTTAATAAACCGCTTTCAATGTTATTGGAAGGAAAAACTTTGTACGTTCTTGGCGCACAAAACAATATGATTCAGAAAATTAATATAGATAATGATACTCCGATGGGAAATATTGCTGTTGGAACAGAAGGTTTTTCTTCCGGTTTCCATAGAATCGATAACACAAATTTAGCTGTAATCACAGATTTGAAAAGTAATAAATATACAATCATGGATTTGTCAAAAGGACGAATTATTAAGACGTATTCTTTGAATGTTCCTATAAAGGATGTAATTATAACAACAAAAGTTAATTTATTTGATTAGAGGCGAAATATGGATATAGTAATGGATGAAGTTACAGCCGGAGTTTTGGCTGAGCTTGAAAAAACACAAAAAGATTTTTGGAATGTACCTAGAAAAACCGGCGTTTTGATGAATAGTTTTATTAAAATGATGAATATTCAAAACGCTTTAGAAATAGGAACTTCAAACGGATATTCAGGAATTTGGTTGGCTAAAGCTTTAAAACAAACAGGTGGAAAACTTACAACTATTGAATTTTACGAAAAACGCCAAAGTATTGCGAAAGAAAATTTCAAGATTTGCGGTGTTGATGATGTAGTAAGACCTATTCAGGGTTCTGCGTGTGAAGTTTTAGCTTCTTTTGATGAGAATGAAAAGTTTGATTTTGTATTTATTGATGCGTGCAAAAAAGAGTATGTTAAATATTTTGAAATGATTAAGCCGCATTTAACACCAAAAGCTTTGATTGTAGCAGATAATATAATTTCTCATGCAGCTAAAGTTCAAGATTTTATTGATGCAGTTGATGCAGATGACGAGTTTCAATATGAGATACTGGAAGTTCCTGGTGGAATTTTGGTTGCGTATAGAGGGTGAATTTAGTAAAGACAGTATAATTCTTATCTGAATTACTTGCAGTTGTGTTTGTTGAAATATAACATAAAATTACATAACAAAACTCTAAGTGAAAATTCACTTAGAGTTTTGTTTGTAAAATATTAGTTGTTATTAGTTTATCAAGAGCTTATGCCATGAAATTTTGATTTTGTTCTGCGGCTTTGTTATTAGAATTTGCAATTCCTAAACCGATTAGACCTGCAACCGCTGCTAGACCACCGATGACAGCTGCTTTTGCACCACCGTGGATTCCTTTTGCCTTACCACTAAGGTCTGCAATCAATTTATCATATTCACCTTTTGCTTTTTCTAAAGTTTCTTGTGCTGTCTTTTTAGCACCTTCATCGACTTTACCAGATTTCTCAATAGCTTTATCTAATTCACCTTTCAACTTATCAATAGTTTCTTGATATGTAGACTTTAAGTTCTTTTCTGCAAATTCTTTTGCTTGTTTATTAATTTCTTCCGCACTTAAAGAAGATGATTCACCAAATAATGCTGGGAATTGTTCTGCTAATTTAGCTCTTGCCTTAGAAACGCCCTTGTCGTTAGCTTTGATTGTTTCAATCTTTTGTTCTAAATCACGAATTACGCTATTTTCTGATACACAATTTTGAATTCTAGTTTCTAAATCTTTAAGACCATTGTTGTAATCTTTTGCGATTCTATTACGAGCTCCAGCTTGTCTTAATGCTTCATTTACATCAGTTGTATTATAAGTACCATTCAATAAAGAAGGCATTACAGGGGTACCACCAGTTTTCTTTGCGTCTTTCACTGCTTTGTTTAATAGTTCAATATCTGCTGCATATCCTTCTTTAGTCTTTACCGTATTACGATTTCTATTGGCTTCATTTGCAATATCGCTCATATTGAGATTATTTGTATTTGCATCATAATAACCGGATTGTATTGCTAAGCCTTTTTCTACTGTTGCACCGAAATCATTCAAATATGTTGCTTTTTGTTTTTGTAATAATACGGATTCTCTAGCATTTGTGAATAACTCATCTGCATAAGCAATTCTTTTCGCATTGATAGCACTTTCTTGTTGTTCTACAAAAGTTTGTAAATCAGCAGGTTTATATTCTATAAAAGTTGGCTTTGGAGAAGGTCTTCCTGTTTTTGGATCAATTAAATTTACTTGCTTTCTAATATAGCCTTTTTCAATTTGAGTACCTGGTGAAACCTCCCTACCAAATTCAAGGTAGTGCTCAGGTTTCAAGTTTGCCTCTTTAAATTCAGGAAATTCTACTAAAGCCTGATCTATAGCTCTTTGGTATTGTGCTGTTGGTTTTTCGGAGCGAAAGCCATACACACCTGTTAATTTAGTTCTTTCTGAGAATGCTTTTTCAATGTCTTCAATAGATTGAGTGCCATAGGTTGAATATTCACCAGTTAAATATTTTTCAATTTGAGCTACTTTTGTTTTCTTTTGACCACCAACTCCTGAATCAAGTTTTCTTTCAAGGTTGCTTTCGGCATTTGTTAAATTATCTGTTAATCGGTTATAAACTTTTTCAATATCTGCTGGCTTTTGAAAAGGTTTGCCTGTTTCTGCATTAATATTTGGATATTCTTCCACAACTATCTTATCAAAAGGTCTGATTTTTTTAGAGTCAATTACTCCATCATGGGTTTGTTCTAACATTGCCTTCTTTTCATTAAATAGTTTATCATAAGCTTCTTGTTTTGCTTTCACTGCATCATCATACTTAACTTGTTCTGGTGTATTTTTGTCTACTACCGGTTTGCTAGCATCATCCAAAGCTTGTTGAGCTTTGTCTAAAGCTTCTTTTTTAGATTGCAATTCAACTTTATCTTTTTCATTTGCATCTTTTACTAAATCGTCATAAGATTTGGCTTCGCCAGCGTTACGATTGTTGTACAATGCTGTTGCCCCCCAAGCTACACCAGCACCGGTTGCTGCGCCTAAACCACCAGCCAAATAAGGGTTTGTTCTTTTTTGTTGTTCTGCTCCTTGGATTGATAATGCGTCTGTCATAACTAATTACTCCTATATTTTACAATTACTATTTAATTTTCCCTAATTGTTATTAATCCCATTAAAATTCTACAATCTTTTGGTCTTATATATCTAAACGCTCGAACAAAATAAAAATTGCTATTTTTACGACATGAAATTTTATTCAAATTCGTACGTTAGCTCTAAAACTATTATACTGACTGAATTGTAGCTTGCAAATTCGTCTTTACAAAACTTAATAAAAGCTGTCATTATTAGTTCTATTTATCTTATTTTTTATATCAGCAATAAATTCTTATACAAATTTGGTTACAGAAATTCTAATTATGTAAATATTTGTAACAATTTTGCTAAAAAATTAAAGTTTTTGCTTAATTATGCCGATAAATATCATGAACAAGGGAAAACTATAAAGGAAAGCGGAAAATCATGGGAATGGCAGCATCACAATCTAGACTTTTGCAGCTTACCGACCGAAAAAATACAATCGGAAGGGAGCTTGAGCACTTGTCTCTGCAAAAAACATCGCTTTCCAGAGATATGCAAAGAGTTTCAAAAAATTATCAAAATGCTCTTAATACAAAAACTTTAAAATGGTCTAATAATTCAGGTGTAACTTATGTTGATTTAAGTTATGCAAACTTAATGCGCCCAAGTGCTGCAAACGGTAATACGCCGTATTTGATAACAAATGCTAACGGTCAAGTTGTAGTTGATTCTAAATATGAAAAATATGCAGAAATGATTTCTGCAAACGGCGCTGCCGGTGGTGATTATGAGTCAAACAGAATTGCTATTTTATCTGAGTTGACAGGTATTTCTTCTGATACCTTAACAAATTCTGTTACAACAAGTGAAACATTGGATGCTGCAACTCAAAAGGTTAATGATTTGCAAGATCAAGTTTGTGAAAAGAAAGAATATGAAGAAAGACATATCGCAAAAAATGAAACTGAAAAAGAATTCTGGGCTCATGCCGGAGTTATTGATGGTAATGATATTGCAAAATTAAATGGTTCTGCTAATGGTTATATTTCACTGGGTAATTCTACTACTGCGTTACAAAGCTTGAAAACTTTAGTTAACAGTATTCAAAATAACATGAAAAACTATTTGTCAGACGAAGATTTTGAAAAATTTCAAACTACTTGTGGTACATATCAGACTAATATCACTACCGCTTTAACATCAAAAGATATGGATTATAGTAGTGAACCATTCGGATTAAAGAAAAGTGGTGATAATTTTAGTGTAAATGTAACAAAAATGTTAAAACAAATTATTGATGATTATAAAGGTTCTACTGCAACCAGTAGTAACGGATATCCGCTTTATACAACTAGAGATAAATCAAGCACAGATTGGCAAACTTGGAATAAAGAATATCAAGCTCTCGTTAAAGAACTTGAAAATGCTAGAGCGGAACAAAAATCTGCTACAAATACAAACAATCTGGTTTTGACATCTCCTCAAGAAAGTGAAATTGCTTTTTATGATCAATTGTTCACTGCGATTGCTGAAAATGGTTGGGAATGTAATTACAGTGTAGAAGATAATGACTACATGAACCAAATGTTACAAAACAACCAATATTTCATTACTACAATGAAATCTGCGGAAGATGATAAAGGTAAAGAATATTATGAGTACGATTCTTTAGTTGCATCAAACGTTGACAATATTTTTGCAGTTAATAATTCTGATGTTCAAAATCAGGCATTAGCTGAATATGAATATGAAAAGAGTCTTATCAATGAAAAAGAATCTAGAATCGATCAACGTATGACGAACTTAGAAACAGAACAATCTGCTATTAATCAAATGATTAAGGGAATTGAAACTGTACGAAATGATAACAGTGAACGAACGATGAACATCTTTGCATAAAGCTAGCAAATTGTAAAAACTTTTCTGTAATAAAGCCCTACGCCAATAATTGATAAAATAATATTTGGCATAAACGCTGCTAAAATAGGTGCCAGCGAACCGGCTTCTCCAAAAGAAATAGACAACGCTCTTATTAAATAGTATGCAAAAATAATCAAAATACTAAATAAGAAACCTCTGTTATATCTTACACGAGGAGGTGTAATTGCTAGTGGAACTCCGATTAGTACCAATACAATCGTCGTTAGAGGTAATGCAATTTTATCAAATAAACTGATCTTTAAGATATGTTTATCAGGAACATCAGGTTTCGCTAAATATTGGCAAAGTTGAACAAAGTTGTGTTCATTAGCCAAATTTCGGTTCATTTCTTTTGTTAAATCCATCCCAAACTTAATCGTAGAATCTTCAAAAAGAGTTGTATCTAAAGTTTTTCCGCTGTTTGTAACAGTATAAATCGCACCTTTTTGGAACTCCCAACCTTCAGGAGTTGTAGCACCTTGTCTTGCTTGAAGAATTTGGATTGTACCATCTTTTGACGCATCAAGAACTGTAATATTATGCAATTGTTTATCTGTACAATCACCAACATAGAATAATCTTTTTAATAATCCGCCATCCTTTACTTCTTTAAAAGTAAAATTATGTTTACCTTCCGGAATATTCTTTTTACTAAATGCATAAAGAGCTAAGTCCGTAGATTGTTTTGTCATAACCGGAACAACTGTTTCATTTAATACAAAACTTACGCAAGCCATAACAATAGCAAAAATAAAAATGGGTTTTGCTATACGATTTAAACCGATACCGCAGGCGCGCATTACAGTGATTTCAGAGCTTAAACTCAAACCGTTTAATGTCATTACTGTTGCAAGTAAAACTCCCATTGGAATCGTCATTACAAAAACCGCAGGTAAATGCAAAATTATGATTAAAAACGCAATTTTAAAAGGAATTCCATACATTGAAATTTGTTTTATTAGCGTTATGAAAGTATCAGACGCAAATATAATTGAAGTAAAAACTAAAACTCCCATTATAAACATCTCTATAACTTGCTTCAAAATGTATTTGTCAAGCAATTTCATGTTTTTCAATTGATAAATTAAATTTTTAAACAAATCTTTCATAAGCTCAGATTAAATTGTACCAAAAACAAAGTTGAAAAGAAATTATTTTTAAACAAAATTATTATATTTTAATCTCTGTTTTACTTAAAAATTTTTTCGTGTTAGACTGAACGTATTATGAACAGAAAACCAATTATCGCAATAGTAGGAAGACCAAATGTTGGAAAATCAACATTTGTAAATAGATTAGTAGGAAAAAGACAATCAATTGTTGACGACCGTCCGGGAGTTACAAGAGATAGAATTTATTTTGACGTAGAATGGCAAAATAAACCATTTACGGTTATTGATACAGGTGGTATTATTCCGGGGGATGAAGACGAAATAATGCTTTCAATTTATGACCAAGCAAAAATCGCTTGCGAAGAAGCCGACAAAATTATTTTTATTGTTGACGGTTTAGAAGGCGTAACTCCTGTTGATTCTGATATTGCAAATATATTAAGACAAAGCAACAAACCTATTTTCCTTGCAGTTAATAAGGTTGATTCGCATAACCAAATTACTATGATTAGTGATTTTTATTCTTTGGCAATTGGTGAACCAATCGCAATTTCAGCATTGCATGGTTCTGGCGGTGTTGGTGATTTGTTGGAAGAAATTACTTCCGATTTTTCTTATGACGTAGAAGAAGATGAAGATAAAACAATCAAAATTGCAATTGTTGGGCGTCCGAATGCCGGTAAGTCTTCAATTGTAAATGCTTTATTAGGAGAAAAACGTGTAATAGTATCGGATGTTTCAGGTACAACCAGAGATAGCATCGACTCACGCTTAACTTATAATAATCAAGAATTCGTAATTATTGATACAGCAGGCATCAGAAAAAAAGCAAAAGTTGACTACGGTGTAGAAAAATTTGCAGTTGACAGAGCTATTCGTTCAATTAGAGAATGTGATGTTGCTTTGATGGTAATTGATGCAACAGAAGCAATAAATGGGATTTCAGATCAAGACAAAAAAATAGCTTCTATTATTACTGATGCTGGAAAAGGCATGGTAATTGCGATTAACAAATGGGATTTGATTGAAGACAAAAAATCAAACACAATCAATAAATTTGAAGAAAAAATTGCACGTGAAATTCCGTTCTTGGATTATGTGCCAAAAATATACATAAGCGCAGTTACTCATCAAAGATTGAATCAAATATTTACAAGAGTCGTAGAAGTTCAAAAAGAACGCTCAAAACGTGTTTCTACAGGTTTGTTGAACAAGGTTGTTAATGAAGCTTATGCTCTTAATCCTCCGCAAACAATTAGAAATAAACGTTTAAAAATAATGTATTCAACTCAAGCTGCGATTGAACCGCCAACATTCATTTTATTTGCAAATAATGAAGATTTGATGAAAGACCATTACAAACGCTATATGGAAAATAAATTGCGTGAAGCGTTCGGCTTTATGGGAACACCAATTCGTATTTCAGTAAGAACAAGAAGCGAAAAGAAGAAGTAGTGTATCCATAAATGTGGTTTTTTCCAAACTAATGGATTGCTCTGTCTTATTTAATTATAACAATGTCGCCGCGTTTAACTTCTTGCGAAAGCGCTTTTATAACTTCGTTATCCATACGCATGCATCCATGGGAAGCATATTTTCCGATGCTACTTAAATCGTTTGTGCCATGGATAAATTCGCCTGTTTGGGATTGTTCTCCTGTTTGCGGGTCAATTTTATTTAAACAGATAATTTTAGGTCCGTAAGCTCCCGGACTGCGTCTTCTTTTTGTTCCACGAGGCGCTGTTCTATACGGATAAGTTTCTGTATGTGTAACTATTCTAACTCCTTTAGAAGTCGGAGTGCTTTCTTTACCGCTTGCGATTAAGTAAGCCATTTTTGCTTCACCTTGAATATTGTATTTGTAAAGAGTATTTGTGCTTAAATCAATAACAAATTTTGCAGTCTTTTTTTCTCCTGCAATTTCTATATCAGGAGATGGAGCGCCTGCTAAAATATTTTTGCTATCAGTTCCTTTTGGAGTAGCTGTTGTAATAGAAAAATCGTCTTTTTGCGGATTTTGTGCGCAAACTCTATTTGCACCTAACGTTAATGACGCCATTGCTAAAGTTAAACCAAAAGTTTTAAATGTATTAGTAATTCGCATACTAAAACAAAACATGTGAAAATAATTTTTGCTAGTAAAAATTATAAACTATTCTTTTATTTGAAAAATGCATTTTACGCAATGTGCTTTTGGCTGTAAAACTAAATTGTCTTCTAAATCATACATTTTAGCAATTCTTGTAACTAAAGGCTCTCCACAAAGCGGACATCTTAAATTTGTTTCGCGATTTAAGATTTTTGTCTTTAATTCATCAATTGTTTCTTGGCTAACAATTTCAAATTTGTAATCTCTTTCCAAGCTTTTAAGCTCTTTTGGAGAACATTTTAACACTCTTGCTAATTGTTGCCTTTGTGTAACCGATAAAAATAATTCTTTGCCGGATTCAATGTCTTCCAAAATTTCTTGTTTAATATTGGTTTTCTTTGCTAATCCGATTACAGACAAACCGGCATGCTCTCTTCTTTTTTGTATAAATTCTGCTAAACTTTCCATAGAAACATTTTACCATTCTTGTTTTTTTTATACAAGTGATAAAAAAAACATTTAAATAAAAATCGTCCACTTTATAATGGACGATTTTTAATATTCTTATTTATATAACGTTATTTATATAATGGAGCTAATTTCTTTTCTTGTTGAGGTATTGTTCCTTCCGTAATTGATTGATAAACTCTGTAATCAATTTCAGGGAAGCAATTATCAATATCCTCAATTTCTTTTAACTTAGCTTCATCAATATTTCCACTTTCAATCATATCAGCTATCAAGCTAAATCTATCAACGTGTTCATTAAATCTATCAGTTGCATAATCTTTAGCCTGCCATGTTGTAATCAAGAACGGCCAGTCTGAACTTTGAAGCAACAAGTTTTCTCTAGCCAATTGATTCAACGCTCTTAGCATCAACTTGTCATTTGGAATTTCAGAATTAGCATCAACAATAGCATTAATTCTCTTTTCGCAAGAGTGAATAATTGGCCACATCCATTCTGTTAAGTGGTTCATCCATACGTAGAAGTGACCACCTTGCCCCCAAGAACTTTCAGGGATTTGGATAGCTTCTTTTGGTGGATACTTAGTAACATATTCACCGGCAGTAAGTCTTTCAACTTCAGGAAGATAGTCATTGAATTTCTTAATAACTTGTTTGATGAATTCAACACCTTCAAACCACCAGTGTCCAAACAATTCTGTATCAAACGAAACCATTACCAAACCTTCTTTGCCATCATGAGCAAGTTTGTAATCGTTCAACAAGTGATAAATCAATGTCGTATAGTGATCTGAGTTTTCATTAATCTTATTCATAGCAAGAACCGGATCATACAGCATTTTGTCACCTAAATCAGTTGTAGGTGAAGTAATTCTCCAGTAGTGCATGCCTGATTTATCATCTTTTTTGTGGAACTCTCTAAAGCAACCATCCCCCGGATAACCGTCAGCAGCTGACCATACTTGATATCCTGCTCTATCATTACGTCCCATTACTGCAACTTGTGCATCCGGTAACCAGTATGCTGAATAAGTATCATAACCTGTTGCAGGTCTTTCAGGAAGCGGAATGTATTCAATATTTCCGTACATACCGATTACACGTCTGTTGCCGATTGAATTACCACCTTCAATTACATGAGATTCAGTGAAGAAGTAGTGAATATCATTGTTTTGAAGTGTAACTTCAATTGCCGGACGCCAATGTTTTTTACCGTCTTTACCAACGTATTCATAACCTTGACGGTAAGCGCATTCTGGAAGCCATGCTCCCATTGCTTTTTTACCGAACAATCTCTTTGTTGTATCTTGACCAACTTTGAATTGAGCGTTCAAGTTACTATCAGTTGCAAGAAGTGGTGAGAAACCATGAGTTGCACCTGATGTTGTAATTTCAATACATCCAAGATCTTGATATTTCTTGAAGTATTTAATCAAATTCTTTTCATATTTATTAACAAAATCATCTCTTAATTTGTTCCACAAATCAAAGTAATATTTTGCCAAGTATTTCAAATGTTGAGAATGAGCAACTTTAGGATCAGGATATCTGTCCAAATCTTTAGAAACAGCTTTAATTCTAGAATCAATGTATTCAACAAAACCATTTTGCAAATGTTCATCATTTAGTTGTTCTGCAAGAATTGGTGTAATGCCAACTGTTAATTTTGCTTTTATACCTTCATCATATAATTCTGAAATTGCATTCAATAGAGGTACATAAGTTTCTGCCATACATTCGTAAAGATTTTCTTCACCGAATGGCCACATTCCTGCTTTTCTGTAATAAGGCAGGTGGCTGTGTAACATAAATACGAATTGTCCTACTGACATATTAGCCTCCGTTCATTTCTCGTGTTTGAATATATATTTTTACATTATTATTTATAACATAATCTTAACAAAAAAGTAACTCTTTAGTATTAATTCAGCGGAATAATGTTACAAATGTTAACCAACTTTTAACCTCTTATTATTGTAAAGTTTTTGAATGTACGTTTATATAAGGATTATATAAATTAAGTGAATAGGTGAATAAGGTAATAAGTGAATAAGTTCATATTAAATTTTCTTTTTGTAATATGCATTTATAAGTGTAATGTAGGTTGGGCTTTCAGCCCAACAGCAATATTAAAATTTTTCTAAAGCGAACTTATTCACCTATTCACTCATTCGCTTATCGACTTTTTTACCCAATCGAAAACATATATCCGTTATTTTTTGAGCATGTCGCACAAAAATCAGTTTCAGCGGTTATTGTTTTTGAAAAATCTTTGAAAGAACTTCCAACTCGTCCGCGATAATCATTTGCTAAAAACGGACATGCGTAAATCCCTTTTTGTGTAAGAATCCGACCAAACATACAATCAGTTTTTGATGAAGGTTTTGCAAAATTTTCATCGTCAAAATTCGGATGTGATACTACAATTTGAATATCTGTATTAAGAATCTCTTGGTCTTTAAAAATTCTATTAAATTCATTCAAAATTTCGGCTTTATCTAAATTATAAAAATTTTGAATAGATAAAACTGAATTAAAATTGTATCTGCTTAATGTTTTTAAAGCGAATATAGTTTGTCTAAAATTACCTCTATAACGTACTTTATCACTTTCGAGTTCGTTAAAATGTGCTAATGAAAGTTTAAAAAAGATTTGATTTTGAAGTTTATTCACCAAGCCTTCATCTTCAACTTTTTTAAGAAAACGAATTTTCTTTTCGTTCAAAAAACTTCCGTTAGTACAAATACATACATTACACCTTTTTAAACATAATCTTAAAATTGAATTAAAATCCGGATGCATCATTGGTTCTGCGCCTGTTAAATAAATACAAAAAATATTTTCATGCTTTGTATCATTTAAAGCTTCTTTTATTTTATCTATTGAAATATAATCTTTGATATTTTTGCTCATTGGAAAATTAATATAACAATTAGAACATCTTTGATTACAATTCTTTTCAGTAAGTTCAATAAATAAATTATTCAATTCATCTAATTTATAGATAGGCGCAGCATAAATACTATTGCTCATGAATCCTCCTCGTTAAACTCGATATTGTTATACTAAAACAATGGGGACAAAAATAGAATTATCGTAGTGGGTGATATATCTATATTAAATGTTAAATATTTTAACAATTATCAATAATCTTAAATTTGCGCTATAATATAGACTATGAGGGATTATGAACCGTATTATACAGAGGATGGCTCTATAGGGCTGTATTCTTACGCTGATAAAGATGTGTATCACTCCAAATTTGGTGCACTAACAGAAGCTTGGGAAAAATTTATTTTACCTTCCGGTATAGATAAAAATTCTAATCGAGAAATAAAAGTTTTAGATGTTTGTTATGGAATTGGATATAATACAAAAGCCTTGATGAGTTTTTTTATAAATAAAAATAAAATTTATAAAAAAAATTTTTTGCAAAAACTTTTTACAAAAAAGAATAATAACGAAACGATATGTACTAATAAAAAATGCTTCAAAAAAGACAAAGTTTTATTATCACATATCGACGCGATAGAGTATGATAATAATTTACCTGAACTTTCTATAGATTGTTTAGATATCAATGAAGAACTTATAAAATTATCACCTCTTTTTAAAACCTTAAAAACTCCGGAAGAAATTTTTGAGAATATTGTTCCGCAAATTTTTGATTGCTTTGATTCTTATTATAAACTTCGTGATACATTTTCTAATTTTCTTTCATATTTTATGCCAAAGAATAGAAAAGAGATTAATGACTTACTTGATATAAAATTTCGAAATATGCATATTGAAAAAGAGTATAAAGTAAACGGATTTGTTAATTATATAATCTTAAATTCGCTTTTTGATAAATTTGGAAAAGATTATTTAGATGAAAATATCAAAGAAATTTTAAGAGAAAATAAGAATCGAAGATTTTTTGATAAATCTCTGATAAAATATGCTAAATTTAATCAAAAATGGGGGTATAATAAGTTATCCAAGGATGTATTATCGACCTTCTTACATAATATATATTATGACCATTTATCGAAACGTAATAAAAACATGGATTTTAAGACTATTGAGAGCCTCATTAAGCTTAACTTTTTGATAAATGATGCTCGAAAGAGTATTTTAACGTTAAACAAGCAATATAACTATATATTTTTGGATGCGTTTACATACACAAAAGCTCCTCAATTATGGTCAACTGAATTTGTTGCAGAGCTTTATAAGCGTTTAGCTCCCGATGGGGTACTTATGACATATTCAAATTCTGTTCAAGTTCGAAATACACTACTTGAAAATAATTTTTATGTAGGAAAGATTTATAATAAGAAAAATAACAAATTTATGGGTACAATTGCATCTAAAGATAAAAACAAAATAAAATATCCATTAAATAACTATGAACTGGGTTTATGTGCAACTAAAGCCGGAATTCCTTATCATGATCCAAATCTCGCTTTTAGCAGTAAGGAAATTCTTGAGCTGCGCGAATATGAGTATAAACATAGTAATTTAATGAGTTCATCTAAATATATTAAAATAAGAGGTTCTAAAGATGATTAAATATGATGTAACGATTATTGGTGGTGGGACAGCAGGTTGTGCTTGTGCCTATATAGCAGGAAAATTAGGATTAAAAGTCTTATTAGTGGAGAAAAATTCATTTTTAGGAGGTTCTATTACGTCCTCATTGGTTATTCCTGCAATGAAAACATCTGATAATACTATCAATACAGAGTTTTTCGATACTTTATATTCTGAACTTGAAGCCGTTGATGGAGCTATAACATATTGCGATGGAAATAGAGGTTGGTTTAACCCTGAGTTAACAAAAATTATTTTAGATAAAATGATGATTGATGCGCATGTAGATGTTCTATTTGAATCATCAATAGAAAAAATAGAAGAAAAATTATCGTCATATATCGTAACGATTGATGACAATAAAATTCTTAGTTCAGAACAAAGATTATTGAACCCTATCGAAACGATTTATCTTGTAGACGCGACCGGTGATGCAAAAATTTGTGAAAAATTAAATTGTGAATTTTTAGAAAAAAAATCTCAGCCGATAAATTTAAGATTTATAATGTCAGGTGTCGATGTTGAAAAATTTTCTGCATGGATTATGGAGCTTGATAAAGATAGAGATGTTACAACATCTTGTGTTGTTAATGGAAAAACGTACTTATCTACGGCTTATACTTGGGATAGCGGTAAGAATTGGGCTCTTAAACCAATATTTAAGCAGGCTATAGAGGATAATATTCTTACAGAAGCTGATAGCAACTATTTTCAGCTATTTTCAGTTGCCGGCACGCCAGATTCTATAGCTTTCAACGCTCCTAGACTCTTAAATCAGCAAAATCCTTATATAGAAGGACGTGCAAGCATATTGAGATTATCTAAATTTTGTAAAAAATACTTAAAAGGTTTTGAAAATGCCTATATTTCATCTATTGCAAACTCTCTAGGCATAAGAGTTTCAAACCGAGTAAAGGGTAAATATGTATATACTCAAGATGATTTAAGAAACGGGAAAAAATTTGAACATCCCGTTGTAATTTCAAATTATCCGATAGACATACATTCAGATAAAAAGGACTCTTCTAAGCTTGAAAAAGTTTACAAAGAATACCAATTACCGATTGAGTCTTTAATCGTAAGAGATAGATTATTTGTCGCAGGACGCTGTATTTCAGCTGATTTTGAAGCTCAAGCAGCATTACGAATTATTCCTTCTTGTTTCTCTATGGGTGAAGGATTAGCTAAATATTTACAAACCTTAATACGCCCTTGTGATAGATTATAATTATGGCTAATTTAATACCTTTACATATTCACTCGGAATATTCTTTACTGGATGGAATGATTAGAGTTGGCGACTTGGTTAAGTATGCTCAAGAAAATAATCTTCCTGCGATTGCAATTACTGACCACGGCGTAATGTATTCAGCTATTGAATTTTACGAACTTGCAGAGCATGCCGGTATCAATCCGCTTATTGGTTGCGAATTTTATGTAAATTCCGGTGATATTCACGTTAAAGACAGTGCTAATAATCCTTTATATCACTTGATTTTAATTGCAAAGGATAATAAAGGTTATAAAAATCTTATTAAATTAGTTTCAACTGCTTGGTGCGAAGGCTTCTATTATAAACCTCGTATCAATTTTGAGTTATTAAAAGAGTATCATGAAGGTTTAATTTGCGCGTCTGCTTGTTTAGGTGGCGAAGTATTACAACATCTATTAAAAAACGAATATGACCAGGCTAAAGAAGTTGCAAAGCGTTATCAGGATTTGTTTGGAGATGATTATTATATCGAGCTTCAAGACCACAATATGGATGAGCAAAAACGCACAAATCCTGACTTGATGAAGATTGCCAAAGAACTTGGCATCAAAATGATTATTACAAACGACTCCCACTATTTGAGAAAAGAGGATGCGGACGCTCAAGATACCTTATTATGTTTGCAAACAAACGCGAATAAAGATGACGAAAAGCGTTTCCATTTCCCAAATAATGAGTTTTATGTTAAATCAAAAGAAGAAATGCGCCAAGCGTTTTCTTGGATGGATGACGCTACTTTTGAAGAATGTTGTGCTAATACAGAAGATGTTGCGAATAAATGTAATGTAGAAATTGAACTACATAATGCACCACTTCCGCATTACGATGTTCCTGAAGAATTTATATTCACTTCTGATGATGTTGACCCTAAAATTATCGAAAGATTAAAGAAGAAAAACAAAACTGAAAACACAGCAGACGTCTTAGAGGAAGCTAAGTATATTCAAGGAATTGAAAACTACTTGGAACACATTGTATTTGAAGGTTTAAAGAAGCGATACGGCGATCCGCCACCTGAAGATATTATTAAACGTGCTAAATATGAATTGGGTGTAATCAATCACATGGGTTTCCCTGCGTACTTTATGATTACATGGGACTTTATTCACTTTGCAAAAACTCATGATATTCCAGTAGGCCCCGGTAGAGGTTCTGCTGCCGGTTCTGTTGTAGCTTATGCATTGGAAATTACTGATATTGACCCTATTTATCACAAACTGTTGTTTGAAAGATTTTTGAATCCTGAACGTTTTACCATGCCCGATATTGATATCGACTTTTGTATCGAAAAACGTGGTGATGTTATTGATTACGTTACAAAAAAATATGGTGAAGATAAGGTTTGTCAGATTATTACATTCTCAACTTATGCGCCAAAAGCAGCTTTTAAAGGTGTTGGACGAGTTTTACAAGTTCCTTTTGCAGAAAGTAACAGAATTACAGGTTTAATAGAACCGGCTCTTGATGTTGCAAGAGCATCTAATCCAAAAGCTGAATGGCTTAGAGATATAGTTGCAGCGGAAGGCACATCCGATTTTAAACAGCTTTATGATGAAGATTATCAAATAATGAACCCTGAAAGCGGAAAAACAATAAGCTTCAAACGCTGGGTTGATATGGCGATTGCAATTGAAGGTTTAAAGTGCGGTACAGGTACTCACGCTGCGGGTGTAATTATTTCTCACGCGCCTTTGGATACGATTTTACCGGTTCAGCCTTCAAAAGATGGTATCGTTCAGACCGGTTATCCTAAACACGAAGCGACAGAAGTTTTAGACCTTCTTAAAATGGACTTTTTGGGATTAAGAAACTTAACCATGATTACAAAAACTTGTAAAATGGTTAAAAAATATCGTGGGATAGATGTTGATATTAACAATATTCCTCTTGACGATAAACCTACCTATGAAATGCTTGTACGTGGAGAAACAATAGGTGTATTCCAGTTAGAATCACAAGGAATGATGAACCTTGTTAAACGCCTTAAACCTGACGTTTTTGAAGATTTAGGCGCGTTGGTTGCGTTATTTAGACCGGGTCCTTTGGGTTCCGGCATGGTTGATGATTTCGTAGCAAGAAAACACGGTAAGCAAGAGATTACTTATGCACATCCGCTTCTTGAGCCTGTGCTTAAAGATACTTATGGAACGATTGTTTATCAAGAACAAATCATGCAGGTTTTCCAAGTTTTGGCTGACTACTCACTTGGTCAAGCCGACCAAGTCCGTCGTATGATGGGTAAAAAAGACCTTAAAACAATGGAAGAACAGAGAGGTAAATTCATTGCCGCATCTGCAAAACACGATATGAAAAAAGAGGACGCAGAAAAACTCTTCAACCAAATTCTTGCGTTCGCTTCATACTGTTTTAACAGGTCGCACTCAGCAGCTTACGCCTTTGTAGCATATCAAACCGCGTATTTAAAAACGCATTACCCTGTTGAATATTTTTCAGCGCTACTTTCAAGTGTTGCTGACAATAAAGACCAAACTCAGCTTTATATTGAAGAAGCTCAAAGACTTGGCAGTAAAGTTTTAGCACCTGATATTAATAAATCATATTTAGAATATGCACCTGACGGTGACAATATTCGTTTCGGTATGGCTGCGATTAAAGGTGTTGGCGCACCTGTTGTCGAAGCGATTATAAAAGAGCGTGAAGAAAATGGCGACTTCAAAAACATTTTTGATTTTTGCAAACGCGTAGACGCTAAATATGTAAACAAAAAATCTTTAGAAGGTTTGATTAAAGCCGGTGCGTTTTCTAATATAGAAAAAAGCAGAAAACAGCTTTTTGAGAACATGGAGCATATTTTAGATGTAACCTCAAAAGAAGCTAAAGATAGAGCGATGGGACAAGTTAGTCTATTTTCGGCTTTAGGTGGTGATAATGAGTTTGAAAACGTGCAATATCAGCTTGTTGGAAGTGATGCAGAGTATACTGATAAAGAAATTCAGTTATTTGAAAAAGAATTTTTAGGTTTTTATGTAACCTCACATCCGCTTTTTTCAATTCGTGATAAGTTGCCATTTTTAATGACGCATAGGGTTGCAGAACTTAAGGAATTAAAGGAAGAAGAAGTTGTTACACTTTGTGGACTGGTTACCGCAACAAGACAAATTCCAACAAAAAAAGATCCGTCTAAATTCTTAAGATTTGTAACTTTGGAAGATTTGACAGGAAAAGTTGATTGCGTTTGCTTCCATAAAAAACTCATGGAATTCGGAGAACTGCTTGTGCAGGATAACAAAGTTGTTATAACAGGCAAGGTTCAACACAGAGGCGAAGAAGGTGCTGTAAGTGTTCTTATTGATAACGTTAAATCAGTGGAAAACTCTAATATCGTAACTTTAGAATTAAAACGCGATGTTAAGTATGAAGAACTCTGCGGAATCAAAAACATTTTGGCTAAACATCACGGCGATGACCCGGTAATGTTTAAATTACAACCGGTTGACGGGTACAGTCCAAAGATTTTGACAGCTCCGATATTTTGGGTAACTTCAACAAATGATTTAGTGAGTCACATACAACAAGTGTTTCCAGATACAATGAATGTTTCAATTCGATCACTTGATCAACCATTAGAAGTATAACACTATACACAAATAAGGTTCTTTGATATAATAAAGAATTATGAAGCGATACAAACGTAAAAAAGAATCATTTTTTTCAAAATTAATAAATTGTATTTTAACTGTTTTAATCGCATGTGCAATAGGCTCACAGGTTTGTACAGCAGCAAACAATAATTTAAGAATAGCGCAAGTTAGTGATGCGCATTTTTCATCATTTGAAGAAAATACTTCATATAAATTTTTGAAAAAATCACCGGAACTTTTGGATGATGTTATTTTTCAAATAAATACATCAGGACCCTACGATTTTGTTATGTTTACAGGTGATTTGATTAATAAACCAAAAGTAAGTGAATTAGAAAAATTTATTTCGCATGCAAATAATTTGGTTTATCCTTGGTATGCAATTGATGGAAATCATGATATCAGTATTGACGGGCCACTAACAAAACAAAAATTCCTATCTACTTTAGCTGCTAATAATGATAACATGCAGCAAGAAAATATTTATTACGCATTTACACCTAAAAAAGGATTTAGAGTTATTTGTTTAGATTCTATTATTGACTACAAATTAACTTCAAACGGTGAAATTTCAAATGAAGAATTTCTGTGGCTTACTCAAGAATTAGAAAAACATTCTAAAGATACAGTTATTGTATGCTCACATGTACCCATTATTGAGCCATTTTCCAGTCCAAATCATAAAATGCAAAACGAATATGAAGTAAGACAACTTTTAAAGACTCACAAAAATCCTTTAATTGTTTTACAGGGACATTATCACACTACTAAAATTATTCAAGATAATAACATGCTAGTAATTGCTTGTCCTTCTTTGGTAACATATCCAAATGCATTTAGAGTTTTAAATATAAACTCAAATAAGCAACGAACATTGGTAGATGTTTATTTGAAAGAAACAAATTTAAAAGATATTCAATCTCGTTCAAAATTAAGGCTGATGGGAACAGAGAGATTATATGGTGAAGAGAGCGATAGAAACGCTAGTTTTGAATTGAAGTATTATGGAGAATAAGAATGGATGAGTTTAAAATTAAATTTAGAGGTGTACGAGGTAGTTATCCGGTTTCAGATAAAGCCTTTTTAAAATATGGTGGAAATACATCTTGTGTTGAAGTTCGTGTTGGAGGGCATTTAATTATTTTAGATGCCGGAACTGGTTTAATTAGTTTGGGCAATGAACTTATGCACAAATATATTGAATCAGGTACAACAATTACCGACAGAACTCCTGTTAAATGTACCATTTTATTAAGTCATATACATTTAGACCATATTCAAGGTTTTCCATTTTTTAGACCCTGCCATTTAGCATCTACTAGAATGTGTTTAATGGGTGGAGTGAATTACAACGAATCATTAGAAAGTGAATTAGCCAAGCTTTTATTTACAAAGTCATTTCCTCTTGACTTGGGCGATATTGCAGCCGATTTAAAAATAATGGATTTGAATGAAACAAACTATATTATTTTCAAAAAAGATGAGATGCCGAAAGTAATAAGAGTTAATGACTTAAAAGAAGGTGATTATTCGGACGAAGATGTTGTCATAACTTGTTATAAATCTTATGCTCACCCTCAAAATGGTGTATTTATTTATAAAATTGCATACAAAGGTAAAACTCTTGTTTATGCAACGGATAAAGAAAGCTATCCCGGCGGTGATAAAAAATTGGTTAAATTTGCTAAAGGATGCGATTTACTTATTCATGATGCGCAATATTCAACAGAGGACTATTTAAGTATTTATGTTCCAAAACAAGGTTATGGTCATTCGACTTTTGAAATGGCACTTGACTGTAAAGAACAAGTAGGCGCAAAAAAACTTGTCTATTTCCACTATGACCCTGGATACAATGACGAAAAATTAGACTTATTATCTGAAGAATACGCTTCTGAAGATGCAATTATGGCTTATGAAGGATTAGAAATCGAATTATAATGAAAAAGTTTTTAACTATTTTTTTATTGTTAATTATTGTGATTTGTTCCGGTTATCGAAAACCGTATAAATATACAATTGATGCCGGCAAAGATGCTTTTTATCATAATAATGTAGGAATAAATTATCTTAAAGATCGAATTTATTATGCAGCGATACAAGAGTTTAAGATTGCTGTTCAATTAAGCCCAAATACTCAAGCAACTGCAATTTTTAAGAATAATTTAGGTGAAACTTACATGTTTATTGGTTATCCTGAAATGGCAAGAGTTTGCTTTGAAGATGCAATTCAGCTCTATGGATTAAATTTCAAGTATTATTTAAATCTTGCAGAATGCTATAAGACTCTTGGGATTACTAAAACTAAAATAGCAGAGCTTGTAAATTCTTCAAATCCATACGATAAAATTATTGTCGGACTTTTACAAATTCAAACAGGACAAATAAGAAAAGGAGTAATAATACTAGATGATTTGTGCGCGCAAGAGCCTGATTTATTAATTATACCTGCTATAAAGCAATATCTAAAAGAAGTAACAGCAATATTATAATCTATTATAATTTGATTGCGAAATGTGCTTTTTTAAGGTACAATCTAAACTAGCAAGTATTGATTTTTGCTTGTTGGAGAGAAGTTTAAATAATATTGGCAAAAGAGGGTTTTATGAATAAAATTCAAATTAAAGCAGAAATACTCGCAACTATATCAGCACTTTCTACATCTTCTCAACCGAATTCAGCTTTGTTGACTGATTTAAAGATGATTGAAGATAAAAAAACAGTTCTTGATATTTTGATAAAAGAATTGATTAATGCATCAGAACAAAAAGCTCTTATTATTTGTTGGCTTTTAACAGAATTAATAGACAAAGAAACTCTTAACAATGAATTATGGAATGTAATTAAAGCTCCTGAGTATGGCGACCATATAAAAATGATTGCTTTTAACATGCTAAAAGATTTAGGCAATAAAATTGACTATGACGTAATTAGTGGTTATTTTGAGCAGTTTAATGAATTAATTAATAAAGAAACTAAACAACTTCTTGATACAGCAATTATGAATCCGGAAGCTCAAATTGATTTTATGGACTTTTTAAGCTCAATTAGCGATAACGACAAGATTATATTGATTAAGTCTTTAGAAGAAGATTACGCTAACGATGCTCTAGCGAACATTCTAATTCCGGTATTCTTATTCTACATTGATACAGAAGTTGGCAATGTAGCGCTTGAAATATTAGGACGTTCAAAATCTCAACTAGCATATCACGCATTAGAAAACGCGAAAAAATATGCTCCGGAGAATTTGTTGGGTAGAATTAACAAAGCTATTTCCGAACTTAAAATGTCCGGAATTCGTGTAGACAATACAGAAGAATTTTATAAAAATATTTTAAGAGAATCTAAACCATATAAAGTTTATGTTTCATTTCCTGATGGACATGGAAATATGGGAATTGTGTTCTCTAGAATTAGAGCAAACAAAACTTTGCAATTCTTGGCAATTGTTACAAATCCACGCTATGGAATTCTAGACTCCTTTGGATTTAATTCAATGACAGAGCGTGATTTTTTCAAAATTATTGATAAATTTTATAATTATCAAGAAAAATATGAAATTAATGCAAGTGTTGCAAAATATTTGATTGACCAAGCTGAAGAAGGTTCGCATACAAATAATGAGCCTATTCCTTATGAATATGTTTGTTGGCAAAGCATTTTACTTGATATTGAACCTGAAAAACCAAATTTATACATTGAAAAAAGAGAACTTAATCAAAAAGATGTCGATAAGTTGTGTTTGAGCGATTATGTTCAAAATTGGTTTTTTGACGAAATTACGTCAGAAGAATTTAAAGCATTTATTAATAAACTTTCAAGTGAATATAAGGCAAATAATTTTGATGTAGATTTAGATAAGTTTATTGCCGATAATTTCGATAGTATTTATACAGCAAAAGAACTTGCTTACAAATTGATTACTTTTAATATAGCTGCATATTTAAGAATGCTAAAAGGTGATAAAGAATTAGCAGAAATTTTCTATTCTCTTGGTTCAAATTACGCATTCTTAACAAATATTATAAGAAAGAGTATTTACGAATATTATGTCGGAAAACGTTATATTTTGAAAAATCAAAGAAAAACAGCAAATGTTTTTGAAAAGAAAATGCAACCAAATGTTGACGATTTTCAACTTTTGCAGCTTGATATGATAATATCAAGTATTGAAGCAAGGTGGGTTGATAATGCATAAAGTTATGGCGCTTGATGTCGGAACAAAAAGAATTGGAATTGCACTAAGTGATTATTTACAAGTTATTGCGACTCCACATTCGTTTATATCAAGAGTTCCGGAAGAAAAAGCAATTGCAGATATTGTAAAAATTGCCAAAGAAAACCGCGTTGAAAAGATTGTTGTAGGTGTTCCAATAAATATGGACGGAACTTTTGGCAGTCAAGCAAAAGATTGTCAAGATTTTTCACAAAAATTAATTGGTTTTGATATAATATTAGAAGATGAAAGACTAACCTCCGAAGAAGCAGAAGAAAGGCTTCGTAGTAGGAAAGTAGATTTCAGAAAAAATAAGGGACTTGTCGATATGGAAAGTGCCTGTGTGATACTAGAACAATATTTAGGGAAATGA
>CAKVND010000006.1 GCA_934777245.1 uncultured Candidatus Melainabacteria bacterium | reverse complement strand
TTGATTGGCGCATCAGCTTCTTTATCTTCGATAAAATCGCCTAATCTTGAATCTTCTTCTTTACCGATTGGAGTTTCCAAAGAAAGCGGTTCTTGAGCAATCTTAACGATTTCTCTCAATTTAGAAATTGAAACGCCCATTTCTGCTGCCAACTCATCTTCGGTAGGTTTTCTAGAAAGTTCTTGAGCTAATCTTCTTGTAACTTTTTTAAGTTTATTAATTGTTTCAACCATGTGAACAGGAATACGGATTGTTCTTGCTTGGTCTGCAATAGCTCTTGTAATAGCTTGTCTAATCCACCATGTTGCATAAGTTGAGAATTTAAATCCTCTTTCGTGGTCAAATTTTTCAGCTGCTCTAATTAAACCTAAGTTACCTTCTTGAATAAGGTCTAAGAAAAGCATGCCACGACCTACATATTTTTTAGCAATACTTACAACCAATCTTAAGTTTGCTTGAACTAATTTTCTTTTAGCGATAGCACCTGGAGTTCCGCCTTGCATAATCTTACGTGCTAATTCGATTTCTTCACTTGTTGACAATAATTTAATACGACCGATTTCTCTTAAATAAAGTCTTACAGGATCTTCTACTGCAACACCTTTTGGTGCTTCTACTTCTGCTGATTCATGATGAGAATCTCCGGAATCCATCATATAAAAATCATCGCTCTTTACACCGCTTAGTTTAGATGAAGTAATAATATCTTCAATATTATCAGTACCTAAATCAGTTTCAATGTAATCATCTTCTTCTTTTTCAGAATCGTAGTCCAACAAATCCATGTTTTCGTCTTCTACGCTGATTACTGATGAATGTGAGTTTCTTTTTTGGGTCATTTATCTATCTCCAGTCCTTAATTTTATTTTATCTCTAAGCTGCATTTGAATTTTTAGGGCTTCTATTTCGTCATCGTTGACCTGCTTGTATTGTTGACGAAGTTTTTCGGCTTCTTTTTCTTGGTAACATCTTTTCAATCTTATGATGTTTTCCCTTACAGCGCTTTCGAACTCATCGGGTTCAAGCCCGTTAAAGGCTTCCGAAAGTTCTACTAAATCTGTAATTATTTGGGTCAAATTTTCATCCTCGATGAATTCCGTAAATAAGCTTTTGGTCAATTCCTTAACATTATTTATTGTACACGCCAATTTGTCAATTGTATTTTTTACAATTATTAACGTTTCATCTCGAATGATATTTTCGGGTAACATTTCGTTTATTTGGTTGAAAGTTAACGAACTGTCATTTGCTAAAAAAACACTCAATAAATTTTTTTGCGCTTTTATTTCGAATTGTGAAGAATTTGTTACAACTTTTTTCGTATTCAAATTTCTTTCGATTAATGCGCCTTGTCTTTCATGACGCGCAAGCTCTTTCAGGATGGCTTCTTCGTCGATTTCTAAAACTGTTGAAACCATTTTTACATATTCTGATTGAATAATTTTATTGTTAACATCCTTTAGAATTTCAATAATTTTTTCAACTAATTCGGCTTTTTCTTGCGGAGTTTGTGCAGAATTCTTTTCCCTCAAAATATTATTTAAAAGAAAATCGATTAAAAGCGGTGCGTTTTTAATATATTCCTTAAACGCCTCTCCGCCCATAGAACGTATAAATTCGTCAGGATCTTTGCCTTGTGGAGGAGAAACTACACGGATCTCGCAAGCGTATTTGTTATCAACGGCAGAAGCTATATGGCTTTCGTCAAACTGCTTTACATCACCCAATGTTGATAATGTTTCTTTAATAACGTTGCTTCCTTTTGTCGTTGCGTTAACTCCGGCTTTATCAGTATCGAAAGATAGAAAAATTCTTCTCGATTTTGTGTATCTTGATAATAATTTAACGTGATCTGGTGTTAAAGCTGTTCCGCAAGATGCGACTGCGTTTTCAACTCCATGTGCTTGAGCTGAAATTACGTCAAAATAACCTTCCATAATTACAACGCCATCTTCTGCTTTAATCGCGTCTTGAGCAGAATTTAGACCAAACAATAATTTGCTTTTGTTGTAAATCAAAGAATCGGAAGAATTTAAATATTTTGGATTTTGTCCTTCATCAACCGCACGTGCTCCAAATGCTACATATTCTCCGTTTTCGTTTTGGATAGGAATAATAATTCTATTTCTAAAACGGTCGATATATCCGCCGGAATTGGATTTTAGAATTAATCCGGCTTTTTCTAAAATCTCATCTTTGAATTCTTTTTTGAGTTCTTTATACAAAGTGTCATACTTGTTTGGCGCCCAACCCAGAGTAAATTTATCAATAACAGTGTCGTCTACATTACGTTTGCGAAGAGCAGTCATAGCTTTGTTGGCATCATCGGCGCTTCTAAGTTGCATGTGATAAAATTTTGCAGCCTTTGAGCATGCTTTTATCATATCTTTTTTTAGGCTTTTTGTTTCAGATGATGCGCTATATTTCTTAGGAAGTTCAATTCCATATTTGTCGGCAAGTTCTAAAATTACGTCTTTGTATTCTCTGTTTTGGATTTTTACAAGGAACGCTAAAGCGTCACCGCCTGCACCACAAGAGAAGCACTTAAATATTCCGCGAGATGGGCTAACTGACATAGAAGGCTTTTTGTCGTTGTGAAACGGACAAATTCCCCAATAATTAGCGCCGCTTTTTTTAAGCACTACGTATTGAGAAACTACATCTACTATATCCAGCCGGTCTTTAATTTGTGAAATAACATCTTCAAATGAATTTGCCATAGTAGTAATATTGTAGCACAAAAGTAAAACTCAAGTTATAACTATTCTCTCTCTTTATAGGTACTATTGTTCGGTTAATAAAAAGCCGGATTCTTCATTTTACAATACACTTCCAAGTTTGTATTCAGTACTACAGGCATGGAAGTGAAGTGTAAAAATCGGACTTCAGAATGGCGGCACGTTGAAAAGTCTGATGTTAAGCCATTGTGAGGAGCAACGATTTTGATTGGCGACGAAGCAATCCATTATATGAATACAAATTAGCATATGTCTTATCAACTTAAAATTTTCATCGGACAATAGTGTTCTATAAGACGAGGAAATTATATATTATCCGACTTGCTTAATCGTAGCTACAATTTTTCCTATCAAAATTAAATCAAAAACAGCTTTCCCGCCGATTGTGCGAACTCTATATTCAGGATTATCTGATTTTATAATAATTTCATCTAAATTTTTAGAAAGACGTTTAACAAAAAATTCGTTATTATAACAGAAAACATAAATTTTGTTGTCTTGGATTTGATTACCTTGCCAATGTTCAACAATTAATTTGTCTCCACTGTCAATCGTTGGAGACATACTGTTTCCGGTCGCATTAATCATTGAATATAATTTGTTTTTTGAATAACCGCTTATCATAGAAGTCGCTATCGGAAGTTTTGTTTTTTCGCTTGAAAATACTATGCTTCCTGTCCCGCAACTGGCAAAAACATCTGAATAATAATCTATATATGCAATATCTTCATCTGAAGAAATACCCATTAAATTAATTTTAAAATATTCTTCAGCTTTTTTTAATTCGCTAACGGTAACTTCACTCTCATTTTTTATTCTATTACTAATCGTCTGACGAGTTATTCCTAAACTGTCAGCAAGCATCGACTGATTAATGGTCGTAGCCGTACGATTTGAAATTATTGATAGAAGTTCATCAAGTTTCATGTTTCACCACAATAAATTAATACTTGACATTTGTATCATATTATCTTACAATATAACACAAGATGTAAGCTTATATTTGATATTTAAGCATACATTTTCTAAAATGTCAATTGTTTATAGGCTGGGAAGAGGATGTGGAAAATGATTTATAGATACAATGTATCATGTAGTGAGACAATGTCAAAAAATTGGACTCCGACAGCAATAGATTGTTATAAGCTTGGTTGCAGTTGTTCGAAATGTAATTTGTACAAGTTATATTTTGAAGGAGGAGTTTTTAAATGCAAAATGAAAGATACAGTAATTGAACTAGTAAGAAAATTTGGCGCGCCTGAATCATAAAAAGTTATTAAAGAAAGTATTATAAGAAAGGAATGTAATGGATAGAGCAATTGCAAGTATAGAAAATGGTAAGAAGGGGGGACGCCCAAAATATGATTCTAAAATTAGAGTAATAATTCCTAACATAGATTTTGTGATATTAACGCCTTCTCAGTATGGTTCATTGATTGAAAAATACGGTTATGAATTACTTTATAAAGCTCTAAAAATTTTAGAAAATTGGCTTATATCAAGTCCGGAAGGAGAAAAATATCGTGGGAAGAATAATTATGCGCACTTTCGTTCTGATGGTTGGGTAATAAATACTGCAAAATTTTTAAAATAAAACTTGTAAAATTTTAATTAAATAGAGTCGTAAATTTTATTATATTTTTCAATAATTTCAAAATTCCAGTTAGAATCGTAATTCATAGCATTTTTTATTAATAAATTCCAGCTGGAATTATTATTAATAAACAAGTTTATAGCTTTAGATAAGGTTTCAAAATAAGTTTCATTGGCATTTTTGTCTGTTAAAAGTGGATTTTTGGTTTTAAAACCGCAACCGAAAATCATATCATCAAAGATATCGGCAATAGTGTCATTTAAAATTCCGCTTCTTGAAGCTACCGGAATGCATCCAAATTTCATGGCTTTATAATGTTCTGTTTTAGAGGAGTTCGTTCTTGTTGGAAACAAAGCAATATCAGACGCAGCATAAAATTGTTCAACATTGATTTCATCATTGATAAATAACCATCGTCCGTCAAATGCAGAATTTTGTTCTAAAAATTCTATCCAAGATTTAACAAAATTATTATTAAGACCGTTTGGAATATTTATAATTATTTGTATGTTTTTTCTTTGTTCAAATAATTTTAAAATTGAATCCAACGCAATGTCGACGCCGTCATCAAAAATATTTAAAGAAAATTTTGAGAAAATGAGCGGTGCTTCATAAAAAGAATCTAAATATCCTTTTAATGTGTAGTTTTCTGTTTTTAACAAACTTAAATCTACAAATCTTGTTTGAACTCTTTTGAATGAAAATTCTTTTAGCAGATACGATTTATTTTTAATTCGTAATTCACGGAAATTATTTATATCAAATGGTTGATAAAGTTTTGTTTTGGGAAAATTATAACCGATATTTATAAAATCGCTTTTTAATTTAGTTTGTTCAATTTTCTTTGATAAACAACCGGCAATCTCTTTGTTTGCAAAAATTTCATCATAATAAGTTTTTGAAATTGTTACCCAAAAATCAACTTTTTTAATTGTGAAATACATTGAATTGAAATGAATATTATTTTCACACTTTAACTCCGGAAAAAGTTTTAAAGCTTGTATGCTCATTCGTCTAAACAAAATGTTTTCATCAATTTCTTCGGTTTTATCTATTGTACTTCTAAATTTTTCATAATTTTGATAAATAAATTCAAGACAATCTCGCATTTGAGAAAAATGCTTTGTATTATGCAAATTAAACAATGATGCCATGCATTTTTGAATGGTTTTATCGCGACAAATTTTTTTCATGCCGGCTTTATTGACTAAATTGATAGCAGCCCAAAAAGCTTCAGTTTTTTCAGCCTCGTATCTGCCGAAATCGTCAATTACTTGCAAAACTTTCACAGGATACGCCATTTTACTTTCGAATTCTGCTCCTAAAAAGAATGGTAAATTGTCAGCATGTACAACTTCCGGTTTTAGGGATTTAACGCAAATTCTAACCGCTTTCATAAATGGTGCGAGATATTGGAGTTTTGATACATCATGCCCTGAAAAACTTGCAGAAAATAAGCCATAGATTTCAATATTGTTCGCATTTTTAGGTAACTTATACAAGCGCGCTTCGTAAGTTTCATTTTGACTATAGAATTCAAAACTGATATTTGTTTTTTCAGCATTTTCTAAATCATGTAATGGAATCAAAACTTTAATATTTTTATCGGGATATTGTTTTTTGAATGCCAAAATGTAATCAAATGGTGGGTTTTGAGCTGTAACAATTAGAATTTCTTTAAAATCTTTTTTTAGTTTTTTTCTTAAAAATGCAGAAATGTTTTTTCTCAGAAATCGAAATTGGGTTTTACAATCGTACAAAAAATCCGTATGTTCAATGTTTTGCGGAAGAACAATCGGTTCTTCCGACTCATTTTGAACATCAAATTCTTTTAAATGTGCTTCGGTTTCAAAACTTTCCATAGCTTCAAATTATCATGCTATAAGTGCGAAATCAAGATAAGAGCTCAAATTGGTTCTTGTTGTATTTAATTAAGCCTTCTTTTTGTAGCTTTGAAAGTTCAAAGCTCATCGCACTTCTATCGACATTCAAATAATCAGCCAAATCTTGGCGATTGAATTTTATTGTAAATTTATTTGAATGATTTTTTTGTGCTTCATTTGACAAATAAGTTAAAATTTTATCGCGAATGCTTTTTTGCGAAACATTTTCAATCTTTTGAATAAGTTCAATATTTTCTTTAGAAAGAATTTGAAACAGGTTGTTAATTAAGACTTTGTGACGTGTGCAAGCATTTTGGCACATAGAAGTACATTTTTCGTAACTTAAAATCAGAATCAAAGTTTTTTCAACTGTTATTGCGTCAACGCTTGATTCTACATTTTTTGAACCGACAAAAGAAAGCGCCAAATTATCGTTTTTGCCAAGACGAGAAATAATAATTCTTCTTCCCCAATACGAATCTTTTTCAATATTCACTCCACCTTCAAGTATAAGATAAATATTAGAAATAATATCGCCTTGACGAATTACCATTTCTTCTTTTTCATATTTCTTAATTCTGGCATGAAAGCATTCTAATAAGCCTTTTAGTTCGTCATCGGTCATGCCGAAAAACACAGGTGAATTTTTAATTTGATTATAATAATTTTCTAAGCGTTCCATTTTTATTTTGTTGTATTTGTCGTATCTTGTGTTGTATCTTTTGTTGTATCTTCTGTGGTTTTATTATTTTTATTCAATTTTGTATACATTTTGTTTACATCTTCGTCGAATATATCGCTAGCTAAACTTCTATCTTCTATTGCACTATGCATATCTGTTGATTTTTGAAGATAAGCAATTCCTAAAGCGTCTGCAGCACGAACTCCCCCGTCATTATCAATTTCGAATTTGAATTGATTTGGTTTTGTGCAAGTCTTGCTGTATACACAATTGTGTGATGCATTACTATCAGAAGGGTCAACATTAATTGTAACATTGATTTTATAACCATCTTGCGTGTTTTTATAAATGTCTACTATTTCTGCATCAAAAGACCAATTTATACCATCATTAGTTACGAAGTTTGCAGTTGTATTGCTTGGATATGTAGCTTCACCCTTTATATTTAATCTGTGAGAAAGAATTGCCGGAAATTTTGTTGCATTTTCGCAATGCTCATCTGTAGAATATGGAGCAACTTGTGGTCTATCATGGGAACCTAAGCCAAATATTTCATATTCTTCTCCATTAAATGCATCGTTTGGAAACAAACTGCTATCGCTGATAATATCCGCGGTTTCGTTCATTAATGTATTATATGCTTTCATATACATAGTTTTATTTCTATCAGGTATCATGTTCGATAGTTGAGGTATTACTAAAGTTGCTACGACACCCACAATTGCCATTGTTATTAATAATTCTTGTAAAGTAAAACCTTTTTTTAGCATGCAAAAATTCCTCGCTTCTTATTCTTTTTTAATTATATCATATTATTCAAAAAAATGTTGTAATTACAATTGAACTAGGTATTGCAACATGCTATAATCAACTTTGTTGAAAGAAATAAAAGTAGGTTGTGTTCAGCGATTTTTATTGAACACGACAATAAAAGAAAGGAATAAAATTATGACAAAATTTGTATGTTCAGTATGTGGTTATACAGCAGAAGGCGAAGCTCCGGAAAAATGTCCGGTTTGTGGCGCTGCTAAATCTGCTTTCACAGCGATGGAAGAAGGTAACAAAAACTACGCTGACGAACATAGAATTGGCGTTGCAAAAGATGTTGACGCAGAGATTCTTGAGGGTTTAAGAGCAAACTTTGTTGGTGAATGCACAGAAGTAGGTATGTATTTAGCAATGGCAAGACAAGCTGATAGAGAAGGTTATCCTGAAATTGCAGAAGCTTACAAAAGATATGCATTTGAAGAAGCTGACCACGCTTCAAGATTTGCAGAATTGTTAGGCGAAGTTGTAACTTCTTCAACTAAAAAGAATTTAGAACTAAGAGCAGAAGCTGAATTTGGCGCTTGTGACGGTAAAATGAAACTTGCAAAACGCGCAAAAGAATTAGGTCTTGATGCTGTTCATGATACAGTTCACGAAATGGCAAAAGACGAAGCTCGTCACGGTCGTGGTTTTGATGGTTTATTGGCAAGATATTTTGCTAAATAGTTTGTTAAAATAAAGTTTTTTAGGCGCGGTTCATTCAAGAACCGTGCCTAAATTTTTATTTGGCTTTATTGTATAAATTCTTAATACAACAGAAAGCCCCTTTCGGAAGAGAGACAAAAGGAGCAAGGCTAATATTATGAAGAAAAGATTTGGATACTAAAGAAGTAAGCCGAACACACACACAATGCCTAATCATTTTTTTAGTCGAAATCCGACAATTCACTAGCTGCCTTCGACTTACATATATATTTTAGCATTTGTCTCTATTCTTCTTAATCTGCTAAAGTAGTAATTCTTAAGGATTATTTATTTCGATTTATTTTATCGATTTCAGGCCCTACATATTTGCCGATAAGTACTTCTTCTACAAAATGGTCTATAGGTTTAATCGCAACGCCTAAAGCAGCAAACCCGCCCAAAGTTTTTATAAATTTGCCTTTAAGCATTTTACTTTGTTGGAATTTGGTTAAAACGCTTTTTACTGCAACATTAGAAGTTTGTCCTGCTTTTAGGTCTGCTTCGTAGGCTTTGAACCATTTATCTTTTTTGAAATCGTCTGTTGGGTTTAATAATTTATTTTTTAATTCAATTAAATCTTTTATTGTTTTTTCAGAATAATTTTGTATTTTTTCTTTCGAATCAAGTCTGAAAATTTTGAAAATATTTTTTGGCGAAGTTTTTTTATTATCATAGTCCATTGCGTTCGCTACAATATCTGAAAATTCTTTAATACACTCAGCATCTTTGCCGTTGAATGCGTTCATTTTTCCGTTAGCAATAAATTGTTCTGCAGTTTTTGCAACTTTTTCTTTTGCATTTATGCCGATTTTTTCTTCCGTAAGTTTACCGGCTTGAGCAAAAATATTTTGACCTGCTTTAACAGCGATTAAAGGTAAGAATACACTTGCCATACCCTGAAAAACAGCTTGTTTTAAGCAACGTCTTGAATCAGGGCTGTATTCAGTTTGGTCATTTTTGTATTTGTCATAAACATCTGCACCTATGTATAAAAGAGCAGGAGCCCAGCTTAATGTGGCGTATCCGCCAATAACTGGTCTTAAAGCTTCTCCGACTTCGTTTGTAAATGCGGCTCCGCGAAGAGGCCATTGCATTAGAGGGTCTTTGTATTCGCCTGTCTTTGAATCTTTTGTTCTCGTGTCGGCTTTAAAAGTTTGTACGCTTGCACCAAGCGGTCTTATCATTCGGCTATTTCTCCTTCATACATGTATGCTATTTATTTATAACGCGTGAACAATTAATTTTGCGCGTTCTGTGTGAAATTTTTACATTTTTTTACAAAATTTCGTCTGGCAGGTTTATTATAGCACAGAAAAAGTCGGGTTGGAGAATAATATTTTAAAAAAGATTTATGATATACTAATTTTTACACAGAGTAAAGAATGCTCTTTTCGAAACAGAACCAGCTAACACATTTGTATTAGACTTCGAGTTGGTTCTCGCTAGAAAGGAGAGTCAATATGGATAAATTCAATATAAGCTTATTATTAATCTTTATGATTTTATTTGTATTAAAAAACGGCTCTCAACCGAAAGGCTAGGAGCCGTTAGACTTCTTCAAGAGTATTTGGTAGCTTCGCAAACTACCACTCTGTGTTTTTATTATAAACTATAATTAGTGAATATTCAACTTTTTTCTTCATTTTTTATAAGTGCTATAATGTTTTTATGGAAAGAAAATTTGAACTGGTATCGAAATATAAGCCGTCAGGTGACCAGCCAAAGGCGATTGAAGAACTTGTAGAAGGACTTAAAGAAGGCGACGATGCGCAAACGCTTCTCGGTATTACAGGTTCGGGTAAAACATTCACTATTGCAAACGTAATTCAAGAAATCCAAAAACCGACCCTTATTATTGCACACAATAAAACTCTAGCGGCACAGCTTTATAACGAGTTTAAAGAGCTTTTTCCAAACAATGCGGTTGAATATTTTATTTCATATTACGATTATTATCAACCTGAAGCCTACATTCCACGCACAGATACTTATATTGAAAAATCTGCAAGTATAAATGAAGAAATAGACAGGCTTCGTCACAATACAACTCGAAGTCTTTACGAAAGAAATGATGTCATAATTGTTGCTTCCGTAAGTTGTATTTATGGTTTGGGTTTGCCTGAAAGTTATTTTAAAGGCACAATTCAGATTAAAGTCGGCGATACTTTAGATAGAGGCGATTTAATTAAACATCTTGTAATGACGCAATACACAAGAAATGACCTTGTTTTGGAGCGTTCAACATTTAGAGCAAGAGGCGATATTTTAGAAATTATGCCGGCTTATGAAAAAATTATTACAAGAATTTATTTCTTTGGTGATGAAATCGAAAAAATAGTTAAGATTGATAATTTGACCGGTGAAATTATCGAAGTACCTGAGTCTGTAATGATTTATCCGGCTGTGCATTATATCGCTTATGATGAAAATGAAGACGAAACGATTTCAATGATTAAAACAGAACTAAAAAATCGTGTAGTTGAATTAGAAAGTGAAAATAAGATTTTAGAATCTCAACGACTCCAACAGAGAGTTAAATACGATATTGAGATGATTAAGGAGATGGGGTATTGTTCAGGAATTGAAAATTATTCGCGTATTATTGAACGCCGTCCTGTAGGTTCAGCTCCGGCAACGCTTTTAGATTATTTCCAAACAGATTTTTTAACAGTAATTGATGAATCTCACGTTACGCTTCCACAGCTTAACGGGATGTACCACGGTGATGCGGCGCGCAAAAAAACACTTGTTGATTTTGGGTTTAGATTGCCTTGTGCGAAGGATAACAGACCTCTTAAGAGTGAAGAATTTTTTGCAAAAGTCGGACAAAAAATTTATATTTCCGCAACTCCAGGGGATTTTGAAAAGAAAACTTCTGAACAAATGGTTGAACAAATTATTCGTCCGACAGGGTTGGTTGATCCAAAAATCAGCGTTCGCCCAATCGAAACACAAATCGGAGATTTGAAAATTGAAATTGAAAAACGCGCTAAAAAAGAAGAAAGAGTTTTGATTACAACTCTTACGAAGCGCATGGCGGAAGATTTATGCGACTTTTTCTTGCAAGAAGGTATTCGAGTAAGATATTTGCATAGCGGAATTAAATCAATCGAACGTGTCGAAATCTTGAGAGATTTAAGACTCGGAGAATTTGATGTTTTGATTGGCGTAAACTTGCTTAGAGAAGGTTTGGATATTCCGGAAGTTTCACTTGTGGCAATTATGGACGCGGATAAAGAAGGATTTTTGCGTTCAGAAACAAGTTTAATTCAGACAATTGGTCGTGCTGCTCGTAACGCTTGCGGTGAAGTTATTATGTATGCTGATAAAATAACAGATTCTATGCAAAAAGCAATTGATGAAACAAATCGCAGAAGAGAGATTCAACTTGCGCATAACAAAAAGTTCGGAATTATTCCACAGACTATTAAAAAACCGATTGAAAACAATTTACTTTCTCTAGTTGCAAGCTATAGAGATTTTGAAGATATTGTTGCGGAAGAAATGGTTGATTTGGGTATTGATAAAAAAGATTTACCTAAACTTATCAATAAATTGGAAAAAGATATGCATAAGGCTGCTAAGATTCTTGATTTTGAACGCGCGGCGGAAATCAGAGATAAGCTTAAAAAGTTAAGAGAAATGGTGTAAATAATAAAAATAAATAAAGTACTTCCAAAAATAAAAAGTTTATGTTATTATGGTTTTACCGTTATGGAGACGTGGCCGAGTCGGCTGAAGGCGGCACCCTGCTAAGGTGTTATATGGGGCAACCTGTATCGTGGGTTCGAATCCCACCGTCTCCGAATTTAAACCCACCAATAGGTGGGTTTTTTATTGGTTATGTAGGATTTAAAGTTGTTTTTTTTATTGTTGAGCAAGTGTGTCAAACCTACATATTACTTTGTTGTAAAATTGAAATCTATGTCAATGTTTGTTATAATGAAAACATAATTTGTTAATCAAAGAGGTGAATTATGAACGTATCTTTAACACCAGCTTTAGAGCAATTTGTAAATGATAAAGTTGCAACCGGTTTGTACAATTCTGTTAGTGAAGTTATAAGAGAAGCATTGAGATTGTTAATTTCAAAAGAAAAACCTATTTCTCAGGAAGTTATTGATAGATTAAACAGAGATATCGAGGAAGGTTTAAACGATACAAATGTATTTGAAGGTCATTCTACAATGAAAAATTTGTTGAAGAAATATGAATAAACTAAAACTTCAAATTAAAAGTAAAGCTTTGGAGGATATGGAAAAAATTGCAGATTATATTGCCAAAGACAATTCGCAAGCTGCTTATAGCTTATTAAACAGTTTTTATGTTTCTTTTGATAATATTTGTTCTTTTCCACAATTGGGTTGTATTCGAAAAGGCTTTACTTATAAAAATGTTCGTTTTCTTCAAATCAAACAAAGATATTTAATTGTTTACAATATAGAAAATAAAACCGTTTGTATTTTAAGAGTTTTATCTAATTATCAAGAAATTTGTTGCTTGCTATAGTTTTATGCATTGTGTATCAATTGAATTTAAAAGGTATAAATCGTTTGTGTTGCATTGGTCATTTGGCAAGCATACCAAACTACGCATTTTCTTTTGAATCGAAAAAATTTTCTTTAGCGCAAGTAATAGCACCGGCACCCACGCCAATAATTCCGTTCATAACAATTGAATTTTTTACGGGCGATTTAAAGAAATGGCATTTGCGTGATACAAAATCCAGAACTACGCCAAAACCAAACCACGCTCCTGCTGTATTCAATCCGTCTTGCATAGGAGTTGAAATTGAATGAGCTGAAGTTGTCTTATTTTTATGCGCACCAAAACTAACTTTTGGTGAGATATTTTGTATTCTCTGTACTCTCATAATATAGGGTCGCTAATGTAAAATTAATTTAAAAATGCCGATGGCCGGGGTCGAACCGGCACGTAGTTGCCTACACCAGATTTTGAGTCTGGCACGTCTACCAATTCCATCACATCGGCATATTAAATTTTCAAAGCTTTAACAGCTAAAAACATTAAAGCAGAAACAAATTAAAATTTCAAGCAAAATTTTAACAGGTTTCTGTTTAATTAAACTTCTTCTTTAATTTTTTTCAATAGTAATATTAATGGAATAATTATAACACCGGCAAGTGCAAAAATCCTAAATGCGTCAATAAATGCTGATAAGTTTGCTTGCTGCATTAACAATTGATAAGCCGTATGCTGTCCCATATAAGTCGCTGTGTGCGGATCGAACGTTGTCATAAACGCACTTCCATAAGTTTGCACTCTTTCTGTGTAATTTTGTGCAGTATCAGTCAAATGTTGAATAAGCATAAATTGATGTTTTTGCGCGCCACGTGAAAGCAAAGTTGCAACAATTGATGTACCAAACGCACCACCAAGGTTTTTTAACAAGTTTTGTAGACCACTGGCGTTAGTCATTTGGTCATTACTGATTGTTGCCATAGATAAAGTAATAACCGGAATCATCGCAAGTCCTAATCCAATACCAAATAAGAAGTTTGGAATTGCAATATTCATTGTCGAAATTTGCAGGTTCAAATCACCAAGCATCCAACTAGCGCCGGCAATACATCCCAAGCCTATCATAACTAAGATTCTGTTATCCATAATATTCGCAAGGGTTGCGCATAAAATCATCGCCGTTAATGCGCCAACACCACGCGGCATCATTGATAAACCACTTTTAAAAGCATCATATCCCATTAGCGATTGCAAGAATTGCGGAAGAATTGCCATAGAAGCCAAAAGTACAGCTTGCATTACAATTTGAACGAGTGTTCCGACAAAGAAGTTTTTATCTTTAAATACACTTAAATCAACAAGCGCATCTTTATTTTTAATCTGAGAAATCAAAAACGCTAAACCTGTTGCACAAGATATTGCAGACAACCAGCAAATCCAAGGCGCATTGAACCAGTCGGCATTGTTACCTTTATCTAGTACGATTTGTAATGTCAAAAGCCAAATAGAAAGCATGAAGAAGCCAAATGCGTCTGTTTTTACATTTTGTTGTTTTCTGGCATAAGGCGGATCAAAAAGAAAAACGTTAGATAAAATTACAGCAATTATACCAAATGGAATGTTAATAAAATAAATAAATGGCCAAGACCAGTTTTCGGTAAGCCAACCACCCAATACCGGCCCCGCAATTGGCGCAAGTACAATTACTAAACCAAATACAGCCATTGCTTTTCCTCTATCTTGTGGTTTAAAATTTTCCATCAAAATTGCTTGAGAAATCGGAAGTAAACCACCCCCACCAATACCTTGTAATATGCGAGCAAAAATCATAGTTTCTAAATTTTTAGACAAGCCGCAAAGCGCAGAAGCTGCTGTGAATAATATAATACTCATAATAAAAAAGTTTTTTCTGCCAAGAACTTTACTAAACCACCCAACCATTGGAATTACAATACCACTTGCAATCAGATAGAATGTCAAAATCCACATAGATTCTTCTCTACTTACGGAAAAGCTTCCCGCCATGTGCGGTAACGCTACGTTTGCAATTGTTTCATCCAATACAAACATAAACGCGGCTGTCATTGTAGGTAAACACGTAAGCCAAGGATTAATATTTGATTGTTCTTTTTCTATACTTTCAATTCTTGCTATATCTTCACTCATATATTAAATATTCCTTTTTATAGTTTAATAGATTGTTTTGTCGCAATTAATAATTATTTGCTCCTCGCAATGACTTAACATAATATCTGCAAGTCTTTGCGAAATCTAAAAAGATTTTATCATACGTGTGTTGCAAATGCAACATGTTGTAAGTGCAACAGTGGTTGTTTAGTTCTTTATGTTATAATGTTGAAATGGAATTAAAGGCAGAGTTAAAAAAATTAATTATAACATCTTTGGAATTAGAAGATATTACGGAAGCTGATATTAAAGACGACGAACCTTTATTTGGTGAAGGTTTGGGCTTGGATTCAATTGACGCCTTAGAGCTTGGCATGGCATTAAAGCGCAAATACAATATCGTATTAAAATCAGACAAAGAAGAAAACAAAAAATATTTTTACTCAATTGATACATTGAGCGAGTTTGTGAGGTCGCAGATTAATGGCTAAATATACTAAAGAAGAAATTTTTGCAGAAGTAAAAAATATCCTTATTGAAGAACTTGAAGTTCCTGAAAATGCGATTAATCTTGATGCAAACCTTTTTGAAGATTTGGACTTGGATTCAATCGATGCGGTTGATATTGCGGTTAGAATGCAAAAATTTACTAATAAAAAGCTTTCTCCGGAAGAGTTCAAAAAAATTAGAACAATTAATGACATTGTGGAAGCCGTTTATGCACTTTTGCAATAAACTTTTAAAAGCGCTTGCACCTTTTATCGGAATGGCGATTGTTATTTTTGCATTCCATTATACGAATTTAATTTTTTTCAAATACTATCCGCCAATAGTGAATTTCTGCTTTTTTGCGGTGTTTTTTTCTTCAACTTTTCAAGAAAAAACTGTTATTCAAAAAATGGCACTTGCTATGGAGCCTGACGCAGATGAAAGCGTGATGCGCTATACGCGTAATCTTACTTACGTTTGGTCGGCGTTTATGTTTTTAAATTTTTTGGTTTCTGTAGCGACAATATTCATGTCAAAACAAATCTGGACGCTTTATAACGGCTTTATTTCGTACATGCTTTGCGGATTGTTTTTTGGGGTAGAATATATTATAAGGATTAATTTTAAGAGGAAGCATGGACGCAATAATCAATGATTTCGTAAGTTCCGGACTTAAAACATTTAAAACCGGCGGAACTTCTGACAATACAAAATCTATTGATAAGACTTTCGAGAATTTGAAAGCTGAATGTCGAGATATTTTCGAAGCTCTAAATATTCCGCAGGAATTAATTTTCACAACAACCACAACTTCTGAACACTTGTTTGGCTTCACTTTTTTTCTTATGCTTCCATATTTTTATAATTACAAAAGAAAAGAACAAAGAGTAAATTATCCTGAAGATATTAATACAGAAAATGCAGTTTTAATTACGACACCGTCGTTTTTGGAAGTTATGCAGAAGTATGATGTAAAACCTGCGGTTAATCCGAAAATTATTATTACAGCAGGTGCGGAACTAAAACCGGATATTTTTAAATACGCACAATCGATTTCAGAACGTGTAATTGAGATTTACGGAAGTACAGAAACAGGAGTTATTGGTTATAGAGAAAAGCCTGCTAGTAAGTTCAAAAAATTCAAAGGCATTGAAATCTTAGAAACTAGCGATGATTTTACAATGATAAAAACTCAGTATTCAAAAGAAACTCTTGTAAAAATAGAGGATAGAATTGAATATAAAAACGGGCGAATAAGTTTTTTGGGGCGCACAGGTCGGGTTTTAAAAGTCTTAGAAAAACGAATTTCCGCTGACAGCATGGAAAAAGAAATCAAAAAAAGCAGTTTTGTAAAAGATTGTTTTTGTTTTGAATACGCGCGCAAAATCGCAGTTTTGGTTGTTTTAGAGAAAAATGGAATAAATTTTGCAATAAAATTTGGGACTCAAAAATTAACAAAGATGTTAAAAAACGAGCTTTGTAAAAAATTTGAAATTTTACCGAGCAAATGGCGTTATTGGGATGAAATTCCGCGCAATATCAAGGGTAAGATTGATAAAGATGCGATTCAAGAATTGTTTGGAATGAACTTGTCGCTTCCGCTTATTACAGGCGGGTTTGTTGATGGGAATGTTGCACTTTATGAAATGTGTTTTTTGCGCGACAGTAATTTCTTTAAGGGGCATTTTGATAATCTGCCAATTTTGGCAGGTGTTGTTCAGCTTTATTATGCAAACTTTTTAGCAAAACGAGCTTTCGGAATTGATTGTCGCGGAGGTCAAATCAGACGAATTAAATTTACTAACATAATCCGCCCTGACAAACTCATTCATCTGTATTTAAAACATACAGACAAAGGTATTGTGTATAAATTTGAGCAAACCGAAGATTTTACTTATTCAAGCGGACTTTTACCATTGGAAAATGTTTTAATAAACAGTTAAACTTTAAACTATCCTTTATCAATAATCCGACATGGTAATTTTATTTTTTATCTGTCTTTTTATCATGACATCAAAGGGTTATTGAATGTCTAGAACAAATTATAAAAAGAGGGATATAAATACTTTAATAATTGCAGTTCAATCAGGTGATAATAAAGCGCTGGAAGAACTTATTAGAAGAGTACAAAAATCTATTTTTACAATGTTTAGCTATCTTACTGATAAAAGACAAGATATTGCGGATTTAACCCAAGAAACTTTGTTGAAAATGGCACGCAATATTTTAAATTTAAAAGAACCAAAGCGATTTAAGGCATGGCTTAATCAAATTGCTACAAATGTTTTTTATGACTATATAAAAAAACAAACTAAAGAAAAGAATGTAGAATTTAACAATGACAAAATATTAGAAATAAAAGATAAAATCGGATGCGAACCCGGTGAAAAATGTTTATTTTCAGAAATGGAGAAGCTTATCAGGCTTGCCATGCTCAGTTTACCCGAAAATTTGCGAATAGTGATTGTATTAAGAGAATACGAAGGACTTAGCTACGAAGATATTTCAAGGATTACAAACACAACACTGGGAACGGTAAAATCGAGAATTTCGCGTGCCAGACTTAAATTACAAGATGAACTAAAAGAATTTATTTAGGAGGATATTATTATGGATATAACTTGCGCTCAAATGGATGTTTTAATTTCATTTTATATAGAAGGGGATTTGAGTAAAGCATTAAAAAACAAAGTAGAAGAACATCTTAAAACGTGTTCGGTTTGTCGTGCAAAATACGACATTATAAAAACTATGCTTCAAGACTTGAAAGAAAGTTTGAATGAAAATGAACCGGAGGTTGTGACAAGTGCTATGAATAGTCAATATCGCTTATTTCAGAATAATCTTTCTGCGTATATTGATAACGAACTTCCGCCGGAAGAAAATATTAAGATAAAAAAATTTACTATAAATAATAAAAAAGCACGTAAAGAGCTTGAAAATACATACAATATAAGAAAACTTATGAATGATTCTTTTCACAAGACGAAATCCGAATTTCGCCAAGATTTTTCTAAAAATGTTATGAAACAACTTGATTTGAATAATGAAGCAAATTTAAATTTTCATCCGGTACTAAAAGTAGCAATAGCTTTTGTTGCAACGGTTTTGATTCTTTCTGCGATAATTGTGTTTTCTCTGACTCTATAACATGTGAAAAATATATTTTGTTAGATTGAAAATCTATTAAATCGAATAAATCCTGTGCATAAAAGAAAAAGTTGCTAAAAGCAAATTTAGCAACATTAAATAAACACGAGGATATTAAGAGAGAGTATAAAAAGAAATCTTACATCAAGCTTTGCAGTCTAATCTTTCAACCGCTGAGCTTTATTTTATATTTATATTTTTTCCTTTACTTTAATCATTACTTACATTTATATAAAGTATTTCAGTTTTTAAAAATTGCCTTTTTTGAATGCAATGTAACGAAATTTTAAAATCGTATATATTAAGCATGCATAGGATAAATATGCGTGTGAAATAAAATTATATTTTTCGAGTAACAGATAATGTACTATTCATTTTTGTTACTAAACAAAGATTTAAATTTATCCATCCAACTTGTAGTTTTTTTGCGCATAGCTTCTGTTAAACTTATTTGTTCTGTTGGCGCTTTTATATTTTGCCAGCCGGGAATTGGTTCACCGGCAATTGAACCGGTTGTAGGGCCTTTTAAATCAAATGCTTTTTCTAAATATTTAATATCAAATTTTTCATTTGCAATATTTTTGCTATTGTTTATATCTATAGCAAATTCGGAAGAAGCTTTTTTAACAATGTCTTCAACATCTCTTTGTGAATATTTGTTTTCGCGTAATTTCTTAACAAAAGCATTTACCGCTGTTTTATTATTTTCAAAGAATTTGTGTTTAACAACATTTTCTGCATCTTTAAAATGGAATTCCAAAGCAGCTTTTAATTCTTTTTCTGTAGGAAGTTCAATTTCAATCATATTCTTAAATCTGCTTAAAGAAGCTTTATCCAAGTTGCCAGATTCCGGATGAACATTTGTTGTACCGACAATTTTAATGTTAGACAAATCTGCAATATCATCCAAGCCGTTCAGAAATGCGGTTCTATTTTCTGCTAAGTGTAAATTATTCGCGCCACATTTTTCACGTGGAACTAGAAGTGAATCAATTTCGTTAAATCCGACTACAAATTTTTTATCAGGATTTTTTTCTGCTTGTTTTTTTATTTGTTTGAAAGCATTTTGAATTTCTACAGATGTTTGCCCAATGAAAGGAGAAGAAACATCTGCGAATTGGACTTCTGTATACTCAGCACCCAATTCTTTAGCAAGCATTTTTGCGGAGAAAGTTTTACCGGTGCCGGCCGGACCGTACATTAATATGCATTGTTCTTCGCCTTTGACGCCGGCTGCTTTTTTTGCAGCATCAGAAAGTTTGGTTGCGTTTTTGATAGAATTTATGAAATTTCTAACTTTAGGGTTTACGCAATCATCTTCCAGTTTTGGGAATTTTTTATCCTTTGTAATGTCTTTCCAAGTCATTTCTAAATTTTTAGTAATATCTTTTGCGCCCTGTCCTGCGCCGCCAGATTTAAATATTTTCTTTTGTAAACGATGTCCCGCAAGCGAAACTGCCGCGGTTGCAAGAAAACCTACTGCAATCCCTGCTTGAGCTATAACGCCTGCTTTATTCCAATTTTCTTTACTTTTTTCTTTTTTAGCGGCTTTTTGTTGCTCCATTGCCTGCATCATGAAAACATCATCCATTGGATTCGCTTCCGGCATGGGCGGAGTAAATCTGTTGTTATAGCTAATTTGATAATTATCATTAGCTTTAAATTTAATTGGGGTTGTTTTGTTAATTTGAACTGACATATTTAACCTTTCATTTTATGAAGCATTTTTTGCAATAAATCGCCAAAAAGCATCCATTAATTTATTTTGAGCGTCATTATTTATTTGGGCATTTGTTGTCGTTTCATTAATACCGGCTGCCCAAGTTTCTTTATTTTTAATTGCATTTTCTAGATAATCTGCAGTAAATTTAATTGTTTTGTTATCTGCTTTTTCTAAATTCGTAACAGTAAAATCAGAAAGGGCATTGTTAACTATGGTGTCAACATCTCTTTGCGCTCCATTTTTTGCAAATATCATGTCTGCAATTCTATCCAATTCTGTGTCATTTTTAATTAAATCTTTTGCTGCTTCTGATTTGTTTAAATGGAATTTTAATGCTGATTTAATTTCTTTTTGAATTGGTTTTTCAATTTCAAAAATATTACCCAGTCTGCTTAAAGTTGCAGCATCTAAATTTGCAGTTTTTGGATTAATATTGGTTGTTCCAACTATTGTTAAGTTGTGAATGTCTTTTACAGAATCTAAACCATTTAAGAAAGAAGTTCTATTTTGTCCTAAATGCATATTATTAGAACCTAGTTTGTTTACATTGTTGATTAATGAATCAATCTCATTAAATGCAACTACGTATTGTTTATCTGGATTTTTTTTCGCGATTTTAGCAATTTCTTTGAATTTTTTGGAAATATTTACGGCAGTTTTTCCAACATATTCTGAAGATAAGTCTGAAAATTGAATTTCTGCATATTCAGCATTCATTTCTTTTGCCATAAGTTTTGCAGAGAATGTTTTTCCGGTACCTGTTGGGCCATGAAATAATACCATTCTAGGTGCATTTGCGCCGGTATATTTTAGATAATCGCTTGGTGCGCTTAATATTTTAATAGTTTTATTAATAAAGTTTTTTACTTTTGGATTAACACAATCATCACTTAATGAAGGCATTTTTTCACTTATTTTTGCAAAATTAGTTTTTGCAGGTCCTTTGCCTAACATCATCCAAGCAGTAAGACCTACTGAGCCTAACAAAGCTGCTAATACGCCAATTTGAATTCCGGTATTGAGTCGTTGCTGATTTTTCGCTTTCTTTTTTGCTTTTTCTTGTTCGCTAATAAACGTATCAACTTCATTATCCGTTGGAATTGACGCTCTAAAGCTTACTTTTGGTTGATTATTTACGGCGTTGCCGTTTTGAATTGTTGGAATGTTTCCAACTGTATCAATAGTAGTCATACGAACTCCTACACTAATTACTTCTAACATGTATAAAACACCAAATTTACGAAAATTGCCTTATTGTAAAGATTTGTAAAAATTTTTCAAAATTTGCTAAAGTTTTGCTCAAAAATGCCGATAAACATGGAAAAGGGACTAAATAAAGGAAGCAAAAAATGGGATTAGCCTGCTCACAAATTAGACTATTAACATTGACAGCCCGCAAAGCAGATTGCGAGTATGGCATCTCTATTGATTCAATGGAAAAAATGGCATTGACTAGAGAGCAAACCCAGCTTGCTCAAGAATATAACAGCAAATTGAAGGCAACGCAGGTTGCTTATTATGCTAATGGTAAATATAACAAGATTAATTATCAATATTTAATGGGATATGGCGCTAACTATTCAGCTATTTTAAACGGCTCTAACCCTCTTAAGAGTGAAAATTCAATGATTTTGACTGATTATAAAGGTCAAGTTGTTATGAGTAAAGCTTACGCTACTGCAATAACAAGCGTGTTAGGCTCTTCTGCAATGGATGCACAAGGCAGAGGAGGAACTTTCTCATCAGATAAAATTGCTGCAATTCTGGCTAAATTACTTCCAGGATATACAGAAGAACAATTCCAGAAAGCAATTGATGGTAAATCGCAAGATAGTAGTAGTTATCCTGCAGATACTATTAATACGTTAACAGGAGAAAGTACGGGTAAAACAACAACAGTAGATAACACAGATACGGTAACAACTAAAATTCAATCAATTGTTGATTTTTATTATCCAATCTTTCAAGCTGCGGCTGCGAATGGTTGGACAACTGAGTATAATGAAGAAATAGGAATGAATGATGATTATGTAAGTGATGCGATTTCAAGTGGAACATTCCAACTTGCAACTGTAAACGAAGATGGTAATTATGAACCTGATACTTCACTATCTTATTATGTAGTTGCCGGTCTTGTTCAACAAAATAATAATTCAGAAGTTCGAGAAGAAGTTACTGCTTGGTACGAAGCAGAAAAGGCTCGAATTTCTGAAAAAGAAGATTATATTGATTTGGATATGAACAATTTGTCAACGGAATTAGAAGCAGTTAATACTGAAATTCAATCAATTAAATCATTAGTAGATGATGCTATAAATTCAGTATTTGATTGGGGTGGTTCATAATAAATCAACGCTTTGCATGTTTTCGATTTTAGTATACAATATTCATACAGAATCGGAAATCAACATGAATATTTTTAAAACGTTTGAAACATTTTTAAAAGAACCCCTAAGCATTCTAAAAGACAATTTTGTGCAGATTGTGAGCATTCAGACTGCAAATATTTTTGAAAATAAACCTTCAATTGATGTTACGATGATGAAAAATAAGGCTCAATTAACTGTTGTGAACAATGAAAAAGTTTATAATTTATTGTCAATAGTTACTCATAGAGCAAAGCAAAAACAAGATGCGCTTAGGGAAGAAAGGGATAAACATGAAACAGCTTAATGCGAATTTTATTATTAGTGCAGAAAAACTTTCTCAATGTCCCGATTTTCCATTTCCTGAATTCCCGCTTCTTGGGCGTTCAAATGTAGGCAAGTCTTCATTTATCAATGCTCTTTGCAATAACAAAAAACTTGCTAAAACATCCAACACCCCAGGGAAAACACGACTTATTAACTTCTTTAATTTTTCAGATAAATTTATGATTGCGGATTTACCCGGATATGGTTACGCAAAAGTTTCTCGCGAAGCTCAAGCGCGTTGGCAAAAATATTTAGAAGAATATCTTTTAAACAGAAAACAAATAAAATCACTAATCCAATTTATTGATGCGCGTCACGATATTCAAAAGAATGATTATCAAATGCGCGAGTGGGTTGAAGCGTATAATTTACCTATTTTTACAATTGTAACCAAAATTGATTATGTTCCAAAAGGAAAGCAACAAAGTGTGCTTGCAAAAATAAGACGCGAATTTTCCGGAGATGTCTTACCGTTTAGTTCTGAGGATAGAAGGTTTTGCGAGGATACTCTTGAATATTTATTCAATTTGTGTAAATAATAGAAATATATTTTTAGCTTAGGGAGTACAGAAATTAGGTAGTTTCTGCGCCCATGAAGAGGAAAGTTTTGTGTTAAAATTGCAGGAAAATGTTGAATTGAGACAAATATCATTGACCGGTACTCGAGCATTGATGTTAGTTGGACTTTTAATGAAAGCTCCGCGTTCGCTTGAAGAAATCAGAGAAGCGTTCATTGAGATGAAAATAATGGAACCGGAACATTCTGATGATATATTGAGAATTGACTTAAATACTTTAAGAACTATGGGTTGTGAAATTTCAAGGTCAAGCGCAAAAACAGGTTTTAAGTATGTACTTCAAAAACATCCGTTTTCACTAAATCTTACTCATGAAGATGTTTCTTTGCTACATAAGATTTATAGAAAAGTCAAAGATAATTCTGACATGTCATTGTTGTTAAAATATGACGAATTATTTAAAAAGCTTGCATTTCACGTAGCAGACAATGAAATCCGCGAAGAACTTTACGGAATTTCTGTTCTAAAGAATTTCGAAGTTGAAGAAATTAGTATCTTAAAAGACGATTGTGCAAAAAATCGAATTTTAACTTTAGTATATAAAAACCCTACAGCAAAAGAGAATGACAAAAAAGAAGTTTGTGCACAAAACCTTGTATTCCAAAATGACAAAATATATCTTTACGGTTACGATTTAGGTAAAAAAGAATCTGTTATTTTAAATATCAAGAGAATCAAATCAATTCTTTCTCGCAAAGATAATGACGATGATTTTGAACGTAAGGAAGTTTGCGTAAAATTTGTTCTTAAAAGCTTTGGCGTAAACGATATTTTGGAAAATGAAAAAATTATTGAAACAAAAGAAAATAACTATATTGTTGAAGGTAAATATCATAATGAGTTTGTCGCAATCCAGAGATTACTTTCTTTTGGCGCGAGCGCAATAGTGTTAGAACCGCAAGAAATTAAAGCGAAGATTATACAAAAATTGAAGGATATGAGGGAAAATTATAATGGCTAAAAAACTATCTCAAAAGAAAAATTTATCTTCAATGCAGGTAATCAAAACTTTGCAAGTGCTGTTAGAAGGCAATTTCACTATGAGTGAGTTGATTGAAAAACTTAATCAAAATGAGGAAGAGCCTGTTTTCAACAATAGTGTAATCAGCAAATACATAAACACTTGTCGATTTTGTGGAATCGAAATTCCTAAAATTCATAACAAATATTTTGTTACAAGTATGCCATTTGGTTTAGAACTTACTAACATAGATATCAATTTGCTTGAAAGTATGCAAAATCTTGTAAAAAACGAGATGACAAAAAAATACAACAAGCTATTTAACAGTTTTATAGAAAAATTAAATCGTTATTCAAATAAAAAAATTGCTAGAGTAGAAAAAGCAACTTATCAATTAACTTCTGAACTTTTTGAAAACGCTGTAGCTGACAGGCGAAAAATACAATTATTGTTTAAAAATCGTGTTATTATGGAGTGCATTCCAATAAAAATAACAGAAGTTAAGGGTAAAACTTATTTTAATGTTTTCTACAAAAATAGAGAACGAATGATAGACTCAGCAAGAGTTTCCGGATTGGAAGTGATGAAACAAAAATTCTTGCAAAATTTTAATGATGAATCTGTAATTTTCTTAATCCGTGACGATTTGGCTGCAAGATACGATTTAAGAGAAAACGAACAATACACAAAAACCGATAGAATTGGCTGGAAAGCAATTTCTAATCGCGGAGAAAATAAAGAAGTTTTATTATCAAGATTGTTGCGATATGATGACAAATGCGAAATAATTAGTCCTAAAACATATCGCGATGAAATGAAACAAATTTTAGACGGTGCACTTAGTAATTATGGAGAAGTGTAATGCTTCTTGCGATTGATATAGGAAATACAAATATTACACTCGGCGTTTTTGAAAACGAAAGTATTTTGGAAACTTTTAGACTTGCTTCTGATAAAGAATTACCGCAAGAAGAATATGAAATATTATTGCATTCTTTGTTTAAAAAATATGATATTTCTGCATGCATTATTGCGTCGGTTGTTGATGAATTGAGTAAAATTCTGAAAAATGCGGCTGATAACGTTTTTCATTTAAATTCAATGCTTTTATCGCCAAAATTGAATTTGGGCATTAAAATTAAGTTGAAAAATCCAAAAGAAGCCGGAGCTGATAGAATTGCAAATGCTTGCGGAGCTTACGTTTTGTATTCTAAACCTGCAATTATCGTAGATTTGGGTACAGCGACAACTTTTGATATTATTAATAAGGAAGGCGATTTTGTTGGCGGTGTTATTATGCCGGGGCTAAATTTGCAATTTCGTGCGTTAAATAAAAGTACTTCTAAACTTCCAAAAATAGAACCAGATACAGTAAAAAAAGCTATTGGTGATAATACTGCGGATGCAATGCTTTCGGGCGTAATTCGCGGTTCTGCGTGTGCAATTGAGGGTTTGATTGAACAATGCGAAAAAGAGTTGGGCGAAAAAGCTTGTATTATTGCAACTGGTGGTTATTCAAGTTTAATTGCAAAATACATGACAAGAAAATTTGATTTTGTAAATCCTTATTTGACTCTTGAAGGTTTGAGATTTTTATACGAATTGAATAAATAGTTAATGGTGCAAAAATTACACCGTACTTTTTTAAATTGAAAATTATTTAATATTATTTTTCATTTTCAATTTTCCATTGCAAGTCTGTAGGTCAGGCACTGCCTGACCTACAGACTCAATTTTATCAATAATAAAAAGTATTTTTGTCATAATAAACTCCTCTATGGTGAAGAATTTATCACTAATATACAAACGATACAACCTGTAGATGTAGATAGAATTCGTCTTTATTTAATAATTATTCGTTAAGAATATTAATAAATCTTTGTAATCTTTGTTCAAAATTATCCATGAATTTCTTTTCTGCATCTGTAATTTCTGATTTTTTTGATAAATCTTGATAAATCGCTAAATCAAGACTTAAATTTTGTTTAAATACTCTGTATTTACGCTGCAATGTATTAAAATTCTCATTTTCACTCTTTGAGCCGATTATTTTTCGCATGGTTGCTAAACAATTATCACTGAAAAAATCTCCATTCAAATTTTTACTATCTCTTTCCAATTGACTTATTGAATTGGTAGCCAAAGCGACATTGCCTTTTTTTTGAACATTGTTATCTTCTATTAAATACTTTAATCCTGTAACACCTGATTGCATTTTTGATATATAAGCTTTATCAACTTGAAGAGTTTTTGTCTTTTTTGTATTTGCGTTTTTGACAGTTATATTGCTATTTGCTTCAGTTGACTCATGTGTCGTAACAGAGTTTGTTGGATTTTCTGGAAAAGCATCCCAAATAGAGGGTCCAAAGGACTTATTCTTGTTACCACCATTACTGTTAATTTCTTGTGCTGTTGGCGTTAGAAATAGATTTTTAATCGCGTCAATACCCATAACTACTCCTTTTATAAAATATTTCACTATTTATATATCGGCATATTTTTTTTAAAACTTTAGGATTTATTAGCAAATTGTTACAATTATTTACACTTCCTAATATAAATTTACAAGGTGAGTTCAAGAAGCAATCGCAACACTAAAATATAGAAGTCTGTAGGTCAGGCACTGCCTGACCTACAGACTTGAAGGATTGAGATTTTTATACAAATTAAACGTTGTTGCAGAAATGAAGTAGTATTCTGTAACAATAGCAAAATAAAAACTGACTCATAGTTTTGAGTCAGTATCACTATTCTCTATTAATTTTGGGAGGAGATTTGGGGATAGTTGATACATGGCATGTTAGTATAAATTTTTAATTCATGATACATGTTGTCAAGAAAAATTTACAAAATTTTACATTTAATTTTAGGTAATTTTTTTGATACTAGTATGAAAGTATATGTGAATATTATAAAAATTAGTTATCTGTGTAAGTGATAAAAGATTGTTTCATATTAAAATGAGGTATCGACGTATTTTGAAGAGGAGTATAACGTGCTAGATTTGGATAAAAAATACATGAACCTTAAATTTGAAAACTTTATTGATACACAAGAGAATGAAGATTTATTAGATAAAACAACTCGTTTAAATGAAGTATTATCTAGTGGAATTCTTACGGGAAATGAAGCTTTAGGGATGATAACTTTAGATAAAGTGAAATCTGAACTTGATATTCGTGAAAAAGATGGAACTAAAAAGCATGTTATTATGCTGGGTTCTAATTCTTATCTTAATTTATCAACGCATTCGCAAGTTATTAAGGGTGCGCGAAAAGCGTTAGATAAGTACGGTTACGGAATGGGTGCTGTGTCAAATTATGCGGGAATTACGGCAATTCATAAGGAATTAGAAAAACGAATTGCAAATTTTTATAACACAGAAGATGCAATAGTTTTTCCAAGTGGTTATGGTGCAAATGTAGGAATAATTTCGGCATTATGTGGTAAAAATGATGTGATAATAAATGATTCAGCAAATCATGCTTCTATTTTTGATGGTTGTGCTCTTTCCGGTGCAGAAATTAAGGTTTTTCCGCATGCAGATATGAAAGGTTTGGAAAGGGTTTTATCCAGAATTCCTGAAGAAAAAACAGGACGTTTGATTATTACAGACGGAGTTTTTTCAATGGATGGTGATATGGCAAAACTAGATGAAATAGTAAGACTTGCGCAAAAATATAATGCGCGAATTATGGTTGACGATGCTCACGGAATTGGTGTTGTTGGTACTGCCGGTCGCGGAACTGCCGAATTTTATGATGTTACGGATAAAATAGATTTGCATGTCGGAATGTTAAGCAAAGGGCCGGGAGGACTTGGCGGATATTGCGCTTCGTCTAAAAATGTTATTCAATATTTAAGACTTTATGCACGAACTTATTTTTTTTCAACTGCCCTTCCTGCGCCTGTTGCAGGTGGTTTAAATGAAGTATTTAAATTACTTGAAAAAGACGACGCAGGACGTGAAAAGCTTTGGAAAAATATAGAGTATTTGAAAACAAAATTACTCGAAAAAGGTTTTGATATTGGTCATTCTCAATCTGCAATTGTGCCGGTTATGGTTTATGATGAGCAAATTTTGTTTGAAATGTATGATAAACTTAGGAAACGCGGGGTTTACGTGAATATCGTAACTTATCCTGCAGTAAGGCGCAAAGAATGTCGCTTAAGACTTTGTGCAATGAAAGATTTGAATTTTAAACAGATTGATAAAGCTGTTGAAATTATTGCAGAATTAGGGCGTGAATATGGATTGATAAGTTAGAAATAATTTATAAAAGGTGCGTTATTTAACGCACCTATCTCTAATCTTATTAAACTCCAGAACCTTTAACGTCAATTTTTTTCAAACGTTGCTCTATTCTACGATACCATTTTAACTTACGCTGGAACAGTGTATCATACCCTTGAAAATGTCCTTGACTAATATCATAGAACTGTTTATCGCACAAATCTTGTAATTTATGTGCTAAAAATTCTGTATATTCTTTTCTATTTGGTTTATCGCTGTTTAATTCAATTGGTTCACCAATTTCAACAAGAACTTCCGGACGATTATCTCTTAAAAACATATAGTTCACAGCAATCGGCATAAGTGCAACTTTGCCATATTTTTTCGCAGCTTTTTCCGCAATATAAGTTAAACCTGATTGAAACTCAATTGGTCTATAATTTGGTGGTTTAATAATTCCTTGTGGAAATATATATAGAATGTTATTCGTATTGCCAACAACTTCAACAGAGTATTTTAAAGCTTCCATAGAAGCTTGAGCTGATTTTTTGTTAACATTAAACGCACCGCCACGTCTAAGAAGTGGGAAACGGTTAAGTTCTTCTACCATTAAACGAATTTCTTTTTTGAAAATTCTGTTGCAAATATTATAGCCAACAATTCCATCCCACCAGTTGCTATGAGGTGCAAACATTATAACCGGAGTTTCCGGATCTTTCTTATAAAAATTTTCAGCGCCTTTAAAACGAAATGCGTAAAAACGATTTTCTAGCATTCCATAAAAAAATCTATCTGCCACCCATAACCAAAAAGGTGAAGTCTGCGCCGGACGAAACTTTTCGTCGATGTTTCTTAATTTCGTAGGCGGAACTTCCGAATATAAATCCTCTAAGTTTATCATATAACTATAATACACATTCCAGCCACTTTTGTGAACACCTAAACGGGTAATGTTAATTAAAATTTACAAATCCACAAAAATATTGCAGAATGTAATTAATAATTAATTTTGTATCCTTCGTCAACTACTCTACCTGCGCAAGCTGTTCCGTCAACCTCTTTCGGATCTTTACCTTTACAACCTTCTTCAGAATCCCATTTAGGATAAGTTGTGCTTTTATAATTGTAAGCCGCATCACTGCCAGCAGGATATACTACGCCATTTTCACCTAGCAATAATAAGAACATATCTTTTCCCATCGTATTTGGTCCTTTGTCTCCATTTACGTCTAGAACGATTTCGGCAGCCGGATGGCAAAATTCTTGAGAACTTGTACAAGCACTGTATGATGGATTATATTTAAACACTATGTTAAGTGTTGTTGAATTACCCAAGTAAAATCGTGTTGATTCATTCTTATATTCATCTCCGGATAACGTATACGCTTTTTGGGGATAATTTGCTTGAGTTTTTTCTATCTTAAAGTGTTTCTGCATCTCTTTTTTTATATCATCATTCGGGGCTTTAATATCTTCAGAAGTAACGTTGTTAGTCCATAGATTTGTATCACGTATGTCGCTAACGTCTTCTTCTACAAGAATTTGATTAAAAGCGGTATTTAACATAGCTATGTTTGTTTTTAGACCTGTTGCCCATGTGTTTTTATTAATATCATTATGCAACGCAGGCAAGGTTATAGCAGCTATTATGCCAAGTATTCCAATAGTAATCAATACTTCTGCAAGAGTAAATCCTCTTTTATTTTTCATTAAATACCTCTCTGATTATTTGTTGGATTAAAATCCAAATTATTTTGTACTTTCTTATTTTAGCAAATTTTTCAATTCATATCAACTCGGTATTGCAAAGCGAGTGTTAAATGTTTGAGTTCGATGTTTTCTTTAGCTTCTAAATCTGCAATTGTTCTAGCCATTTTTAGAATTCTATTAAATTTTCTGCCGGAAAGCATGTATTTTTGAGCCGCTTCTTTCAAAAATTCCGCAGACATATTATCTAACTGACAGAATTGTTTAATCTGTTTGGCGTTTAATTCCGAGTTGGTTAGAATTCCTTCGTTTTTATATCTTTCAGCCTGAATTTTACGTGCTCGAATTACGCGTTGTCTTATGTCAAAAGAAGGCTCTGCGTTTGTTTTAGTATTGATAAGTTCTTCTGTTGTAAGTCTTGGAACATTTACAACCAAATCAATTCTATCTATCAAAGGCCCTGAAAGCTTTGATTGATAACGCTTTATCTGAAAATCCGAACAGGTGCATTGTTTTTCTCTATCGCCTAGAAAACCACAAGGACAAGGGTTCATTGCGCCTACCAACATAAATTTTGCAGGATATTTTATTGAATTTTTAGCTCTCGAAATTACAATTTCACCGTCTTCTAGGGGTTGTCTTAAAACTTCCAAAACTTGTCTTGGAAATTCAACCATTTCATCTAAGAATAAAACGCCTCTGTGTGCAAGCGTAATTTCACCGGGTTTTGGGTTTGAACCTCCGCCAATAATACCATTTGGTGAAGCTGTATGATGCACAGCTCTAAATGGACGATTTGTCATAAGCGGTTTATCTTGTTCCAAAAGTCCGCAAATACTATAAATCTTAGTAAGTTCCAGCGCTTCTTCCAGTTCTAATGGTGGTAAAATTGAAGCAAAACATTTTGCCATAAGAGTTTTGCCAGACCCCGGAGAACCTGTCATAAGTATGTTGTGTCCGCCTGCGGCTGCGATTTCTAAAGCTTTTTTAGCTTTTTGTTGTCCTTTAACATCTTTGAAATCAAAAGTAAAATCGACTTGCGCATTTGATTCTAAATACTCATTGATATCGACTTTTGTCTCAGCAATAGGAGTTTCTAAATAATGGTTAACAATATCTCCAAGATGTTTTGCGCCAAAAACTTTTACACCTTGTACAAGCGCAGCTTCTTTAGCGTTTTCATACGGAACAAAAACTGTTGTAACTCCGGAGTCTTTAAGCCCACTGACTAAAGGTAAAACTCCGTTAATCTTTCTAAGTGAGCCATCTAGTGAAAGTTCGCCGATAAATCCTGTATTTAAATCGTCTTTTATATCAATTCCTTGCTCTTTAAGGATACCAATTGCTATCGGTAAATCAAAATTTGTACCTTCTTTTCTGATATCAGCGGGGGCAAGGTTGACAATGACTCGCCCGAGAGGAAATGAATAGCCTGAATTTTTTATTGCAGAATGTACACGTTCGCGCGCTTCTGTGACAGCATTGTCCGGCAAACCTACTATGCTTATATTTGGCACAGAGTTTGCAACGTCAACTTCTACTTCCACACGATAAGAATTAATGCCTGCAGTCGCGGCTGTAATTGTCTTTGTAACCATTGAACGTATTATAGTATAAAAAATTACTGCACGCAATTTTAAAACGAATCATTTGGAAACAGTTATTAAAAAGCCGGATGGTTTTGGTTCTAATGAACCTCACAATGACGTCCAACAAGTAGTCTCACGCCATGTCATTGTGAAGGCTATTTTACACTTCACTTCCTTATTAGTAGTGATACTTACAAGCGGGGAAGTTTATTGTAAAATGAAGCAATTCGGCCTTTTATTAACTATTATTTTGAATCTGTACTATATTTTGCATGTGTTTATTAATCAAGATGAGTATGTAAATTTTTGTAACAAAATCGCAAAAAATCCTAAAGTTTTTCCAAAACTTGCCGATATACATGGAAAAAGTAGGATTTGTAATAAAAATCGAAAGGAGATTTACAAAATGGCAGGTTTTGACTTAAGTAAGGTAAACGAATTTATTAAGGCAGCGGAAGTAAGGATTGCACAATCAGGAGGCGACACAAATTCCGATGGCAAAATTAACACAGCAGAAGAAAATACTGTATTCCAAGCAATGTTGGAAGAAGAACAAAAAGCTGGAAATTTGTCAGATGATGATGTTAATAAAATTTGGGGTTTTGTTAAAACAGACGATGCAAAAGGAGCAGCTAAAGCAAAGAGTGCAGATATTAATGATGGTGATTCTGTAAAAATTGAAATCAATGTTAATACTGATATTAAAATTGATTTAACAGTTAACGCTGATTTTAAATCCGCAATTCAAGATTTGATAGAAAACCAAAACCAAAATACTCAAAAGTTAATCGATTTCTTTAAGAATTATATGGACCAACATCCTGGAACTGATATTAAAGAATTTCTTGCAGAATTTATTAAAAATATTTTGAACGAAATCGTTGGCAAAGTTGATTTAAGTGGCATCGAAGGGACTTTGAACAAAATACTTGAACAACTTGGTCAAACTAATGCAAAAATTGATGACTTGCAAAGTACTATTATTAAAATGGCAGAAGACCAATTGAAATTCTTTAATAATATGAATTTAAAGACAGATGAAATTATTGAAGGTATTAAAGGTCTATCTTCTAATCAAGAAGACCAGATTGCTATGTTAAATACATTAACAAATGTATTAAATAAATTATCGGCAGATTTTGGTGAATTTCAAGGAACAACTGTTAATTTACTAAATAACATTCTTGCACAAATTAAATCTGGCGACATGAAGATGGATGATTTGATGGAAATCTTAAAAGCAATTGAGTCTGATACTTCTAAGAACGCAGAAATTAGCGGCAAGATTTTGGAAGAAGTTGCAAAAGGCAATGAAACCAGCAAACAAATTCTTGAAGCTATTAAGTTGATGAATAAAGAACTTGCTGGCGTAAGCAATGAAGTTAAAAACGGTTTCTTGAATATTGTTACTCAACTTGTACAACAAGGTGCAAGTATGGATGAAATCAAGGAATTATTAGACCAAATTAAGGGTGAAGCATCTAAAAGTAATGAAACAGCTCTAAAAATTCTTGATGCAATAAAAGAAATGCAAACACAATTAGACGGTGTAAGCAATGAAGTTAAAAACGGTTTCTTGAATATCGCAACTCAGCTTGTACAACAAGGTGCAAGTATGGATGATATCAAGGAATTGTTAAAACAAATTAAAAATGAAACATCTAAAAATAATGAATTGAGTTTATCTATTCTAAATGCTATTAAAGATTTGGGGGCAGATGTTTCCGGACAATTGACCGCAATTTTAAAAGCAATTAATCAAGGTAATGGAAAAACTGATGATTTAAAATGTCTATTGCTCAAAGTTTTAGATAACATGGACGCAAATACTAAAGACATTATTAACGCAATGGGTAATATTAAAGTTGATGGTTCCGGAAATGTGGACTTATCAAGTATAGAAAACATGTTAGCACAATTGATAAAATTAGGCGAACAAAATAATGAGCTTTTATCCGGCATTGATGGAAAACTTGACCTTATTAACGTCACAGGTAAAGCGATATTAGATAAACTAAATGTCGAAGGTCAAAAAGGCGACGAAAGATATGAAAAAACAGAAGCTACATTAAATGAAATTTTAGATGCTCTAAAAAATCAAACAGGTGGTTACGATGATTCTGAATTAATGCAGGTTTTGAAAGATTTATCAAAATTATTCAATGACAGAATGGACGAATTGCTTGAGGCTATTAAAGACCATGATGTAAATGTTACAGTCGATGTTACCGGTAAAGTTACATGTGAATGTAAATGCGGAAATGATGGCAAGCACGAAGGTATTATAGGTGATTTAAATAACGTTCTTAAAGCTAAAAAGCATGATACAACCGATATATCAGATACAACAACCGATGGTAATCAAGGCCTTCCTGATGGCAAATACATACTAAACGGCAAAGTTGTAATTGTAAAGGGTGGTAAAAAGTATGACTTAAGTGGCAGACGCATAGATTAGTACAAAATTAACACCAAGGAGTAAACAAAAATGACAAATATAGATATTTCAAAATTAACTGGTGATTGGAAACTCTGGGCGCAACAAGCAGACGGCGAAAATACAGATGCTGCAACTGCAAATGATGGCAAAATCAATTCTGCTTTTGAAGTCGCAAGGTTTAAGGATTTAGCTCGACAAGAAGGCAAAACTGACGAAGATATTAACAATATTTTTGGTGCAGATTTCAGTCAAACCAGAGTTGAAGATAAAGCTTCTACAACATCAACAGATGCTTCTGCGACAGCCACACCAGCTTCTACTACAACAGCAACAACAACTGTTGAACCTAGCAAAAAAGTTAAAGAAGCAATGGAAACAGCTGCGATTACAAATTTGGCAAATGCTTTTTCAGGAGCTGTAGTTATGGCTGATGACGAAGGTGTATCTTGGAGAGACATGGTTAACATTGTAACCGAACAAGCAGATAAGTTAGCGCAAAATAATCAATTACTCGATGCGGGTTATTATAAATCGCTGATTCAGCCTATGCGTGATGTTGCTCTGGCAATGGGTTCAAAAACATTTGATTCTCGTAAAGATGTCATGAAACTTTATAGTGAAGTTAAAGACGCTTTAGAATTGGACAAGAAAGACCAATTTAAAGACTTTAAGTTGAATGTTTTAAAACAATTTGTATTAATTGCTGAAAATTTCCAAAAACAAAAAGAAATGGCAAATATTGGTAAAGAATATTCAACGCTTCGTAAAACGATGAGTCGTGAAGACGCGATGGAAGCTATACAAAAGAATCCAAAATTTAAAGGCTCATACTATCATGATTATTATCATGATGGTGCTGAAAAAGCCGGTGTGACAAAAGGTGACGCGTTGAGAAAACGAACCGGTTTGATTCAAGAATTTGAAGATACTGTCGTTATGAATGAAGCTAGAAACGATGCTTGGGCTGCAATGGATAAACAAAACGGTAAAACTGAACTAACTTCTTATCGAAAAGTTAGAAAAGCAGCCAAAAAAGAACTTGGTGATAATCATGACAAGTACACAAGAAAAGTTTTTAGAGGTGAATTATCGACTGCAGATAGGTTGAAATTTGAAACATCAACAACAAAAGCCAAAGGCCAAAGTGTCGGCATTGAAAACAATGTAGCTGTTCAGACTGCTAAAGAATATACATTTGAAGAACTTGCTGATGTTGTAAAAGATGATGCTAATGTTCAAAGTTTGTTGCAGGGTGGTTTGATTACCAAAAATGACAATGGAACGTATGATATCAAGCCTCTTGCTACAAAAATCCGAGACAGAGTTGGGGCAGACTTAGTTGCAAACAAACAGAAAAAGGATTATTATCCGTATTCTGAAGTTGCAAATATTGTTAACCAAATTGCGGCTGATACAGGTGCACAATTGTCAGACAAAGAAGTTAAAGAACTTATTAAGCTTTGTGGTTTTAAGGTTGAAGGCAAAAACTGGGTTAAAATTGCTCTAGATTCAGCCGTTGATACATTTGCGCCGGCGTTAGGTATGGCTGCAGGTGTCGCACTAAGCAGTTCAAAACTTACAGGACATGGCGTTCAAGATGTAACACTTCCTTACACTGCAAAAGTTAATTTGGAAACATTGATTAATCAAAATGTTGATGTTAATCTTAACTTAAAACTTCCGGATGGCGTTACTATTGATGGTAGACAATTGTATAACAGCTTGTTGAAACAAGGTATTAATCCTAAAGATATCAAAATGACTTATGATAACGGTAAGCTTGTTGGAGTATCGTTCAATATGCATGAGAGTCTAAAAGGCGACACTACTGAACTTAAAGTACATGGTGAAACAAGTGATAAAGTTCCAACAGAAGTTAAAGTCGATAGAAAATTGTTAGACGTATTGTTTAGACAAATTGGCTTAGCTTATGGCTTGAGCTTCTTAAAGAATGCATTCCAAGACGATCAAGGCGAAATTCCTGCTGCAGTTACTCAATTTAAAACTCAAGATATCAATGAATATAAACGATTGATTGGTGCTGATAAGAAACTTACCAGCGCACAAAAAGAAAGCTTGAAGAATTTGGCAGAACAATTCGTTAAAGACGGCAAATGGAATGTTGAAGCATACAAAGCTGCTTTAAATGAAATTGCCGGTGATGCTTCTCTCTTGAACAAGCATGAATTGGCAATTGGTGCAGATAACTTAATGAAAAATCCTGACACAATTGCGCAACTTGTTTCTCAAAATACCGGCGCTGAAAAACCTGCGGAGACAAAGCCGGCAGATTCTGTAGGAGTTGGAGAAGCATCGGCTTCTACAGAAACAATTTCTACGACTTCGGTAACTCCGGTTTCTGCGCCTGTTGAAGATAATACAAGGGTTGCTGCGCAAGAAGAATTTGAAGAAAAACCTCTTGAAGCAAATTACCATAATGCAAACAAACATACTTGGAAAGGCTTAGCATCATTGTATGCCGATTGTAGAACGAATAATCCGCGTCTTAGATTGATTGACATTATTCATGCAATTAAGGACGCAAATGGCATTAAGTACTCAGATAATGTAATTCCTGCAAACTTATATTTGCCGGAACAACTATTCTCCGAAAATGCAGGCAAAATAAAAACATTTGATAGTGATAGTGCAAAAGAAGCATATATTAAAAAACATGATGCAAATGTCGATATTGCTAAAACTGTAAAACGTAGTGCTACAAAACTCGGTGTATATCGGACTTCAAAAGGTTTTAGAGGCATAAAAATTTGGTATGATAACGACGGAAAGACAGTAATCGCACAAAAGACAACAACAGAAACATATCAAACGGCAGATGAAGCAAAAAAACAAGCTGAAAAATTGCAAAAAGAATAGTTAATAAAATGCCGGATTGCTTTAGGCTAACCGCTTTCGCAAAGACAAGACGTGAGACTACTTGTTGGACGTCATTGTGAAGTTCGTTAGAACCGAAACAATCCGGCTTTTTAATAACTTTTTTATTTTATGAAAAATATCATATACGGTAGTGTCTTTACGAGCGAGGGCTTGAGTATATTATCTTTTATCAAGTTCACCGTCAGAAAGTTTCAATTTTTCTTCAGCATTCTTTAGATACTTAATTTGAAAATCAACATTTTTACCGTTCATTTTATCATCCAAATGAGCGCCTTTTGCATCATTAACAACATATTCAAGGTTTCTGAACGAGAATTTTCTATCAGCCATTTTTTGTGCCAAATTTTGTAATTCAGCATCATTTTCGGTAATAAATTTATCTTTATTTTTAATTTTATCTAAATTCATTTTTAATGCTTCATACAAACAATCTTTTTCCGGAAATGGTACTTCAATTAAATTTTGAAAACGGCTCATTGCGGCTCCGTCTAAACCATTATTCTTTGGTGAAATATTGGTCGTTCCGATGATTGTAACATTTGGAACTTTTTCTTTTAATAATTCTAAGTAATTCAAAAATACAGAACGTTCTTCCAACAAACTAACCCAATGTGTACTTTTGGATGATGATGATGAAAGGTTACTTATCGGTGCAACCATTGCATCTATTTCGTTGAATGTTACAACATATTTTTGATTTGGATTTGCCTTTGCCGTTTTTAAAATACTTTCGAAAATCTTTTTTAAATTATCAACACCTTCTCCTACCCACATGGAATTGTAATCTGAATGCATTACCTCCATGTATTCAGCATCAATAGATTTTGCAAAAATTTTTGAGAAGAAAGATTTACCTGTTCCGGGAGTCCCGTATAACAACAATCTGTTGGAAGCTTGCGGTTCACCTGTTTCTGATATGATATCCGTACCTGCTTTTAATTGGTTAACTTGACGTTTTAAAATCTCTTTCAAATTTTTGTTAACACTTTTGCAATTGTCTAACGTTGGCACTTTTATGTTATCTTTCAAAGATTCAAAAGGTCTCAAGGTTGCAGATATGTGGTGATTTTTATGTTTCATTATTTCTTTAAGTGTTTTCATGTTCCATAAAAAAGTTCCAAATAATAACGTTAAACTCGTTATGCCTATGAGTCCAATTTTTCTTTCATTTTGTTCGACAATCTTTCTTTGATAGTCTAAATCTGTGTTTATAGACATTGCAGCCTTATTGCCGAATAAACAGTACTCGTCTTTTTTATCCGATTTTTTATATGCAATATATTGATTGGTATTGACTTGAATTGGTGTTATCATAATATTTTATACATCCTTCAAAATTTTAACTTGGAGGTAAATTATCCTCAATTTTACTACCTATGACCTTTCCCGCAGCCGCTCCACCAACCGCTCCACCAGCCATTGTTCCTGATAAACCAACTGCGGCTACAACTCCTGCTAGCCCTCCTGTCGCAACAATTGCAACTGTACCTAATGCTCCAACGGCTAGACCACCAAGCATTCCCAGTAACGCACCTTTCTCACCTTTAAATGCCACTTGTGTGGAATTCGTTTCCGGCAGAGTTTGTTCTTGACGAATGTTTTTAACATTTCTTCTAGTTTGAGTCTTTTGATACAAATTTTGATTAATAGCTTGAATTCTCATTCTACACTCCTAAAATTCTTAATACATTAATTAGCTTATGGTTTTTTCTTATCATCATTGTCAAGCTTGTCTTCAATTATACTTCCTGCAATACCACCCAAATGAGTTCCTGCAGCTGCACCACCGACTACGGTTCCTGATAAACCAACGGCGGCAACAGCTCCTGCTAATCCACCGGTTGCAACTATTGCAACCGCGCCTAACGCTCCAAGTGCAGCACCGCCAAGTATGCCTAAAAGTCCTCCTTTTGTACCTTTAAAAGCAACCTGAGGTTGATTTGCAGATGGTAATGCCAGTTGTTGATTTCTACTTTTTACAACATTCCTTTTTTGTGTAGATTGATATAAATTTTGATTGATAGCTTGAATTCTCATTTTACACCCCTAAAATCTTTAATACACTTTATACAAAATATATCACATTGCGTAAAATTGCACAATACTTTGTGAAAAATTTGTTACAAATCTTGCATAGTTATTTAATTAGAGGTACGAACCCGCCGAGCTATGCTTGGCGCGTGAGACGGGTAGATTTAAAATAATTGAATAAAAAATGCGCCTGGAGACTCTGCCGAACAAAAGTTGACTAAATGTCAAGTTTTGAGAGAGGAACGAACCCGCTGAGCTATGCTTGGCGCGTGAGACGGGTAGATTTAAATAAATGAATAAAAAATGCGCCTGGAGGGAGTCGAACCCACGGCAGACAAGGTTTAGGAAACCTCCGCTCTATCCTACTGAGCTACAAGCGCATATGGTTTTATAGGTTGTGTTAAAAAATTAATGTTCAATTGTTTTTAAAAATTAATTTGTTTCCAACGCAATCTTATCACATTCTGTTTTTTTAGTCTAGTTTGATAGGTTACAAATAGTTTGCAAATGCATATTTCATATTACTGAAAAATGTCATAAAAATTAAAAAACTGTTCCGGATATTTTAGCGTATATTTTTCTAAAAATGCCACATAATCACGTTTCAATTCTTCTAACTTTGCACGCTTTTCGTTTGAAGTTGGATTAAATTTTTGAGTGTGCACAACAAATTTTTTATCCGTAGCATTTTTATCTTTAACACAAACAGCAAAATAAATCGGGCATTCAAGCATCAGGGCAAATCTGAGCGTTCCGAGCGGAAATTGAATTTTTTTGCCTAAAAATTCGGCTTCATAGGTTTTATTGTTGTTTTGCGCAGAGATTCTATCTCCGGCAATAAATACGATTTCACCATTTTTAATTCGTTCAGAAATCTCAATTGAAGTTTCTACATCAATATTTTCGACAGGAAAAACCTCTAAATTCACTTTAATTTCCATTTGCTTTAAAAATTTATTAAAAGTTTCGCACATATTAGTTTGAAGAAAAATATTTGCTCTCGGCGCATTTGGTTTATCGAGCATTGCACGCAGGATTTCAACATTTCCGACATGAGTAGTAATGAAAAACGAACCGCAAAAAGCGTCGTTATTGTCAATTTCAAAATCGTCAGATTTTAATTTTCCACCGAACGCCAAAATTTTGTCTACAAGTGCGTTCCCATAATTTATAAATTGCTTGAATGAACTTTTTATTGGAGGTTTGCCGATATGTCTATAAAAATTTATTGAAGCGTCGCGACGATCTTTAGCTGTCAAAAATACGCTTAGGCTCACAAAAAACGCGATTATCCGCAAGATTTTTTCACCAAAAATCTTGTATAAAAAAAGGCTTAGCCAAAGTCGTTTTTCGCCCGCTCCTTGTTCGGATAATTGAAACCATTTCTTCGCCATTTTATCGCTCCAAATGTTCAAGCTTTCTTGATTTTACACTCAACAAGCGTGTAATCATAAGCGCCAATGCTGTCATAAATCGCGCTAACTTCAAGTCCCGCCTTGTTTATCAACTTTTCCATGTCAAGATAAGAATACATTTTACTATTGCCATTTGCCATACAGGTGAAATACAAAGATGTATGTACAAGTGAGTATTTTGCACCGTCAAATCTTTGTTTGTCAATAAACGGTTCTAAAATATAAATCTTTGTATCCGCAGAAGCTTCTTTTGCTAAACGTTTTAGAATAAATACAATTTGTTCTTTAGAAAAACAATCCAAAAATTGACTCATAAAAATTGCACCGGACATTTTAGGAAATGGTGAATTTTCATCCAAAACGTTTGTTGCGTGAAACTTACAGCCTTTTAATTCTTCGTCTTCTGCAATAACTTTGATGTTTTCTTCTAAATCAATCATTGTAATATCAATGTTCGGATTATTTTTTAGACAAAGTCGCTCAAACTTACCTGTATTACCGCCAATATCAAAAATTTTTGGCGCACTTTCTAACATTTTGTAAATGATATTAAAGCAGTTATCTGAATAATAGTGGTCGAATTCGTACCAACTTTTGCGCATTTTGGGCGGAAGTTCCGAAATATGCGGATAAATTGTATCGCTATTTGGATAAAGCTTTTTTAAACCTTCTGGTTTTGAGTTTTTAAACGAGTCTATAAGCTCGTTTGCACCTAAATAGCACACCTCTTTAACGTAATTAAAGTTAATGCGTGTCATTTCATCATATAAAAAGTTTTGCCCAAGCTGTGTAATAGCGAATTTATTATCTGTTTTTTTTACTAATCCGACAGCTTCCGCAATATCTAATAGGGTATTTGCTGTGTATTCTGAAATATTTAATCTCTCAATAAGTTCGTTTTTTGTTGCAGACTCTGTATCTATAGATTTAAGGATGCCAAACTCTAACATTGCACCAATGGCTTGAAATGTCAGTGGCGAAAATGTAATTTTTTGCGCGATTTCTAATGATTTAATTACTTCTTGTTTGTGTGCCAATCTCATAGGGAAATTTTAGCATGGTTATAAATAATGCGCAAAGGCATGAGTAAATAAAGGAAATAGGTAAACAGTTTTTAGCAATCTTGAGTTTTATAAATATTATAACCCTCGTAATTATAGCTTGCATCTATGCCTTTCATATAAACTTCTCTATCATTGATTTTGTCAGTAAGTGCTTCTTTTAATAATACTTTTATTTCAATATTTTTTATCGGACTACGTTCTATTGCTAACAAGTAATCTTCTTTGTCTACTTTTGACCAATCAACAACTTTGCCAAGCTCGGATTTTAACATTAAGTCAAGCCAAATTCTCGTGCTTCTGCCGTTACCTTCTCTAAATGGATGAGCAATATTCATTTCAACGTATTTGGCAATAATTTCATCAAAGTTAGATTGTGGCATTTTTTCAATGTTTTCTAATGCGGCTTCAAGATACATTAGGGGAGCAAAACGAAAATTTCCTTTTGCAATATTTACATTTCTAATTTTTCCTGCAAAATCATATATTTCAGAAAACAAATATTCGTGAATTTTAGAAAGAGTTTCAAAAGTTCCGGATTTCATCTTATCTAACAGTCCAAGTTCAAATAATTGCAATGCTTTTTTCTTGCTGATTTTTTCTTCTGCATTTGCAAGTTCTGAACTTGTTGTAATCCCGAGTTTATTCTCTAAAACCATTATAACTCCTCTATTTATCTTGCTTGATTTTAGCATAAAATAAACTAATAGTACAAAAATGTTATTCCGTTTGTAACATCAATTTTTAACAATTTTTAATTTCCAAATTTTTTTATTTTCATTGTGCAAATTTTGCTTTAACCCTCTGTTTACAAATTGTTATGGTATACAATAAAAATTTTTACATTTCAAAATCTTTATGTTAGTATAATTTTCTGAAAGGACTTTTATGAATTATATAGATGAAATAAATAGACTTAAAAAAGAGAAAAATGCGATAATTTTAACTCACTGCTATCAACCTGTAGAAGTTGATGAAGTTTCTGATTTTGTCGGTGATTCTTTTTATTTGAGTAAAAAAGCTAAAGAAACAAACGCTGATATAATTGTTTTTGCCGGTGTGCATTTTATGGCGCAATCTGCAAAACTTCTTAACCCTGAAAAAAAGGTGCTTTTGCCTAACTTGAATTCAGGCTGTTTTATGGCTGATATGATTAATGTTGAGCAATTAAGGCAGTTTAAAGCACTTCATCCGAATATCCCTGCCGTTTGTTATATTAATTCAACGGCAGAAGTTAAAGCAGAGTGTGATATTTGCTGTACAAGTTCAAATGCGGTTAACGTAGTAAGAAGTCTTGGTGCAGACGAAATACTTTTTTTGCCTGATACTTATCTTGGCAAATGGGTTGAGAAAAAATTGGGTAATGTAAAAGTTACGACTTACAATGGTTTTTGTCCAACTCACTTGAGAATTCGTGTTGAAGATATAGAAAATGCAAGACGAGAACATCCAAATTCTAAAATTCTTGCACATCCTGAATGTCATACAACTGTTTCAGAAATTGCGGATTTTGTTGGTTCAACCAAAGAAATTATGGATTACGTTGCAAATTCTAGTGAAAAGAGTTTTGTAATCGCAACAGAAAAAGGCGTTTTGGACAGACTTAAACGTGATTATAAGGACAAAGAATTTTTCTTGATTAGAGAAGATATCGTTTGCCAAAATATGAAATGGAATTCATTAGAAGATATTTACAACGCTTTGAAGTTTGAACAACATGAAGTTACTGTTGATGAAAAAGTTGCCGAAAAAGCTTGTGAATGTATAGAAAAAATGTTAATAGGAGCCTGTGTATAAATGAATATATTAGTTGGAATGTCTGGAGGAGTGGACTCTTCAACTACGGCCTTGCTTTTAAAAGAAGCCGGACATAACGTAATTGGTGCAACAATGGCAATTTGGGGCGACAAAGGAATGAGCGTAAAAATCAATCCTTCAAGCCATGGTGCTTGCTTAGGCCCGGACGAAAAGGAAGACATAAAAACTGCTGAAAAAGTTTGTAAAGAATTGGGAATTGAGTTTCATGTTTTTGATTGTGCAAGCAAATATGATGAAATTGTGTTGAAGAACTTTAGAGATGAATATTTGAAAGGCAGAACGCCAAATCCTTGCGTTTGGTGTAATTCGCTTATCAAATTTGACGTTTTACCATATATTGCAAAAGAAAACGGACTGAAGTTTGAAAAATTTGCAACAGGTCATTACGCAAGAGTTGAACAGGATGAAAACGGCAAATATTTGCTTAAACGCGGAGTTAATCCACACAAAGATCAATCATATTTTTTGTACCGTTTGAAACAAAGACAATTGGAAAATATTTTGTTACCTTTAGGCGGTTACACAAAAGAAGAAATTCGTGCGATTGCTTCAAAAGCAGGTTTGGAAGTTGCTGATAAACCTGATTCACAAGATTTTTACGAAGGCGATTATAACGAACTTCTTGGTGTTAGTCCAAAACGCGGAAATATCGTTGATATGAATGGCAAGATTTTGGGCGAACACGAAGGTGTTTGGAATTACACAATCGGTCAAAGAAAAGGATTGGGAATTTCTTCAACAGAAGCTTTGTATGTAGTTGAACTTAGAGGTGAAACTAACGAAGTTGTTGTAGGATTTAAGGATAAGACTTTTAAAGACAGACTTGTAGCCGATGATTTGAATTGGATTGCTTTTGACAAATTGGATAAAGAAATCAAGTGTCAGGCAAAAATTCGTTCAACTCAGACTCCGACAAACGTTATAGCTCGTTCAATCGGCGAAGATAGAATAGAAGTTGTATTTGAAGATATGCAAAAATCAATCGCTCCAGGGCAATCCGTTGTGTTGTATGACGGAGATGTTGTGTTGGGCGGAGGAGTTATTGAGTAAGGGAATAAGTGAATGAGGGAATAGGTGAATAAGTGAATAAGTGAATAAGTTCGTTATAGTTTATTATCAATATAAAACTTTGTTAAACATTGAATATTGTTGTTGGGTTGAAAACCCAACCTACTTTATTAATTTAGCGCATTTATAAAAAGAAAATTTAATACGAACTTATTCACCTATTCACTTATTCACTTATTCACTTAATAATGAAAGGACATAAAATGAACAAACAAAACCTACTTAATCTATATAATCTACCTTTAGAAGAACTGATTTCTAAGGCGGAACAAGTTACTAAAGAAAACTTTAACAACGAAGTTGAGGTTTGCTCAATTATCAGCGCAAGAACAGGTAAATGCGGCGAGAACTGCAAATACTGTTCTCAAAGTGTTCATAACCACGCTGATATTTTGTGCCACCCTCTAATGAGCGTTGAAGAAGTTAAAGCGGCTGCTGAACAAGCTAAAGCTAACGGTGCTTCAAGATTTTGTATTGTAACATCTGGCAGAAGCGAAAACGGCGACGACTTTAATAAAATCTTGGAAATGATTAAAGCAGTTGCATCAATTGAAGGTATTCATTGCTGTGCATCTTTAGGATTATTAAATAAAGAACAAATCCAACAAATTAAAGAAGCCGGTGTAGAAAGATTTAACCATAATATTAACACTTCTAAAAATTATCATAAAGAAATTTGTACAACTCACAACTTTGAAGATAGAGTTAATACAGTTAATATGATTAAAGAAGCCGGCATGGAAGCTTGCACAGGTGTTATTTTGGGTATGGGTGAAAGCAGAGAAGATAGAATTGATATGGCACTTTCTCTTGCTGAACTTAATCCAAAAACTGTTCCAATCAATGTTTTGAATCCTATTAAGGGAACGCCTTTAGAAAACTTTGAAGATAAAATTACCGAAGAAGAAGTTATAAGAACAATTTGTATATTTAGAATTGTGCTTCCAAAAGCCATTTTGCGTTACGCAGGCGGAAGAAAAACCCGATTATCTAAGGAAATGCAAGAATTAGGCTTGAGAGCAGGAATTAACGGCTTGCTTGCAGGTGATTATTTGACAACAAAAGGCGTTGAAGCAATGGAAGATATGCAAATGATTAAAAATGTAGGCAAAGTTTTGGAAAAAGCGTAATTTTATGGAAAATTGAATGTGGAAAATTATTTTAAATAGTTTTCAAATAAAATATGTTTTTAATAAAGTTGTTGTTAGGTATTGTCTGATAACAACTTTATTAAAATTTAAGCTTATCTAATATCGTTAATTTTGACGAATCTATTTCAATATCTTGCGTATTTAAGCGTCCGAGCGGAATGTTTTTGTTGCTTCCATGGTAATCACTTCCACCTGTTATAAACAAATTGTTTTGGCGTGCGCAATCGGTTAAAAACGCGATTTCATCCATGTTGTAGCGTGAATAATAACATTCTAAGCCTTGAATTCCAAACTTTTTTATCTCTTTAAGCTTTGGCAAAAATTCTTCCGGACTTAAATGTCTTTCGCCTTCTCCACCAATCGGATGCGCCCAAACAACAATTCCACCTGCGGATTTAATTGCCTCAATCGCTTCTTTGCCGTCAAAACGTGTATTTCCGGTCTTGATTTCATCTAAGTATTTTTTCATTGCAGAAACATTGTCTGGCGCAAGTCCGCGATTTACAAGAATATTCGCCAAATGAGTTTTTACAACACTCTTTCTTGAATAAAGCCAGTCAAGCTCGTTTTGCGTTAATTCAATACCGAAAACGTCTTTTAAATAATTGATTCGAGTTTCAAGCTTTTGACGTCTCAAAACTTTGCCTTTAGCGATTAAATCAGTCAATTTAGGATTGTTAATATCAATTCCATAACCCAAAATATGACATTTGATTTTGTCGCATAAACAAGTAAGTTCTACGCCTTTTATAAAACGAACTTCTGCCGGAGCAAGTGTCTCCATTTCTTTACAGCCTTCAATCGTATCATGGTCTGTAAGTGCAAAAATATTAAGTCCGCTAAGTTTTATATTATTGGCTAATTCTGCAACCGTGTCGCTTCCGTCTGAATTATTGCTGTGTACATGTAAATCGGCTTTCATTATTACACTTTCTATAGCTTTTTAACTATTTCTTCCAAACAGATTTTCACGTGTGCGTAATTCAAACCACCTTGCATATAAGCTACATAAGGTGCGCGCATTGGACCGTCAGCAGAAAGTTCAATCGTAGAGCCTTCAATAAACGTACCACCTGCCATAATCACTTTGTCTTCATACCCCGGAATGTACTCAGGGATTGGAGTTACATAACCGTTAACAGGTGAAAGCGATTGAATGGTTCTGCAAAATTCTTCCAATGGTTCTGGAGCGCCAAAGATAATATTTTGAATAATATCTGTTCGCTTTTCGTAATACTTAGGACTTGAATTAAAACCGATATCTTCAAAAACTTTTGCGGCAAGAATTGCGCCTTTGATTGCTTCTGAAACGATTGATGGTGCCATAAACAGACCTTGAAAAATCAATCTGTGCTGGTTAAACATTGCACCGCCTTCTGCGCCAATCCCTGGAGCTGTCAGCCTATTTGCGGAACGGTCAACCAGAAGTTCTTTCCCTGCGATGTATCCGCCAGCTTCAACAATTCCACCTCCTGCATTTTTTATTAGAGAGCCTGCCATAAGGTCAGCTCCGATTTCTAGAGGTTCTTTTGTATCCGCGAATTCACCGTAGCAGTTGTCTACAAAACAAATGCAATTTGGGTTTTTGGATTTTACAATTTTGCAGATTTTTTCAATTGTTTCCATAGAAAGTGATTTTCTTGTTGAGTATCCTTTAGAACGTTGAATTAAAACCATTGTGGTCGTATCATCAATCATTTCTTCCAGTTTTTCAAAATCAATTTCCATGCCGTTGATTAATGGAACTTCGTCATACAAAACACCGTTGCCGATAAGTGAAGAACGCTTTGTTTCCTCGTCGCCTGCAGTTCCGATAACTTCTTGCATAGTGTCATAAGGTGTTCCTGCAACAGAAATTAGCTTATCGCCTGCTCTTAAATTGCCAAAAAGTGCGCATGCAAGAGTGTGTGTGCCTGACGCAAAGTGTATTCTAACAAGAGCTTTTTCTGCGCAAAAAACTTGCGCAAATACTTTATCCAAGACTTCTCTACCCAAATCGTCGTGTCCGTAACCTGAAACTGTGTAAAAATGTTCGGGTGCAACTTTGTTGTCAAAAAAAGCCTTTAGAACTTTGCGTTGGTTAAAGTCGCGAATATCGTTTACTCTTTCAAATTCTTTTTCTAATAGTTTTTCAGCTTGTTTAAAATCATAATTCATAATATAAAAATCATATTGCAAGCATAACTTGTCGTCAATTGGAAGTAGTTTCTAATGTATAATTGTCGCTTCTTGCGAAGACTTGGCGTCGGACTTTCCCGGCGTGCTGTCATTCTGAAGCCGATTTGACACCTCACTTCATTATTAGTAGTGATACCTACAAACGGGGAAGTTTATTGTAAAATGAAGAATCCAGCTTTTGAATAACTTTTATTTTATTTCCAAATCATCCAATAATCGTATTTAACAAACAAAAATCTTAAAACAATTTTCCATTTTCCATTTTCAACTCCAATAGCCCCCACCCGCATCTGTAAGGCTCAACTGAGTTTCGCCAACAGCTGCGCCCTCCCCCTATAAAGAGAGGTAGGGCGTGATATGCGCTTGTACAAGGTTAATAATACCCTCTCCCGCCTTCGGCACCCTCTCCATGTAGAAATGAAAAAGGAGAGGGGAGTGATATGCGCTTGCATGAATGTCTTTAGCCTGTCCCCTCCCTTGGGGGAGGGCTAGGGAGAGGGTATTATAAATTATAAAAAACATTTTCACAAACTTAGATTGCCACGAAAATCTGGTGATTTTCTCGCAATGACTTGGCGTGAGACTTCCCGGCGTGCCGTCATTCTGAAGCCGATTTGACACCTCACTTCCTTATTAGTAGTGATACCTACAAGCGGGGAAGTTTATTGTAAAATAAAGAATCCAGCTTTTTAAAATATAACACCCTCTCAAGAATTTCTAAATTCAAGGATTAAATCAACTGAAAAATTTTATGTCCTTTCATTAAGAAATTCTATCTCTCCTTAGGAGAGAGTTATCATTGTTACAATTCCTTAATATTCTACTCCAAATTTAGCAACTTTTATTTTGTTTTAGACTTTATCAATATAAGGTTGTAAAAAAATAGAAGGAAATAACATGGCATCAATTAATAATAATTTGATTTTACCTCAAAATTATTATCAAAACTCTCAAATCCCATGTACGCTTGCATTTCGGGGGAGGGGGGTAGAGTCTAATCCGCTTCCTGCACAAGCAACACAGCCACTATCGTGTCCGCCTGATACGGTAGAAATTTCTGCTGTAAATAAAATCAAAAAACCAAAGGATAAAATGTCCACCGGAGTAAAAGTCGGAATTGCTGCTTTAGGCGTACTTGGCAGTGCTGTAACCGCCTGCATATTAATTCCTAAACACCAAACAAGCAAGCTTACAAAACTTTGTAACGAAAAAATGCAATTACAAAACCTTGCAGAGCACATTGATTTTAAAGAAGCAAAAACGGTAGAAGAAGGTATAAAATTTGCAAAAGATGTTTTAAAAATTGGCGAAGTAAAAGGCAATTTTACGCTTGATGCGATAAACTATGCAAACAGAGGGCTTGTTGATGTAAGTAATGCCAATAAAGGGCATTTATTTATGCCAAAGAAAATATTTTATAAAGATTTAAATGATAATGTAATAGCTTTTGTACGTCATGACATAAAATCTGAAAATTTTGGTGAATTTGTTATAAATAAAAAATTTTTTGATAGAGCTTTTTTAAAACCTAAACTAAAAGCAGAACTGCTTAGTTTGCAAGAGCATACTCGTGAACAATTAACACTTTTTCCTGTATTTGATGAAAGCATTATAAAACTAGTAAATAAATATTTTAAAGATAATAATTCCTTAAATACAAGTGAAATGCGTGATTTGTTATATACTTTCAAGAATGCAAGTACAAAAAAGAATTGTTTTTTTGCAAATCCATTATGTACATTACAAACTATGGCAGAAAAATTTAAATCAAAAGGTATAAATGTTAATATAGATGAATTTAGTCAATTGAGTTACAAAAAGCAAAAAGAAAAATTAAAGGAGTTACTAACTCAATATCAAAATAATCTTGGAGAAAACCAGCTTAATTATGAAGTTCCTTATTTATCACCAATTGAGACAGTCTATCATGAAATGGGGCATTTACAAGATTATGCTAAAAATTTAAAGGAATTGAATTTAAAACCTTGGAAGCTTGATAGCAATGATGGTGTTGAATATATTGGCAATCATTGGGGTGGTTTAACTTATGATGGCTATAAGGAATTGTTTGAAAAAAATCCAACAAAATTCAAAAAGTGTTATCCTGATTTGTATGAATTCTTAACAAATCAAGAGTGTCAACAAGCAGCAGGTCAGGTTTCATGGTATGCTCAAACAAGTATCGGGGAATTTATCGCTGAAACTTATGCAAAAATGGTGCACGGAGATAAGCTTTCTAATGATGTCATGAAGCTTTATGAAAAATACAACGGGCCTAAGTTGGGTGGTTAGATAGCGGATTGCGTTCAATATAATGGATTGCTTCGTCGCCAGAATGACCTTTGCTCCTCGCAATGACTTGACGTCGGGCTTTTCAACAAGGCGTTATTGCGAGGACGTTTAGCCCGTGGCAATCTATTGTTTAATAACTATTTATTATTAAAATCCTCTTAAAAGATTTCTAAATTCAAAATCTAAATTAACTTTTTCTCCTATTATTGCAAAAAAAATCCTTTCTTTAAGAAAGGATTGGAATCTTGTTTAATAATTCCTCATGTGTAGAAGGTTAGTGTGTAGGTTGTATGAAAGGTTTGTGTTATGTGTTTCTTTTTTAGTATTCATTTGTAACTTACATATATATAAAGTATTTCTCTTTTATAGAATTGCACAAGTTTCTAAATATTGTTACAAAAGTTAACGCAATTTTTTTTATTTTGATTACTTATATATAATATAAGGTTGTATTAATAATAGGAAATTAACTATGTTTGGCATTAGTATGTTTAAAAGTTCTTCAAAGGTTGCTGCGCCAAAAGTAGAACAAGCACTTAAAAGTGCGGGAACAAAAGTAAGAACAGCTTTAGATGGTACGGTTCAAATGGAACGTGTATTTAAAGGACAATTATATAAAACCGAGACTAAAGTTGCAGAAAACGGCGTTAGAAAGACTACGACAAGAGTTTATGCTGATGAAGGTAAATATATAGGAAAAGGCGGAAATGAAGGTCTTGCTGCTCTTAGAGAAACCGAAGTAAAACGTACAAAAGGTGGAAGTATTTTAGGTGGAGATAAAGTAGAAATTAACAAAAAATATCATGAAACAATGGCAATGACAGGGCATGATGTAAATTTAACTAAAGATTTTGATACAAATGGTGTACTGCAGCACATGGAAGGAGCGCAAAAATATAGGCACTGGTCAGAACCTCAAAAAGCTGTAATTGATAAAGTTTGGATTGAAGAATCATTGCCACATTCTGCTGAATTAATGTTTAATCCTAAAAACGCTGCTCATGCAAAATATAAACATAAAATAAGCGGTTATAACATTGATAGTAGTTATAATCCAGGATATAGCAATTATCATCAATTTGCAAACGAAGAAACGGCTTACACAAAAACAATTGAAAAATTAAAAGCTGCAGCGGCAGAAAAAGAAGCCGCTCGTATTGCAGAAATGAAAGTTAAACAACAAGCTTTAGAAACTTTAAAAGCTAAACAACCCAGAGTAAATGTTGGAAAAGTATTTAATAAAAACATTGAAGAATTTAAATGTGTTGAATCTAAAAAAGCAGATGGTTCAATAGTTAGACGTTATTATGACCCCAAAACTTTAGCTAATGGAAAATCAAATCCAATGATAACAACAATTGACAAAGGTAATTATCACGAAGAATTAATTTATGATCCAATAAAAGGTAGAAAAATTTCATATAAACAGCTTGGCGATAATGAACCTGAAATTGAAATGTTTGAAGGGATGCGATATAGATATTCTTCAAAAATAACAACTTTACATAACAGTTACGGTTATACTGAAAACAGAAGAATTAATACACAGATTTATGATGATGGATTAAATTATGTAGAATTCAATAGCGCAAAACATCCTACAAATTTTAAAGTGCAAGTTAAAAATCCATATGATGAAACTAAACGCGGCAATGATGACTTTTTGAAATCAGATTATTTGGATATTCGAGGTACATATTCCGTACAAAGTAAAAACGAAACGTTGTTGGGTAAAAATGCACAAATGAAACTTGATGAAATTTCAAAAGAAGCAGGAAAACAATGGAAAAATTTAATGGATTTGTTTAAACCATATCAACCATAAGTTCTTTGCAAGATTTAGTTTCAAAAGTTTTTATATATTCTTGTTTTTTTGAGTTTTATTGTACTGTTCTTTCAACTCTTGAACTTCGTACTTTAATCTGTTAATTTCACATTTAATCGGGTCTGGGATTCTATTATGCATAAGGATTCCATCCGGATTCATGAATTTTTGTTGTACAATTCGTCCAGGAACGCCCACAACAGTACAATGCTCCGGCACATCATCAACGACAACAGAACCAGCACCAACTCTTGTATTATTACCAATTGTTATGTTGCCTAGAATCTTTGCACCGGCTCCGATAATTACATTGTTGCCAATGGTCGGATGGCGCTTGCCATGCTCATTTCCGGTTCCGCCGAGAGTAACTTGTTGATAAATAAGCACATCATCGCCGATAATTGTGGTTTCTCCAATTACAACACCTTCTCCGTGGTCAATAAAAAATCGGTTGCCTATTTGTGCTTTTGGGTGGATTTCAATTCCTGTAATAATTCTGGTAAGATATGAAATAAATCTCGGAATAAATGGTACGCCCCAATAAGCGAGCTTATGTGCAATACGGTGCGAAATAAGAGCTTGTAGCCCGGGATAACAAAAAATTACTTCTGCAATATTAGTCGCAGCAGGGTCTTTTTCGTAGATTACTTTTATGTCTTCTTTAATTTTATTTATCGCACGTTTGAACATATTATGCCTTTCATTTACACAAAATTATAAGACAAGCAGACTCTTTGTTAAATAGTTCAATTAGAGAATTATTTAAAAATTCATCTATATAGTTGATGTCTTGTGTTAGAAAATTCGGTACGATAGTGTGGGAAAGTGGTAAGGAAAGGAATTGGGGTATAAGTCAATAAGTGAATAGGTGAATGAGTGAATAAGTTCTTTAAAGAATTGTCAAAATAAAATTCGTTCATTTAACGCAGTATAGAAAAAGAAAAATTTAATACGAACTTATTCACCTATTCACTTAATCACTCGTTCACTTTTCAAACAGGATATGTATGATAAACTCAGTATTTTTCGATGAATTATATAAGCAATTTGCATGGTTTGATTCAGTTTTCACGCCGGTAGTGGAAGACTGCAGCAGTGAATTCTTTTTTGATGGATTTGATTACAAACTTGCATCTATAAGCACCAACATGAATGTACTTTCCCAAAACGATACATTCTTTGTAACTAAAGTCAAAATAAATTCTAAAAACGATGTTTATATAAGAATTTCGCAAGATGCAATCAATGTTATTCTGGATAAAGTTCTTGGCAAAAATAACCGCAGATTTGATTTAACGGAAGTTACAGAACTTGAAGCAAGAATTATTACAGCGTTCAATGACTTTTTATATGAGTCGCTTGCGCCTAATTTCACGATAGAACCGCATAGAAGATACACTGAAATTTTACATCTTACTTATTTTGTAAAAAGTGAAATTTCAGATTCGGCTGCAAAATTCATTATTTCTGTACCGAAAGATATTCTTTCACCTAAAGAAATTGAAAAAACAGAGCCAAAATTTGAAGATAAAGATTTTGCAAATAGTTTAGTTGATGTGAAATTGATTTTGGGAAGCACAACTTTCCCTGTTGCAGATATAAAAAGGCTTGATGTTGGTGATATTGTTGTGTTTGAAAATAGCAACTCGTCTGAGATGACACTTGTGTGCAACAATATTGTTCAAAAATTTCAAGTTAAACCAAATATTAAAATTATAGAACCATACGATAATAGCGGAGGAGGCAGTATGGAAGAAGATACAAATACTAATTTATGGGATAGTATACAAGTCGACATGTTGGCAGAGTTTGACAAAGTTAAAGTTACTCTTGGCGAACTTAAGAGTATTGAAGAAGGCTTAATTGTTGATTTGTGTTCTGTATATGATAATAAAGTAACTTTAAAAGTTGGCGGAAAATCAGTTGCTTCAGGCGAATTGGTTATTATTAATGACCGTTTCGGTGTAAGAATTGAAAAGGTTAATGATTCGTCTTCTGCGTCGGCGGATAATGATGAACCTGATGCTGAAATGGAAGCAGAAGAACAAACTCAAAGTGGCGAAGATTTCGATTACAGCGATTTTGAGGTTGAAGATGGACAGGAAGGTTGACTTTAGTTCGTGGATTGTTAAATAGATGAAAGATGTAGAGAGTGAATAAGTGAATAGGTGAATGAGTGAATAAGTTCGTATTAAATTTTGTTTTTATAAAGTGCGTTAATATTAAATAGTAGGTTGGGCTTTCAGTCCAACAATATGTTCAAATTTTAACAAAGTTTAAAATTAATAATAGTTAAAATGAACTTATTCACCTATTCACTTATTCACTTATTGACTTCATAAACAAAGGATGTAATAAATGGGATATTTAGCAAATTTTATGGTATATACGCTTGCAATGGTCGGGGTAATCG
>CAKVND010000005.1 GCA_934777245.1 uncultured Candidatus Melainabacteria bacterium | reverse complement strand
CGGAATCGGTAGACGCGTTGGACTTAAAATCCAATCGGGGTTCACCCTCGGTGCCAGTTCAAGTCTGGCCAAGGGCATTTTTAAAAAGACTTTTCTATTAGAAAAGTCTTTTTTTTGTGTAATAAATGTGTTCGTTTAATCTTGTATTACTAGCCTTCTTGATTAAATGATATGATATCTTCAAGAATGCTTCATTAAATTTTTGCATAAAATCTTTTTCGTGTATAATTGAGTATTAAAGAAGGTATTAGAACTTCATATAGCGTAAAAAATGAGAAGGAAAAGATTTTGAAGCAATCACGATTAACGATAGCGATTTTTATAGCATTAATTTTAGGAATTATAGTTGGTTGGGCATTTCCGGCTTTTGCAATAAAGCTTCATGTATTAGCAGAAATTTTTCTTAGAATGATAAAAATGATTATTGCACCATTGCTTTTTGCAACGCTTGTTGTTGGAATAGCAGGGCATGGAGATGTAAAAAGTCTTGGTCGTTTGGGAATTAAGACTATTGCTTATTTTGAAGTAGTAACGATAATGGCGTTATTTATAGGTTTAGGATTTGCAAATTTATTTAAACCCGGTGTTGGAATGGAACATATTGCATCTACTCAAACAGGTTTAAACCGTATTGTAGAAATGGCATCAACAACGCATCATAATTCTTTTGGTGAGTTGCTTTTGAGTCTTTGTCCTACAAGTATATTTCAAGCGATGTCTGATGGTAATTTATTGCAAATCGTAGTTTTTTGTATCTTTTTTGCTCTCGCTGTTTGTGCGGTAGGTAAAAAAGCTCAACCGGTTATAGATATATTAAGTTCAGTTGCATCTGTTATGTTTAAATTCACAGAATATGTGATGTTTTTTGCCCCAATGGGAATTTTTGGCGCTATAGCTTATACAGTTGGGTCAAATGGTATAATAATTTTGTTAAATTATGGAAAAATAATATTATCTTTATATGTAGCTTTGGTTGTTTTTGTTGCAGTTGTATTGGTTATAGCTTGTAAGCTTGTAAAAATTTCTGTGAGAGGTTTGATTAAAGCAATTCAAGAACCGGCGTTATTGTCTTTTACAACTGCGAGTTCTGAAGCTGCATTGCCAAAAGCAATGACTATTATGGAAAAATTCGGGGTTCCAAAATCTATTGTAGGTTTTGTGATGCCAACCGGATATACATTCAATCTTGATGGTTCAACACTTTATTTGGCAATGGCCGTTTTATTTTCGACTCAGTTGGTTGGTATAAATATGACAATTGAACAACAGTTGGTTGTTATGTTTGCTCTTATGCTTACAAGTAAAGGTGTTGCGGGTGTTCCTAGGGCTTCAATAATTGTTTTGGCTGGGACACTAACAAGTTTTAATATTCCAATTGTAGGTGTGGCGGTTTTATTAGGCATTGATCAAATTTTAGATATGGGCAGAACGACTGTTAATTTGATAGGAAATTGTGTTGCAACTGTTGTTATAGCGCGCTGGGAAAATGCATTCGATTACAATAAAATGGCTGAATTTATAAAAATGAAAAATTTAAAAACAAATACACTTACTAAAATTAAACACGATGTAAGTTTTCAAAAAGATTTTATTGGTGAAAAAGCAGAAATTGAAGTTTAATATCACTTTGTTTGTGGTATTCTTTATATATAAAAATAGATTAAATGCTGTTTAACAATGATTTAGAGCTAATATACATGAGGAATAAAATATGGAATACAAAGAAACGTTAAACTTGCCAAAGACTACTTTGGAAATGAGAGCAAACGCTACTAAGAAAGAGCCTGAAACTCAAAAGTTTTGGGAAGAGCATGAAATTTACGAAAAAAACATTGCACAAAGAGATAAGGCAAACAAGTTTATTTTGCACGACGGCCCTCCATATTTGAGTTCTGAAAAAATTCACGTTGGTACAGCCTTAAACAAAATTTTAAAAGATATTTTGATTAAATATAAATCTATGTCAGGCTTCTACGCACCTTACGTTCCAGGGTATGACGGACATGGTTTGCCAATTGAAAATAAAGTTGTTAAAAACATTAAAGGCGGACGCGAAGCTGTTACTCCTGCTGAACTTAGAGCAAAATGCAGAGAATTTGCTTGGAACAGTTTAAAAGGTCAAGAATCAGAATTCAAACGTCTTGGCGTTTGGGGTGATTGGGAACATCCTTATTTAACTATCAATCCTGAATTTGAAGCTGAACAAGTTAGAGTTTTCGGCGATATGTATAAAAAAGGTTATATCGAAAAAGGATTGAAACCTGTTTATTGGTGCGCTTCTTGCGAAACTGCTTTAGCTGAAGCAGAAGTTGAATACGCAGATCATACTTCTACTTCAATCTATGTAAGATTCAAATTTGATGAAGAAGCAACAGAAAAAATCGGCAAATTGGTTGACCTTCCAAACAAAAATGTTTATGCGGTAATTTGGACAACAACTCCTTGGACAATTCCTTCCAACATGGCAATCAGTATGCACCCAAGATTTGATTATACATTCTTCACATACAACAACGATGTTTATGTAATCGCTCAAGGCTTGTTAGCAAGCTTCCTTGAAGGCGTTAATTGGGAAGAAAAAGATATTAACGTAATCGGCTCTGTTAAGGGTGCTGATTTAGAATTATTGAATACAAATCACCCGCTTTATAACAGAAAATCACCAATTATTTTAGGTGAACACGTTACATTAGATGCCGGTACAGGTGCGGTTCATACAGCACCGGGACACGGTCTTGAAGACTATGAAGTAGGTTGCAGATACAATATTGAAGTATTTTCACCGCTTGACAGTAAAGGCGTTTGGACAGAAATCGTCGGCGACAAAGATTTAGAAGGAATTCCTTACTATAAGGGTGGTAAAATTGTTATTGAAAAACTTCAAAACTGTGGCGCATTGCTTGCGGCTGCTGATATTAATCACTCTTATCCACACTGTTGGAGATGTAAAAATCCTGTAATCTACAGAGCAACTCCTCAATGGTTTGTTAAGGTTGACAAATTCAGAGATGCTACATTAGAAGCTATTAAGGGTGTTAAATGGATTCCTGCAAGCGGTGAAGCAAGAATTTCTAACATGGTTCAAGGTCGTACTGATTGGTGTATTTCTCGTCAAAGAGCGTGGGGTGTTCCAATTCCTGTATTCTACTGCGAAGAATGCGGTGAACCTATTGTTACAGATGAAACTGTTGAAAACGTAGCAAAAATATTTGAAAAAGAAAGCTCTGATGCTTGGGTTAAATACTCTGCAGAAGAATTGTTACCAAAAGACTTTGTTTGTCCTAATTGCGGTAAAAAACATTTCAGAAAAGAAAAAGACATTATGGACGTTTGGTTTGATTCAGGTGTTACTTGGAGAGCTGTTGTTGAAAAACGTTCAGAACAATTGGGGCATACTCCTGTTGAAATGTATTTGGAAGGTTCTGATCAACACAGAGGTTGGTTCCAATCTTCTCTATTAACTTCAATGGCTGTACAAGGTAAAGCACCTTACAAATCAGTTCTTACACACGGTTTCGTATTTGGTGAAGACGGTAGAAAAATGTCTAAATCTTTAGGTAATTATATTAGACCTGATGATATTATTAAAAACTATGGTGCTGATATTTTAAGACTTTGGGCAGCGTCAGTAGATTATAGAAATGATACTAAAATCGGCGATAACATTATTAAACAGCTTGCTGAAATATTTAAGAAAACAAGAAATACTGCAAGATTCTTGCTTGGTAATATTTTTGATTTCGACCCTGCAAAAGATTATGTGAAATACGAAGATTTGAAACAAATCGATAAATTCGCGCTTCACAAACTAAACAAGGTGGTTGAAGAAGTAACAGTTGCGTTTGATAACTATGAATTCTACAAGTATTTCCAATGCTTGCAAAACTTTGCAGCGGTAGACTTGAGTTCATTCTATCTTGATATCGTAAAAGACAGACTTTATACAGCAGGCAAAAAATCAGTTTCAAGACGCGCTTGTCAAACTGTTCTTTATGAAACATTGCAAGTTTTGGTTAGAATTCTAACTCCTGTAATGCCTCACCAAGCAGAAGACATCTGGCAAAACACTCCTGAAATGCAACGTGGCGGATTGGAAAGTATCTTGCTTGCTGATTGGGTTGGGGTAAATGAAACTTGGAACAATAACCAGCTTGAAGAAGATTTTACAAAAATCTTAAAGACAAGAGAAGTTGTAACTCGTGCAATTGAACCTCTAAGAGCAGAAAAGAAAGTTGGAAGCTCTTTAGAAGTTGCAGTTTATGTTAAATCTGATGATAGTCAAATCTTGAAAGCTAACGCTAAAGATTTAGCTGATATCTTTATTACTTCTCAAGCTTATGTGGCTGATGAAGCACCGGCAGAAGTATTAAACGAATACACAGAAGGTGGCATAACAGTTTGGGTAACAAAGGCGGAAGGTGAAAAATGCGAACGTTGCTGGAAGTTTAGAAAACTCGGCGAACACGCTGGACACGAAACAATTTGTTCAGATTGTTATGACGCAGTAACAGAATAATTATTTAAGGTGGAAAGGCGTTAGCTTTTCTACCTTTTTTTTATTAAAATTTTTATGTTAGAATATATTCGTATGAAGAGATTTGTATTTACATTGGTTATAATTTTAGCCACTCAAATATCAACATTTGCTAATGTTAAAAATGTTGATTTAGATAGCATGATACAAATTGGATTAAAACAAAATTGTGATCTTAAAATCAAGCGGATGGAGCTTAAGGCTACGGAAAAAGATATTAAAATTGCAAATCGACTTCAAAATCCGCAAATTCAATCTAACATAGTTATGGGGAATGTTGCTTTAGGCAACTCTTCTCAAGCCGGTGTTTCGTTACCTATTGAAGTTTTAAAACGCGGAATTAGAAAAAAAGTCGCAACTGAAGAATACAGTATTAAAGAAACTGAATTAAAACAAGCAGAACATAATTTTAAATTGCAAATAATGCAGGCTTATTTTGATATTCTTTACGCAAAATCAGTTTATAATATTCAAGAAGAACGTTTAAAGCTGTTCAAAAATTTGGTCCAAATTACGACTGACAAACCAAAGTATCCTTCATATGAAATAGATAACTTGAAAGCCGATATTCAATATGCACAGCAGTTAATTGCTGTAAATCGTGCAAAAGCAAATCTTTTAGCGAAACAATTTGAATTGAATAAAATTTTAAATACGGGTGATGATAGCGTTATGTATGATACTAAAGAAGCATCATTGCTTGGTAATTGGGCATTTTTGAATATTCAACTTCCGGAATACAATTTTTTGGAAAATATCGCGCTTCAATATAGTTATATGGTTAAAATTTCTCAAAAAAATATTAATAAAGCTGAATTTGAAGTAACTATGGCAAAGAGAAATCGTGTACCTGATATAAGTATTGCCGGAGGTTACGCTTGGCAAGCGCATAGGAGCGCACCAAATGATTTTGGCGGTGCTTTTGTAGGTGGAACTATTGACATGCCTATTTTGTACAATTTTACGCCTGAAATTCAAAAGGCGCAAATCTTTTTAGAAAGAAGTAAAGCAAGCAAAAAAGCTTACGAATATCAACTTAAATATGAATTGAAAAAAGATTATAATGTATTTAAATATTCTGCTGAAAACATGGAACATTCTAAAAAAATCCTAGAAGATTCCAGAAAAATTGTTAAACTTTCAACAGAAGGTTATATTAGCGGAAAAAATTCTTATACAGATTTAGTTATTAATGAAAACGGACATCAAGAAGTATTGAGTCAATATTTGAACGCTATGTCTAAGCATTTTTATTCTTATTTAGAGCTTATGCAAGATATAGGACATGACATCTTGATTGAAGAGGAAATATTATGATAAAACTTGTTGCAACGGATATAGACGGTACAATTTTAATTCCTGAGGGTAATTTTACTGCTGGTGTGAAAAAATGTATAAAAGAGCTTTGTCAAAAAGGTATAAAAGTTGTTCTTGTTACAGGCAGAATGAATGCAGCAGCTGAACTTATTGCAAACGATTTAGGGTTGGATACACCTGTTATTTCTTATCAAGGCGGGCTTGTAAAATATAACGGTGAAACGCTTTATAAAAGATGTTTAACAGAAGAACAAGCGCAAAGAATTATTGATTGGGCAAAGTCTGAAAATATACATTTGAATTTGTATAACGATGATATTTTGTATTCAGAGTCAAAATGTCCCGAAATTGAGCGTTACTGTAATAATTTGCATACAAAATATACAATAAAGTCTTTTTGTGAAGTAGAAAAAAATAGCGTGAATAAATTGCTTGCGATTGATTATAATCATCCCGAGAAAATTAATAAATTTGAAAAAGAGTTGCCAAAAGTATTTCCGGATTTGTATATTATTAAATCAACACCTTATTTTTTGGAATTCTCTAATAAAGAAGGTTCGAAATATTGCGCAGTTAAATTTTTACAGAAATATTGGGGAATTGATGAGGCTGAAACATTGACTATTGGTGATCAAAACAATGATATAGCGCTTCTTAAAGCAGGTGGAATCAAGATTGCAATGGGTAATGCGACTGATGAATTGAAATCTATAGCGGATTATATTACTGATACTGTTGAGAATGATGGATTTGTAAAAGCTGTAGAAAAATTTTGTTAAATTATTTGTGTTTCTAAATACATTTAGAAAATAAAAAAGCCGTACCACTACCTATCGAAATACAGCTTAATTGATTTTGTAAATAAGACCTACTTTTTAAATTTATGACACCCGCAAGGGTTACCTTAGTGCTGCTATGCTTCCATCCTGACACGGTTCGATATCTTGCGCCATCATAATCTAAACTATCAACAGCCTTATTTACATAGGCAATTATTCTGTACCCCTCACAGTAGGCTCTGCACCTCGCAATCACTTCGAGTCGAGAGAACGCTACGTCCCCGTGGAGTACGGCATTAAAACTATATCATAAACTCAAGTTTAAAACAAGGTTTTATGCTTTTAGACTTTCTGCTAACTTGTAGGACTGTCTGATGATTGCGTCCATGTTTAGGTATTCAAATGAGCCGAAGCGTCCGTTTAGGTATACGCCTTGATTAGCAAAATAATCTTTGATTGCGTCCATATTTTGTCTATGCTTCAAATCATAGATTACGTAGGCGTATTCAAAACGTTTTAGGTCTGTGAAATTTACGTCTGATTTTGAATCGATAAAGCCGATTGTTTCAAGTCCTTCTATTACCTTTTGTGTAAGTTCTTCATCTGTAGCTTTGTCGTTCAGGTCGTTTTTACGGTATGTAATTTCAGCCATGTAAGTTGCAGTTCCTTCTTTATGGTAATTTTCGCCCATAAAGTCAAGTTTTGAAATTCTGTGGAATTTCACGTTTTTGTCAGCAACCATAAATGCGTAGTTGTCGCCTGCATAGTCTTTGCTTACGTTTACTATGCAGATTGCAATTGAGTTGTAGCGAAGGTTGTCTGCTGTTTCTAAAATTTCAGCAGGCTTTCCTGCGTCTTCGTAAATATGGCAGAACTCATTTGCAGGCATAGTTGAGACGATTTTGTCTGAAACGTATTCTTTTTCAGAAGTTGTAACGATGAATTTGTCGCCTTGTTTTTTTGCTTTAAGAACTTTGTTGTTTACGTGAATTTTAACCTTGTCACTAAGTTTTGCGATAAAGGCTTTGATTAATGCTTCCGTTCCGCCTTGTTTTGGATAAGTGAAGTACAATTGGTGCAAGTAGCCGTCTATCGTTTCGCCATTTGCGCTTCTTATAATGTCTTCTTTTGGCGGTTTTGGAATTCTTTCAACCATTTGTGTATCCATAAAACTTGGGTCAAACTTCCAGATTTTTTCGTTGTAAGGTCTTAGGTAAGTATTTGTAATCCCTTCGCCGAAAGTTTTTAAGAAGAATTGAAGCATGTTTTTTGCGTCGTAGTTTTCGTATGGATTGTGTAAGAAACCGTTTACGCAGTAGTCAATGTCTTCTTGCGGAAGCTTTGATAAATCGTTTTCGAACGGATATTGAACGAATCTTCTTTTGTGCAGAATTCTGTTAGAACGGCGATGTTTTTCATTATTTTCGCCGAGAAGATTGTTCATCAAATCCAAGATTTCTTTGTCTTTGGAGAAGATAATGTGCGGGCCGACGTCGTATTCAATGCCATCTTTAATGTATGTACGACAGATACCGCCGAGCGTGTCGTCTTTTTCTAATATGTGAATTTCGTCGATATTTTCATTTTTTTGTAAAAAATAAGCTAACGAAATCGCGGACAACCCGCCCCCTAAAATTGTGTAAATCATTTACTTTGCTCCTATTGTATAATTTTTATATTATTATTTTCATATTTATACTTATAATCTTCTATAACTGAAGAAATAAATATTGATTCCTTTTTTGTTAATTGATAGCAAGAAGTTTTATTTATAATTGCCTTCAAAAATTCTGATACTTCGTATCTTAATCCATCTCCATCAAATTTACAAAATACTTTTTGATTATTATTTTGATTTTCAAATTTAATTTCAAAGTATTCAGTTTTCCACCATGGGGCAGGAATATATATATATCCATCAGTACCTGAAATAATACAACATCCTTCTTTTTTTACACCGATTCCAACATTTGCAGTTGCAACTGCATTTTTATATAGAAGTAAAACTTTCGTCATAGTATCAACTCCAGTTTTTTCATCTATTATTGATACATAATCAATACTCACAGGTTTTATCCCTAATAATTTTGTAATTATTAAAAGAGGATAGCTACCTAACTCTCTTAAGCTGCCACCACCTAATTCTAAATTATATTCTCTTAGAGTTTTATCAGAAATTAATTTTGTAAATGTAGCATCAACATCTTTGATTTCTCCAATAATACCGCTTAACGCAACATTAATTAATTTATCAAAACATGGAGCATACGCAGTCTTAATTGCTTCTTGCAGAATAAGATTCTTTTTTGAGGCAATATCATATAATTCTTTTGTTTTATTTTTAGACAGCGTTATTGGCTTTTCGCAAAGAACATGTTTGTTATTTTGTAGTGCTTTTTTTGCATATTCATAATGTAAAATATGTGGCAATGCAATATAAACTGCATCTACTTCATTTAAAAACGCATTGTAATCAGTAAAATAATTTTTTAATTCAAAATTATCACAAACATTTTGCAAGTTTATAGGATTTCTACCAAATATATATTCTACATCAATTCCGCTTACATATTTAGATTCTTTAATAAATCTTTTAGCAATTCTTCCATTTCCAACAATACCTAACTTCAAAATATTATTTTTTTTATTTCTTAATTCTGTAGAAGAAACACCTTTAGTTCTATCTAAATAGATTACATTACAAAATTGACTTAAATAATCGAATTTACCTAGCCAATCTGAACCTATAACAAATGTATCTATGTTATATTTTTTTATGTCGTGAATTTTTTGACCGAAATATTCTTCTACGATTATTTCATCAGCAAGCCCAGTTTTTTTAACATTTTCTATACGTTCCATTAAAGATTGAGAAACATTTAATTTCCCTCTTGAAAAATCATAGTTTTCACTTGTTACACCAACAATAAGATAATCTCCCATTGCTTTCGCTTTTTTTAATATATTTAAATGTCCTTGATGCATTAAATCAAAAGTTCCATATGTAATAATTTTTTTCATTAAAATTCTCCAGATAATTCAGAAGGATATGCAAATAAAACTGTTTCAATTAATGGATGATAGATATTACCTTCTAATTTCTTTATTTCAAATTTGTAATTTAAATCCTTTGTAATTTTTTCCAATCTAGGCTTTAATTCAAAAAATTGTATAGGGTTATGATAAATAGCAATTGATAATACTGGTCTATTATTTTGAATAGTTTGTATCATTCCTTCAAGAGCATCCATTTCTGTACCCTCAATATCTAATTTAATAAATCCAACATTTAAATTCTTTGAATTAACAAAAGAATCAATATCAATAAGATTAACTTTTACATTTCCACTATTACTTAATGATTGTCTTTGATTAAAAGATGAATTAATTGAGATTGATGTTTTTGAAATTTTATCTGATATACCCTTACAAAGTATTTCATATCTATTTGCAGGTATATTATTTAATTCCATATTAGTTTTATAATTTGAACAAAATTCTTTCATTAGTTCAAAAGAATATATTTTTTTAGGATTATATTCTTGTAATATAAGTGCACTATCGCCAATAAATGCACCACCGTCAATAAAGTCTTTATTTTTTATATATTCTTTAATCTTATTATTTGAAAAACGTAAGCCATGATGATAATAAAAGACATCACCATTGAAGCCATATTCAGTACTGAATTTATATTTTTGTTTATATTCATTTTTTTCAGCAGAATAAGATTCTTTCATTAGGCGTTCTTCAGGTAAGCGATATTTTTCCTGAACTTTTTTAAAGTCACCAATAAAGCAATCGTAATCTTCTAAATTTGGGAATAAAATCAATCTTTCATAAAGATTATCCACCAAGTTTTGAGATTCATTATCCAAATTGTTTTTTAATTTATTAATAACATCTAGCATATTATTTTGAATAATGTATTGCTTGAAATTTCCACCTAAAAAATTCCACACTCCGGGAGTATTCCAGAATATTTTTCTGTTTATATTTAATTTATCAATATAAGATAATTTTTTATTACATTCATTTAAGCATTGCATTATCGTTGCATTAGTCTTATTTATAACGCTAAATTGTTTTTCCATGTATGCAGTTAAAACTTTGTTGTTAATTTTAAATTTTATCTTTATTCCAAGAAAAGTGATGATTTTATGGAAGTTATTATTTTTTACTGAAAATATATTTTGAATGATATGTTTTATCACTAAATTAATCCTTTCATAATTTCCCAAATTCTTTTGCAAGCACTTGAATCCACATATTTATGCAATAAAGGCAATGATTTAATAAATTCACTATTTTTTGAGTTAGTTGTTAAAGAATCTGTTATCGCATTTTTTAATTCGTTATAATTATTTACTTTATAACCAGGCAGAAAAATTTCATAATTATCTTCTAAGCTCATTCCTCTTTCTTCTGCATAAGCTTTTTTATCACTTAAAAGATAGATTATTGGCTTTTTAGATATTGCAAAATCAACTGTTATTGAAGAAAAATCAGAAATTAATACATCTACATATTTAAAAATTTCATATAATGCAATATCGTTTTTTTTCAAAAATATATCATTAATTAATTTTATATTTGAATGTTCAAAATTTACTAAACCTTGATTTCTTTTATAAAATGATTCGTCAAATAAATGAGGCTTGAATATTAATAAAATATTATTTTTTTCCAGATATGAATAAAAATCATTTTCATTATAATCATCACAGTAGAAGATATTTTTAAACATTGGTTTAATATCTTCAGCTCTACAAAATTCTTTATATGTTGGAGTGTATAAAATAACCTTATTATACTTTTCCAAGTTAAAAAGTTTTTTTACTTTATTAAATTTATCATAGTTTAATATACAATCGGTTTTAGGCTGACCCGTTATAAATATTTTAGTTGGTTCAGTCATAAAACTATTAGATAATAGTGCTTTAAAAATATCAGATGTAGCAAATAAATAGGAATTTTCTCCTAACCATTTGTAATTATCTTTAATTGTTTGACTAATATGCTTTTCAATGTAACCAATAGTTTTAATTGTCATACCGTGCCATAAATTGATTACAATATGTTTATTTGAAAGGTAATTCATATGAGGTAAAAAACGCTCATTGATAACATAATTTTTTGAAGTTAAAATTGACCATAATCCGGATATAGATTTTACAGGCTTATATTCACATTTAATATCCGTATTTGTTTCTAAAAATAAATGTTTATAATTTTTTAGATTTCGTTTCCACCATTTATTTTTGTATAGAAACACAAAATTATTAAATTTATGTTCAGAATGAGTTAGCAAATAATCATAAAAAGCTTTTGTATTATCTCCAAAATCAGGTGATGCAAAAAATAGAACTTTTTTAGAATTTTTTGGTATAAAGTTATCTAAAAGTGATAATAACAATTTATTTTCATACAATGCAGCGATGACATTTTCAATTGAAAATTTCACATTATCTAATATTAAATTTGATATTGAATAAACATAATAATTATTAATATTTAAGATATTATTAAATATTTTCTTTTCTTTTTTATCAAAATATTTAAATATTAAATTATCATTTTTTGATAATTTTAATAATTTTCTCATTTCATTATAATATTTCGGTTTAAAATTATTTTTAGTTCTTTTGAAAAAGAACATTAAACCAATATATGTTTGATGCCAAAAATATTCCATTACTTCGTTATTAAATACTTTATTGTTTAATAGAACATCTCTAGTTTGGATTCTTCTTAATGGATATAATATATTTGTCGTTCCATTATTTGTTGAAGATTCGTCATTATCTAAATTATAATAATATAACGGTTCTGTTGTACCTACCATTTTGGTTGCATGTGATAATATTTCTGCATTAAATATTTGATCTTGATAAGAACCTCCAAAATCTTCTCTAAATTTAATATTGTATTTTAACAGGAATTCTTTATTATATAAATTTTTCCAAGGATATGCTGTTTTTGAAATTAAATTAGGTGATAATGAAATATTAAAAGTTTCATCGTCCAGTAAAATGTTATCCTTCAGACTGTTACAATACTCCCACTTATTTGTTTTTAAATTTTTCATTACATAATATGAACCGACTGCAACTTGAGCCTGTTTTTTTAAAATAAGATTATACAAAACTTCGTACATATTGGATTTAATCCAATCATCAGTTTCAACGATTCCAACGAATTCTGCACTCGCTTTTTCAATTCCAAGATTTACTGCACGACCATAAGACCCTTTCCCAGATAAATGTATTGGAATTATTCTTGAATCTTTTTGAGCATATTCATCAACAATTAAACGTGAATTATCTTTGCTTTCATCATCTATACACAACACTTCTATCTCATACAAAGATTGAGATAGAATAGAATCCAAACATTTTCTCAATGTTTTTTCTGAATTATATATTGGTACAATAACACTTACTTTTGCCACTAATGACCTCCTTTTAATAATTTTATTTTTAAAATTTTTATTCCTAAAATAGATATTTCTATAAATGATTTATTAATACCATGCATATTACCAATATATTTGTTTAGAATTTTAGGATTCTTTTTAAGTTTTAATAACAGTTTTTTTGAACTTTTCTTTAATAAAGGTGAATTTTTAATTTCTTCAACATTTGTATATTGAAGGTTTTTTATAAGAATATCCTTGTATTTAGTCGATATTTTAAAATCTTCTTTCAATACTCTATAAAAAGTATTTATCCATTCTTCTTCAATGCAATATGGAGCTACAGTTTTCCATAAGCTAGGAAATTTTTGTTCAAATAAATTATGAACATCTTTCCATCTTTTTATAAACATTCCTAAGTCATAATGTACTGTTGATGCATCTTCATTTGATAATCTATAATAATTAAATGGTTTATTCAAAAAAGCTAATTTATTTGTTTGGCAAAATGTTTGTGTTCTAAAGTGATTATCTACGTAACCGGCACCTTTTGCTTCTATACAACGAATATTTTTATTTTTTATGTATTCATTTTTATATATTCCAGCCCATATTGATGGATGAATACCCATTAGAATTGGATAATCTTCTATTGAAAATAACTTGTTTTCTGGAACATCTTTTGTTTTTGCATACCAGAAGCAAAGTTGTATTTTTTCATCTTTTTCACCGTGTTTATCCCAATACTCATAATATGGAGTTTTAACGACGTCGGCGTCGAGTTTTTTTGCGTACTCGTACATTTCTTCGTACATTGTAGGTTCGATAAAATCGTCAGACTCAATTATTGAAATATACTCGCCTGTCGCAATATCAAAACCTTTATTCACGGATGCTCCATAACCGCCATTTTTCTCATGGATGGCTTTAACTCGACAGTCTGTCTGTTCGTAATGGTCGATAATAAATCGACATGCATCCATATCGCCTTCATCAACCAAAATTATTTCAATATCTTTCAATGTTTGGTTAACAATTGAATCTATACATTGCACCAAATATTTTTCAACCTTATAAATAGGCACAATTACACTTATCTTAGGTTTATCCATAAATCATCTCCTTTGTGCCTTCTGTGGTTTTTGACATTAAAATATTGTAAATCATGTGGCATATCATCATGTGGATGTCTTCGCTTATTTGCATGTCATCAATATTCGCGTTCACAGACATTGATGCTTTTTTCTTTAACTCTCCGCCATTAAATCCCGTAAGTCCGATAGTTACCGCACCTACAGAATTCGCATAATCTACAGCCTTCAATATATTCTTCGAATTTCCGCTACCTGAAATTCCGATAACCACGTCATCTTTTTTCAAAAAATTTCTTAACTGTTCAACAAAAACATCCTCGTATCCAACATCGTTTGAATACGCAAGCATCGTCGCAACATTATCGTTAAGGCAAATCATCTTAAATTTTTTATCCTGCTGATAGCTCATTCCCTTATTGAAATCGCACACAAAATGACTTGCAGTCGCAGCAGAACCACCATTGCCCATAATATAGATATGTTTGTCATTATCTCTGGCTTTCAGCAGAATTTGGATAAAATAATCGAGTTCCTGTCTGTCCAGCGCATCTATTGCAGATTTAAGTCTGTCAAAATATTTATCAATGGAATTTTTCATTTTAAACAACTCTCCTATACAAATCGCGTTTATTGTAATAAATTAATTGCGTACCTTTGCTGTCAAAAGAGAAATTAATCTCTTTCAAACCTTGCAACGCTTTACGAACTCTTGAACGGTGTTGTTCTTCCACATAGAAAAGTAAGAATCCGCCACCGCCTGCGCCAAGTAGTTTACCGCCCAAAGCGCCATTTTGCATAGCAAGATCATAATAATAATCGATATCCGGATTAGAAATTCCGTTTGCCAATTCTTTCTTATACATCCAGCCTATATGCAAAATTTCACCCATCGCGTTAATATTGCCTTTCAACAATTCTTCTTTCAAATCCTTAGAAAGTTGAACCATTTTATGCAAGTTATTAATCTTTGCTTCGTCATTTGTAGTGTTTTTCTTTTGTTCAGCCAAAATGCTTCCGGCAGAACGAGTTGTGCCTGTATAAAACATCAACAAATTCTTTTCTAATACTCTATACGCGTCGGTTTGCAAGTAAAGTTTTTCTACATCAACTTCACCATCTTTTTGGAATTCGATAAAATTCAAACCACCGCATGCGCAAGCATATTGGTCTTGTTTTCCTATCGGTTCTTTTAAGTCTTCAATCTCAACCTTGCAAGCAAGTTCTGCAATATCTTCTTTGTTCATATACTTGTCTGTATATACGTTACAAAGATTTATTAAACCAACCGTAAAGGCAGAAGATGAAGCCAAACCGGTTCCGGAAGGAATATCCGCGCTAGAATTAAAGTCAACGCCTTTGATTCCATACTTATCAAAAACCGTTCGGATTATCGGATGTTGAATTTCATCCAATGTTTTCGCGTGTTCAGTTTTTGAATATTTTAATAAATAAGATTCATCATCAAAATATGGGTGCATTGAAAGATAAATATATTTATTGATAGATACGCTCAAAACCGAGCCGCCGTATTTTTCGTAATAATTCCTCAAATCACTTCCACCGCCGGCAAAGCTGATTCGAAACGGAGTTCTTGTAATAATCATCCTAATTTCACCTTTCTACTTTGCAACTGCACTTAAGTCTTTGTCTAAAATATATCTGATAGATTTTCTAACAGCTTCATTTGATGTGACTTTAGGATTCCATCCTAAAGAATGAATTTTATCTAAGCTATAACTGAATTCCGGAACATCACCGACCCAGCCTTTATTACCACCGGTATATTTAATTTGCGCATCCAATTTCATTTCTTCGATAACCATTTCTGCCATTTCACGAACAGTTGTTCTGGTTTCAACTCCAAGATTGTAGTAATTGATTTGTTCTGAAGTTGTAGACCAAACAAGCAAAATTGCTTCTACCAAATCTTTTACGTATAAATAAGGTTTAATCTGAGTACCATCACCCAAAACTTCCAACTCTTTGTTGTTTCTTCTTAATTTATTAATAAAGTCGTAAATAGCGCCGTGCGTAGCTCTTTCACCAACAACGTTAGGAAAACGTGTAATCCATGCTTTGAAGCCGTAGTTTTCGCAGAAGCTAGATATATAAGCTTCTGACGCCAACTTTGAAGCTCCATAATGAGATATTGGGAATAATGGCCCGTAGTTTTCTGTAACAGAAACTCCGGTGTCACCATAGATTGCGGAAGTTGAGGCAAAAACAATATTTTTAACGCCAAATTCTTTCATGCCAAGCAAAACGTTATAGGTTGTAGTTAAAGTATTATCAAAATCTACATTTGGATTAGCGTGACTTTTTGCAATATCAGAATTTGCTGCCATGTGAAAAATTGTGTCAAAATTGCCGTTTCTGAAAACTTCAAATAATGCATTTTTATCTAGAATATCGCCTTTGATAAATATAAAATTTGAATTCTTTTGAGCTTCTTCAATATTACTCAAACGTCCTAGTGAAAGATTGTCAAATACTGTAATTTTATGTCCTTGAGCCAATAAAGCATCGCATAAATGGCTTCCAATAAAACCAGCTCCACCTGTAATTAAAATGTTTTTACTCATTTTCTACTCCTTCTAATATATAATTAATTGCGTCTTTTAGATCTTCTGCTACATAATCTGCGCCAAAATTTTCTTTTATCGAAATTGTTTTGCAACCTGCATTTTTACCTGCTTCTATATCACGTTTGCTATCGCCAATCATCCAAGAGTTATTTAAATCAATATTCAACTCCTCAGCAGCTTTAAAAATCATGCCGGCTTTTGGTTTTCTGCATTCGCATTCAATCTTTAATTCCGGAACTTCGCCTTCAAATCCTTTCTCCGGATGATGCGGACAATAATAAATCCCGTTCAAATAAGCGTGCTGTTCGCCAAGCAATGTTTCCATCTTCTTATGTGTATTTTCGACTTCTTCAAAACTTACAAAACCTTTTGCAATCATTGGCTGATTCGTTACCACAACAGACAAATAATCACTTTTGTTTATTGTTTTTATTGCTTCCGCAACACCATCTAACAATTCAAAATCTTTGCATAAAGGCATTGAATCCATGTCGCGATTAATAACTCCATCCCTATCAAGAAATATGCATGGGCGTTTATTTTGTTTGTTTAATCTTGCAACTTTTCCCGTAAGAAAATCGTTTTTTACAGCTTCAAATCTATCAGCAGTTCCCATATCTTTAATGTATTCAGGAGTTCTATAACCGATTAGCGTTTCATCGGCTTCAACAATTTTTGGTAAAATATGTTTTCCAAAATCTTGAGAAATGCCATCTTCAATATATTTAAATATTTTTGATGAAAATATATAAACAGCTGCGTTGACCAAATTTTGATAATATTCTCCTTCTTTGTGCGGTTTTGGAAGAACTTTTACAACTCTGTTATTGTTGTCAATTTCTAACAAATCGCTATCATAAGGATGGTCATTTGGGTGAATAATTGCTGTACCGATAGAATCGTATTGTTTATCAAACTCAAAAAATGATTTTATGTCAAAATCCATTACAACGTCACCGTAGAAAACCAAAAATCTGTCATTTAATTGACCTTCTAGTAGTTTTAAACTGCCTGCAGTTCCAAGCGGATAGGGTTCTACAATATGATGAATTTTTACACCAAAATTAGAACCATCACCAAAATATTCTTCAATTACATTTGCTAGATGACCTGAGAGTATAAAAACTTCATTGATGCCGTATTTTTTTGCCAATTCAATTTGATGTTCTAATAAAGGCTTCTCGCCAATTTTAACCATTGGTTTCGGAATATCCTTTAACCCAAGTCTTGTACCTTTTCCTCCTGCAATTATTACCAGTTGCATTATATTACCTCATTTTTCTTGTATAAAAATTTTCCAAATAGTTTTATGTATCTATCTTTTTTGTTCCAACGAATACTAAAGATTTCTCGCCTAAAAATATCAAAAAGTCTTCTGTAGCGATAAATATACGGATGTTTTATCAAAAATCTTAAATTCTTTTTATCGCCTTTTTTTACAACATCCGAGTTTAAAACCATTTCGACATTCATTAGTTCAAGCAATTCAAAAATTTTTTTAATACAATCTTTCAAATTTGATATGTTTTTCTTCTCCAATACCAAATTTATGTAAGAGAGCTCTCTACACGCAAGATTTTCTAAAATAGCTCTATCTTTAATATTGTGTTCTTTTAGCCAAGAATGAATTTCAAAACTTCTATTAAAAGGTATTGTATAGTCTTTGAGTCTTTCTGCATCATTTGAATATATTTTTCTCCAATAATAGTAAGCTTTTGGAGTGTAATTAATTTTCTTGGCTAAACAAAGTGTCGCTACTTGAAAAGGATTATCAACCCAATTTCCGCCGGATATTTCATTAAAACGTAATTTATTTTCATTTAGAAATTCGCGTTTGTATAGGCAACTCCAAATGCTTGGATGATATTGGAAAAATAACGGACATTCAGCTATCGTAAAACTTCTGTTCTGAGGAATCAAATCATTTGCCCAGTTTGGTATTTTTGCGATATTTTCATCTTGTGTTTGAATATAGTCGTAAAACCTTGATTTAACAATGTCAGAATCATATTTTTTTGCAATTGCATATAATTCTTTATACATAGAATCGTCAATAAAATCATCAGGTTCTAAAATTGCAATGTATTCTCCACTTGCGATATTAAGACCATAATTTACACATTCACCATAACCTTTATCTTCTTTGTGAATAGCAATTATTCGGCTATCTTTTGTGGCATATTCATCAATAATTTTTGGACAATTATCTGTACAGCCATCATCGATTAAAATAATTTCTAAATCCGTTAATTTCTGTGCAAGAATGCTATCAACAGCTTCTCGGATGTATTTTTCGACATTATAAATTGGTACTATTACAGAAACTTTAGGCATTAATATTTCTCCTTTTTACTAGAAATATTAAATTTAATACCCAAAATAGTGATTTGTTTGCCCATTTTTTGACCAAACTCGTAAATATTAACAACAGAAAATAATTGCTTTAAAAAAGTCTTTTTACCATTAATTACCGCTTTTGAATACTTTCTACTTTCAAAAAAATCTTCTGTTTTGTTTACAAACTCAGATTTCAGATTCTCCGGTAGTGAAATGTAAGCATGATGAAATGTTTGCAAAGCATTGTTGTAAAATTCATTTTTATAGTTATCAAAAAGTTTTTGTTCTTCGAGAAAATCTTTGATTTCAAAAAAACAATCTATGACTTGCATATTTTGTGCAGAAATTGAATGCACACTAGAATTCTGTCTAATCAAGTAGTGATACATAGGTTTATCAATGTATGCGATAGTTTTAGCAAAAATTTTAGATTTTAAGCTAAAAATTGTATCTTCAGAACGTCGCATTTCAGAAAATTTGATACAATTCTCTTGTACTAATTCGCGTTTAACAAATTTATTCCAAGCAGCAAGGTGATTTCCAAACAAATATTTTTTATTGATTTTAAAATTAAAAACTTTATTAGAATTTAAATGAATCTTATCTTTATGTACTTTTTCACGTCCATCAGATTCAAAATTTTCATAGTTGTTAAATTCAATTAAATCAGCGTTTGTTTTAGAAATTTTATCTGCAACTTCTTGCAACCAATTTAATTCAACCCAATCATCCGGATCTACAAAGCCGATGTATTCACCTGTCGCAAGCATTAAAGCATAGTTTCTTGCAACACCTTGGCCCTGATTTTCTTGCGATACAACTTTAAAACGCCCATCTTTTCGCGAATACTCTGTTAATATTGCTAATGAATTATCTGTTGAACCGTCATTTACACAAATCGCTTCAAAATCAGAATAAGTCTGATTTGCAATGCTATCAAGACATTTCTTCAAATATTTTTCAACATTATAAACCGGAATAATTATAGAAAATTTTGGCATTATAGATTAACTCCCTCGCGGTAACGTAGATTCATATTTTCGTATTCTTCAATAAATTTAAGAGCAAGATTTGCAGTGCTTTGATTAAATAACCATTGTAAATATGATAAGTCGTTATATTTTTTATAATAATGATATGCAAATGTTTTTCGCCAAGATGCAACTGAATACTTGTCTGCAATTCCAAGTTCACGGCATATCTCTTTAAATGAATTGAATACGTAAGAGCGTTCGATTCTATGTCCTCTAACGCTAACAAAAAGCGGATTGTCATCATCTCTGTCTGCAATAACGTTATCTATTAAAACTTTTAATTCATTTGTTATTGGTATAGATTTATTTTCTTCAAAATTTAAATAAAATTTGTCACGGACATCGCTAATATTAAGTTTGAGTAAGTCCAATAAATTCATTCCTGTGTTTATCCCTAGAGTAAATAATAGCAAATCACGAGTTAGTTTCTTTTTTTTATATAACTCTTTAATTTGCTCTATGATTTTAACATCCTTAATTGGTGAATTTATCGCCACGACTCTATTTGAACTTCCTTCTCGTCTTAAATATTACGTTAATTTTCATATACTTTTCTATTAAAATGTATTGTTGCACGTCATTAGTGAATTATAGCTATTTACATTCCAACAAAAATATTTAACTTTATAAATATTAACAATATGATGTAAATCAATATTTTTATGCTATTATAAGACTACGGTTGGATTACAGACCGTTTCTATACATTTTAATAGTATTGTTATGTAATAAATTGCTTTAAAATATTAAAATTAGAGAGTTTTGGAATTATAGACTTTGTTATTTATTTCTAAAAGTTTTTTAAAATAGATTGTTTTTATTTTGCATGAAAAAATTAAAAAGATATGTTATAATGTAATTAGGAGATCAAAATTGAACCGTTGCAGCCAAATGCGAAAGCAGAAAGGCATTATATATAAGAATGATGAGCAATTTACAATTTCAAAATGACCTCGAAAGGCTAATCGCCATTATGCCCCCAAAAGTCGTGTCTAATTTGTCGTGTGAAAAATTAGATGATGTAATAGAAATCGTACTTGATATTGGTCGAGTTCCAGAGGTTCGACATGCCGGTGGCAAGATTGAAAAATTACAATGTGAACTTGTTAATGATGAAGATATCAAATTTATAACTTCGCATCTTCAAGAATTCACGCACGATAATCGTTCCGGAATTCCGGGAACTTTGCACCGTATTAGTGCAATAAGAAATAGACAAGGAAAGGTTGTTGGTTTAACTTGTCGTATCGGTCGTGTTGTTACAGGAACAATTGCTTGTATTAAAGATATTTGTACACAAGGAAAAAGCATTTTGTTTTTAGGTCCTCCGGGGGTTGGTAAAACGACAAAACTTAGAGAAATTTCTCGACTAGTGGCGGACGAACTTGGTAAACGAGTAGTAATTGTTGATACTTCAAACGAAATTGCCGGTGATGGTGATGTTCCGCATCCTGCAGTTGGTTCAGCAAGGAGAATGCAGGTTGCTCAGCCTGAATTCCAAAAAGATATAATGATTGAGGCTGTAGAAAACCATACGCCGGAAGTTATTGTAGTTGATGAAATCGGTACAGAACCTGAGGCGCAAGCTGCAAGAACAATTGCAGAACGTGGTGTTATGCTTATTGCAACTGCACATGGTAATTGTCTTGAAAGTTTAATCAAAAACCCAACCTTATCAGATTTAGTTGGTGGTATTCAATCAGTAACATTAGGTGATGATGAAGCAAAACGCAGAGCTTCGCAAAAAACCGTATTAGAAAGAGAAAAACAACCGACTTTTGATATTGTAATTGAAATCTTGGATAGAAACACGCTTGCTGTTTATAAAAATACTTCGGAAGCTGTTGATTATATTTTACGCGGTTGGCCGATTCGTCCTGAAATCAGAAAAGTTGAAGAACAACATGTTGAAACTGTTTCTGCTCCTGAACCTGTTAAACAAGAAGTTCCTGAAACTCCACAAGACAATAGTTTGAATTTCTCATTCTCTCGTCAAAAGTATGTTGAGCAGGCAAAACCGCTTAAAAAATTGTATTTGTACGCAGTATCAAGAACTATTGTAGAAAAAATAATTGAACGTTTGAATTTGAATGTAGAATTAACGCGTAACGTAGAAGATGCGGATATTGTGATTGCGCACAAGAATTTTGCAAAAGGTGGCGCTAAAATCTTAAATACAGCAAAAGAATACAGAGTTCAGATTTTCTATGTTAAAACTAACTCTATGGCGCAAATTCAGAAGGTTCTGAAAGATGCTTTAGATATTCAGCCCGGTGATGTTGAAAGTTTACAAGGATATACTGATGAAACAGAAAAAGCCTTGGATGAAGCGCGCGCTGCAATTAAACAAGTTTCTGACGGCGCAGAAGTTGTAGAATTAGCTCCGCAAAATTCACAAATAAGAAAATTACAGCACGAACTCGTAGATCAATACAATTTAAAAAGTACATCTATTGGTGAAGGTGAAAATCGACATTTAAGAATTCATAAATAAAATAGCAATATTTTAATCTGTTACAACTTTGGTTATAGTTTTTTTATAATTTTGGATAGTTCTTATTACTAGAATTAAAATTTATAATACTAGTATGGAAATTAAAACTTTTGATAAATATTGCATAATTACTCCGTTTAGTTCTAAATTAAATGAATATGAAGCAAATAAAATTGCAAGTGAAATTGATTCAAGCTTGAGAGTTGGGCTGGATTTAAGTTTCGTTACAGATTGTACTATCGAATTCATAGATAAAATTAGCAAAATTAAAAATCTTTCATTATTCAACATTTCATCGGATATTTTTACATTATTAAATATTATGAATTTAGATAGAAAAATAAATATTTTTGTAAGTGAACTTGATTTTTTGGATGATCAACATAGGATTATAAATCGTAAATTTAGTATTGTTTAGAAAATGAGTAGGTTATTATAATATGAAAAAGGCGAGATTTTCGTTTACGAAAATCTCGCCTTTTTTAAGTTATTAAATATTTAACTACTTCACATCTTCCTTAATTACAATCAAGTTTTTAACAATTTTCATTGCGCACGTAGGAAGAACAACTTCGCTTAAACCATCTGCAATGCTAATAATACTTCCGGCTTTCAAAGTTACGTCTTCACCTTTGTACTGAAAAGTGTAATCATCTTTTCTGTCTGATCTGATTGTGATTTGATTGTTCATAGTCTAATCCTTCTTACTATTGTGTTAAACAAGGAATGGCAAAATAAATCCGCCATTCCTTTAAAATAATTATACTGACTTTTTTAAATTAGTCAAATACATAACTGATAATAGCAGCTTCTCTAGCTCTTTTGATAGCATTAGTAATCATTCTTTGGTGTTTAGCACAGTTGCCTGTTACTCTACGAGGAATAATTTTTCCTGCTTCTGTTAAGTATCTTTTCAATTTTGCTGCATCTTTGTAATCGATAGATTCTACGTGATCTGCGCAGAATGAGCAAGTCTTACGTTTTTTTCTATCTTGTGCATCTTGTTTTGCCATTGTTTTATTTGCCTTTCTAGCCATTTATCTATTTGTTGTTATTAAATAACTTTCAATTTTCAACTTTCCATTATCAACTTGTGAAAGCCGACCCAATGCCTACGTGCGTAGCACCTAGAATGGAATTTCGTCTTCTCCGATTAGCTCATCAGAGAATTCTTCTTGAGAGAATTTAACGATATCTTCGCCACTATTTGAAGCTGATGAAGCCGGAGCTGAGCCGCCCATCATTTCAATTGTACTTGCATCGATTTCGAAAATTCTTCTTTCAGCACCGCTGTCATTTTTCACAGTTGTAATTTGAAGTGCGCCTTCCACAAGAACTCTATCATTTTGTGAAATACCTGAAACAACTTCATCAAGTGCCGCACGACCTGCGATAACTCTGATTAGCATTTCTTCTTTTTCGCCGATATTTAGAACAAATGATGATACCGGAACATTGTTTTGTGTAAAACGTTTTTCCGGAGCTCTAAATACTGTACCTGTAACAACTGCTTTTGCGAATGCCATAATTACCTCTTAAATTAAACTGTTTGTGCTTTCTTAGCAACTTCCATGAACATGAATCTTAAAACGTTTTCGTTAAGCTTCAAGTTTTTCTTGAATTCAACGATAGATTCAGCAGGAAGTGATACAATCATAGTTGTGAAGAAACCATCTCTGTATCCTTGTACATCGTAAGCTAATTTTTTGCGTCCCATTTTGTCAACAGAAGCAACAGAACCTTGGTAAGATTTAATTTCTTCAGAAATTTTATCTACAACTTTATCTAATTCTTCTGAATCAAGACTTGGTTTTAAAACCGCTAGTAATTCATAATTTTTCATAATAATATTTCTCCTTATGAAACCATGCTACCATGAAAAGGAGTAATGTAAAGAGGCGAAAGTTCCGCATTTTCATGCAAAATTAAATAAAATTAACCTTCATCATCAACTTTGCCTTCAGCAGGTTGAAATTCTTGTTGGGCATACGCATTTATTGCCTTTCCGGAGCTTGTTGTCTTAAACTCGCCGTCTTCGGTTGTTTCAACTTTTGTGTTAGCCTTTTCTTCTTGCGGTTTTGAATGTTCTCTACAATATTCAATATACTCTTTGTAAGTTATTTTATCATCATTATTTGCATCCATAAGCTCATCATACTTGCCGTCGCCACGTTTTGCATAAACAGCAGAATCTTCGTTTCCAGAGTTATTATCAGTTTCTGTCTGTTTTTCAGTTTCACTTTCTTTTTTTACTTTCTCAGATGCATTCTTTTGAGCTTGCATAGTACGATACGATGATGCCAATTGTGTCATTTTAATTCTTTCTGCAACTGAAATACCTTTCTCATCGCAGTAATCTCTAAATTCTTCAAACGAAACAACGCCGTCTTCATCAGCGTCCATTTCCTTCATATACATAGGTTCACCTTTTTTAGCATAATAGGCAGAACTTGACTTGGAATGCATTTTATTAATACCTGCATTATTCGTTTTTAGAAAATTTGATTGCAAACCAAAACCGGCATTATTGGAGATGTTGTTTTGCATAATATTAAATCCTTTTAATTGTACACATTTGTACTTACACGAATACAAATACCATCCTAGATATACTTATTATATCATGTTTTAAGGTTTTCGCAACCTAATTGCACGCTTTTTTCTGTTCTAATTCAGTTTTATATCTTTTATATTGGTTGTTTAATTCAGTTAAATCTATCGCTTTGTCGATAGCTTTTAATGCGTGTTCATAATCACCTGCAATTTCGTAAGCGTGCGCCAGATAAAAATATGAAAACGGTGATTGTTCCATTTCTGCAATTAATTTACAAGTATTAATGCGCTTTAAATCATAGCGTTCTTTTAGACGTTTAGCTTCTGTCAAATCTTCTTTTGCACCATTGTAATCTCCCAATGCTTGTCGAATTTTGCATCTTTTTTCGTATAAAAAGTAAGACTCTGCATCACCGCTAACTTCATCAATAGCTTTATTTATGTAATTTAAAGCTGTTTCATTATTGACATTGTAATACTTATCCGCATTATCCATACATTCACGCATTGTATCTGTTTTCACAATTGATGTGTGAAAATTGTATTTTATAGTAAGTGAGTCTTTTGAAGTACTAGCAGGAAATTTATCAAACGGTTCAGCTTTTCTAAGAGCATCAAGTGCTGACTCGTCAAAAACGGGATTATTGGAGCTTTTTACGAAATCTACATTTACAATTTTACCCCAGCGCGTAACTTTGAACATAACAGTTGCGTCACCGTCTTCAACGAAATCCGGCGGATTCCAACAACGTTGAATTTTTGCCTGTAAATTATTCATGTAAGTTGAAAAATTATTTTGTAATTCAGTATTTCCTCTGTACTGATTGTAGTCAAATTCTGACGCGCACACAGGAATTGTAAGCATTAATGAAAACATGCTAAATAAAACAAAATATTTTGCACTTACTCCCATAGGTCAATTTTATACAAAAAGCAAAAATGTGTAAACTTTTTCTAACACAGCTTTTACAAATTCCTCTTTCATTGTTACACGCTCAATGTTAGAATCTAATATAACCTTAAATGTTTCAGATTTATTAGGGGTGTAAATTGTTGAATACATCAAACCTACAGGTTTTTCATCACTACCACCGGTAGGGCCAGCGATTCCTGTTGTAGAAATACAAATATCTGCTTTTGTTACTGTATGTAAACCGCGTGCCATTTCGAATGAACATTCTTTACTAACTGCACCATATTTATCAAGAGTGTCTTTTGAAACTCCTAAAATTTTATGTTTTGCCTCATTAGAATAAGTAACAAAATTTAAATGAACAAAAGCGGAACTTCCGCTAACATCCGTAAACTTTGAACTCAAAAGCCCACCTGTACAAGATTCAGTAGTCGCAACTGTTAAATTTTTATCTATTAGAATCTTTGCAATTTTTTCTAGCATGTTTTAGCTCCTATTAGCATTTTAACATGTAAATTCAAACTGTTTAGATAAATTAATGTTTACAATTCTTAACAAAACTTGAAAAAAAGAGCAATTTTTAAAGAGCGAATAACTTTATATATATAAGGTTAGAATTTTAAGTAGGTAAGGTTATGGTATCTCCAATCAATTCACTAATGAATATGGAATATATGCTATACGGCGGAGCATCCGGCGTAAATCCTAATTGCCCAAGCTTTTCAAATGGTTATATGGCAAACAATACCGCTTGGAATTATCAAACACCTTTCGGTTATAACAACCAATCAATTTGGAACAATCAAAATTTATGGAATAATCAATATGCTCAACAACCTGCTCAAGCATCAGCAGGTGCTGTAGATACATTTGCTCAACAAGCTCAACAAGCTCAACAAGCTTCGCAAGCTCAACAACAAACAACATTCGGAGCTTCTCAACAAGATTTGGATACTTTGGGTAAATACTATTTGAAAGGTTTAAATCCTAGCGAATCTTTATTAGGTGCAGCAGGTGGTGGTGCAGCATTTGCATTGGTTAATAATATGAGATTTATTGCTCACCCATTCGCTTCTTTAAGTTCATTAGGTGCAACTGAAAAAATGTTTGCTGGTGTAAAAAAAGAAGGAAGTGCATTATATAAACTTTGGAAAAATCCAGAAACTCATAAGATAATGACAGATGCATATCATAAAATGCACAAACTAGAAGGTGCTTCTAAATGGCGTTTTGCTCCATTGTTCAAGAAGAGATTAGATAAAACAACTTATGATGCTTTGAAAAAAGATATGGAAATGGCTTTAAAATCTGGAAACAAACGTCAAATTGCTGAAGCAACAGAAAAAATCAGAGTGGCTACTGGTGCTAAGACAGGCGTTATTCCTCAAGCTTGGAGAAATATAAGAGGTAATGCGGCTCCTAACATCGCTAAAATGACAACTGATAAAGCTGTTAAAGCTGCCGTTGATAAAAAATTAGCAGAAAAAGCTGTTACAGGTTATGGCGAAGCAATTAAAAAAGGTTTCAAATCTCAAGGAGTTAAAGGTGGTGCATTCTTCGCTGCTATGGAATTCTTGATGGATTTCGGTAAAATCAGATCAGCATTCTCTAAAGACAGTACAACAGGTGCTAAACAATTAGGTCAAACATCTGTTAAAGCTGCAGGTTCAATAATTGGTTGGACAGTAGGTGAAGCAGTTGGCGCAGCAGCAGGTGCAAAAATCGGTGCAGCAGTAGGAACGGCATTCTGCCCTGGCTTAGGTACTGCAATCGGTGCAGTTGCAGGTCTAATTGGAGGTTCAATCGGTACTTGGGCAATGGGTAAATTGACTCACAAAATTGTAGGTGAAGATGTTGGTTCTAAAGTTGAAGTTGAAAATATGAAAAAGACAGCTCAAGGTCAACAACAATTACTTCAATTGACTTTGTCTCAAGCACAAGAAGATAAAAAGAACAACAAACTTGATCCAAAAGTAGCACAAGCATTGAACAATGTATATCAAGCTTATGCTTAATAAGAAGATTACTTATTAACTAACCTTATAAAAACTTAAACTTATCTCCCCTTTCGTGATAAAATCAATACGAAAGGGTTTTTATTATGAGAAGTGATAATATAAAAAAAGGTATTGCAAGAACTCCGCACAGAAGTCTTTTAATGGCAACAGGAGTTTCTAAGAAGAATATGGAATCTCCATTTATAGGAATTGCAAGTTCATTTTCGGACTTAGTTCCGGGGCATATTGGAATGCGAGATTTAGAACGTCAGATTGAAAAAGGTATTCACTCAAACGGCGGTCAAGCATTTATTTTTGGAGTGCCAGCGGTTTGTGACGGAATCGCAATGGGACATTCCGGCATGCAATATTCACTTCCTTCAAGAGATTTAATCGCTGACTGTGTAGAAACAGTTGCGAATGCGCATCAATTAGACGGGTTAGTATTGCTTTCAAATTGTGATAAAATTACTCCGGGGATGCTTATAGCAGCTGCAAGGATAAATATTCCTACAATCATTGTAACAGCCGGTCCAATGCTTGATGGCGAAAGCCGTTGTGAAAAATTAACAATGATTAAAGGGGCTTTTGAAGCTATCGGCAAATACCGAAATGGAGAAATTACAGAAGAGCGTTTATTGGAATTAGAAGAAGCGTCTTGCCCTTCTGCAGGCGCTTGTCAAGGTTTGTATACAGCTAATACAATGGCTTGTTTAACAGAGGTTTTAGGAATGAGCCTTCCTTATTGCGCAACAGCAGCGGCAGTTTCTTCTCAAAAACGCAGAATTGCATTTGAAAGTGGAATGCAAATTGTTGATTGGGTTAGAAAAGATATCAAGCCTTTAGATATAATTACAAGAGATAGCTTGAGAAATATGATTATTGCGGATTTAGGAATGGGTGGTTCTACAAATTCGTTCTTACATATTTTGGCGTTGGCTAATGCGGCAGGATTGGGTGAAGTTAATAATACCCTCTCCCCTCTCCAAGGAGAGGGAGTTGAATGTGCTCAATCAACTCAAGAGGTCATTCCCTCACCAAGGGAGGGGGCTTATCAAGAAACCTCTCAAACAGTTTCACTTAAAGATTTTGATGAGCTTTCTCACAAAATCCATCAATTTGTTAAACTTGAACCTTCTTCAAACATAACAATGACCGCTTTTCATCAAGCCGGTGGAATTCCTGCTGTAGTTGATGAGCTTATAAAAAGTGTTCCTGAATTTAAAGCTAAAAGAGAATTTGCAGGAGTTTATTCTGATAAATCAATTATTCATTCTTATTCAGAACCGTTTACAACAAAACCGGGGTTGGGAATTTTACGAGGAAATATTGCGCCTGAAGGTTCTGTAATTAAGATTTCTGCGGTTGATGAAAGTTGTTATGAATTTGAAGGAGTCGCAAAAACTTTTGATTCAGAAGAAGAAGCAATGAATGCATTGGAAAACGATTTAATCAAAGAAGGTGATGTAATTGTTATCCGCTATGAAGGCCCTAAAGGCGGCCCAGGCATGCGCGAAATGCTTGCGCCTACTTCTCTTCTTGTGGGAAAAGGTTTAGGTACAAAAGCTGCATTGATTACGGACGGACGTTTTTCCGGCGGAACACGCGGAATTTGTGTAGGTCATATTTGTCCTGAAGCTGCTAATGGCGGTGTAATAGCTTTGATTAAAAACGGCGATAAAATTAAAATTGATATAAATAATAGAACATTAGATTTGCTTGTGTCTGATGAAGAATTAGAAGAACGCAAGAAAAATTTAAAACCTTTTACAACAAAAGCAAAAGGCTATTTGGGTAAATATTCAAGAACTGTGCAAGATGCAAGTCACGGGGCTATTGTTTGAGTTAGTTAATATTTAAAAAGGGCAATTCTATAATGGAAAATTGAAAGTGGAAAATGGAAAATTGTTTTAAAATTATTTATAGTCAAAAAAAGAACCGCTCAATGAGCGGTTCTTTTCTTTGATTAACCTCTGATTCCTAATTCTTTAATTAGGCTTCTGTAACCTTCAAGATTTCTATCTTTCAAGAATGAAAGAAGTCTTTTTCTTTTACCAACCATCATTAAAAGACCACGTTTTGTAGCGAAGTCTTTTTTGTTAGATTTCATGTGTTCAGTAAGTTCAGAAATCTTTTTAGTTAACATTGCGATTTGTACTTCTGCAGAACCAGTATCTTTTGCATTAGTACCGAATTTTTCAATAATTTCTTGTTTGTTTTTTAAGTTCATTATTGTTTTTCCTTTAAATTGTGGTCTTTGGAAACTTGTTATCGACTACAAATTCCGCCGAACCGTGTGAGTGACATATTGGCGTAAGCACTCTACATAGCTTAATATAGTATAAAGACTTTTATAAATCAACCCAATTTGTTTAGAATTCGTTACAATATAATGAACAGCTTATTACTTGCATTTTTATAATGGATTATTTTAAACTTACTTATGTGATAAATTTGTTTAAAGGAGAAAAATATGAAATTTTTACACGCTATGGTTAGAGTAAAAGATATTGAAAAATCTTTAGCATTTTATACTGAAGTATTAAATATGAAACTTGACCACAAAAAACGTTTAGAAGATTGCTGGTTATATTTTTTAACCGATGAAGAAAACACTTGTCAAATTGAATTGACATATAATGATGAAACGCCTGATGGCGGTTATGAATTAGGAAGTGGCTTCGGACATTTTGCATTTTCAGTTGATTCATTGGATGAATTTACAGAAAAAATTAACAAACTGGGCTATTCATATCTTTATCCACCATTTGATTTGAATGGGAAGGGCTCAAGAATTGCTTTTATCAAAGATCCTGATGGTTATGAAATAGAACTAATTGAAAAAGTTAATTGGTAACATTTCTTAACAATTTCTTCTTAAAAAGGCAATTTTTCAAAACTTTTTGACTTTTATATATATGTAAGTAAAAAAGGTTAAGAAGTTAGATTTAGGAGGTAATCATGAATGTTGCGGTAAGGAAGTTGGCAATGCTTGAAAAAAGCATTTTAAAAAAAGAAGAGATTGCAAAAATTGAAGGTTATGTTTCTTCTCCGGTTGATCCTGTTTTTAAAGAAAAAGTGATTCAATTAATGGATAGAGTTAGAGTTCTTTGAAAGACGCCAATCTAGCAAGTTCTCTGAAATCAGTATTTTTATTAATCAATTCGTTAAACTCTGAGATGTCGACTATCTCAGAGTTTTTCATAAATGCGATTCTGTCTGCATTCTTTATGGTAGAAAGTCTGTGTGCAATCGCAATAATTGTTTTTTCACCTTTTAAAGACATAAGAACAGAACAAATTTCATCTTCTGTTTTTAGATCGAGTGATGAAGTTGCTTCATCCAAAATTAAAATATCAGGGTTTGAGTATATCGCTCTAGCTATTGCAAGTCTTTGTTTTTGTCCTTGTGAAAAACCATTAGAATCTATAAACGGATTTGCATTAATTCCATCTTTGTAGTTTTTTATAATAAAATCGTATAATTTAGCTTTTTTTAATGATTCAATTACTTGTTCTTCCAAAATTTTTGAACAGCCATAGGCAACATTTTCTTTTATAGAAGCGTTTATTAAAGAAATTTCTTGTGGAATGTAACCAATTTTTAATGGGTTTTCTTGTGTTTTTCCATCAATTAAAATTTTTCCTGATTTTGGAATTAATACTCCTGCTATAATATCAACCAGAGTTGTTTTTCCTGCTCCAGAGAGGCCGGCAATTCCTATAAATTCACCTTTGCTTATTGTTAAATTTATATTTTTAAGTATTGGTTTATTTTTTTCATATTCAAAATAGATATTTTTTAATTCTAAACTTTTATTGAATTCTGCAAATATAGGTTTTTGGGGCTCTTTCACATTTTTTATATTAAAATCGTCGCAAATTGTTAAAAACTCGTTGACAATTGGCAATGCAGAATTTATACCATTTAGATTTACTTGAATTCTGGATATAGTTGGAGCAAGTCTAAAAATCGCAGAAACAATTATTGCAAAAGATGCTATAAGTTTATCCGGTTCTGTAAAATTTTGATAAGAAATTACAGCCAACAATACAAATAACAAAAGAATGATAAACGGTTCTGTTACATAAGGAGGAATTGAATTCAAAAAAGAAGTCTCAATACAAACTCTGTAGAATTGTGTGATTGCGCTCAAATAATTCTCAAAAAAGTATTTTTCATTATTTGAAATTTTTACATTTTTAATACTTAATAAAACATCATTTGACTTTTGATTATATGTTGTAGATGTTTCACTAGCTTTTTTAGCGATTTTAGTTAATTTTGGTTTGAAATAACTATTTTGAATAAAAATTAAAATAACGGCAAACATCAAAGTTATTAGCATTGCAACTGGAAATTTTATAACTAAAAGTAATGAAATCAAACCAAAAATAAAGAAATTCACATTTAGATTTAGAAGTCTTAAAATAAAATTATTTATTGTATTTGGAATTAAATATCCAAGAATATTTGCTTTTTGGGCGAATGAAATTTTTGCACTTGTTTGATATGGAGAAGTAAGAAAATATTTTACAAATGTAACATTAGCTTCTTTTTCCACTTCTTTGGTAAATTTTGATTGTGAGTATATATAAAAAATCATTAATGTATTTTTTGCCAAGAAAAGTCCTATAATCAATACTCCGATCAATAAAGGCGAATGCCAAATATCAGAGGGTTTGTTGGCTAAAAGTTTTATAACAAACGGATAGGTTAACGCAACTCCCGTAAGTTCTAAAATTCCTACAAGAAATGAGAATGCCGAATAGTTAATAAATGATTTTTTATTTTTATCAAAATAGTAAAAAAAGTTTTTGCAATATTTAAGTATCATAAGTTTATAATACATAAAAAATATAAGAAGCAAAAAAAAGTTTGCCGTTTTGAGAATGGCAAACATTAAATAAACACGAGGATATTAAGAGAGAGTATAAAAAGAAATCTGTCAATTAAGCTTATAGTCTAATTTTTTAACCATTTGCTTATTTTTTTATTTGTTAAGTTTTATTAATTAATCCCTTTTCTTATGAAATATTACTTACATTAATATAAAGTAATTTATTATTTAAAAATTGCCTTTTTGAAAAGAAACTGTTACAAACCTTAAAGTATTATAGATACTTAATTTAAGGAGTATATAAAGTGTAGATTATTAGTTTATAATTCAATATTTAATTTTTTTTGAAATACGCCATTAGGTAAAATTTACAATTGTATGAAAGCATGTTACAATGTCGATAAAAGAAGAGGGTAATATTATGAAATATTTAAAATATATTAAATCAATGATGCTTGTTGCTTTATCGGCAGGTATTTTAACTACGAGTGCTGTTTGTATAGAAAAAGTTTCTGCTCAACCTGCTACGCTTCCGGCAAAAAATTCTACAGCAGTTGAACAAACAGCAACTACTCAGGTTTTCCAAGTAGCACCGCTTACGGTAGTAAATCACCCGTCAAGTTACTTGAATAAAACAGTTTTAATGAAAGCTAAGTTTGATAAATTTTCTACACTAGGCTTGGATTATAAACCGGCTTTTAAATCTTCTGATGATTATATTTCTTTCTTAATCAGAAGAGATGATTCTGCTCATGATATTCCGTTATCAGAAATGAAATTATTCTTGAAACGTACGGAAGCTGAAAAATTTATTGATTTAAAAACAAATGATGAAATAGAAATTAAAGGTGTTGTATTTTCTGATGCATTAGGTGATGTTTGGATTGATGTTAAACAATTGACCGTAACAAAAAAAGCACCTGAAGATAAGAAAGACGGAGTTAAATAATTATGCCACAAGTTGCAAGCAATGAAAAAGAAAAAAATAAAGATAAACAAACAAAAAAACAAGTATTTTTGACAGTTCATGGACATTTTTACCAACCACCAAGAGAAAATCCTTGGTTGGAAGCTATAGAGCAGCAAGATAGCGCACTTCCTTTTCATGATTGGAATGAAAGAATCAATAACGAATGCTACAATCCTAACTCTGTTTCAAAGATTGTAAATTCAAAAAATCAGATTTTGAATGTTGTAAATAACTATGAATACATTAGTTATAACTTCGGTCCGACACTTTTATCTTGGATGGAAGAATTTGCGCCTTTAGCTTATGAACGTGTAATCAAAGCTGATATTAACTCTCGTCGTGCTCACAGCGGGCACGGAAACGCGATTGCGCAAGTTTATAATCACATGATTATGCCTTTAGCAAATGAAAGAGATAAACAAACCCAAGTAAAATGGGGGATTAAAGATTTTGAATATCGTTTTGGTAGAAAACCTGAAGGTATTTGGCTTGCTGAAACTGCTTGTGACGATGATACTTTAAGAGTTTTGGTTGAAAATGGAATTAAGTTTACGATACTTTCACCATATCAAGCGCAAAGAATCAGAAAAGAAGGTGAAAAAACTTGGCAGGATGTGAGTTGGGGAAATATAGATCCCGCACGTTCTTACAGATATTACATAAAATCTGCACCAGGGAAGTTCATTGATTTGTTCTTTTATGACGGTGCAATTTCTCGTTCAGTTGCGTTTGACGAACTTTTGACAGATGGTAACAAGTTTGTAAACAGATTGAAAGATGGTATTTCAGATTTAAGAAATTATCCTCAACTTGTAAATATTGCAACTGATGGTGAAAGCTACGGTCACCACACAAAATTTGGTGATATGGCATTAGCTTATGCGATGAAGTTAAGAGTGAAAGATGCCGGATTTATTGTAACTAATTACGCAGAATATTTAGAAAAATACAGAAGTGATTGGGAAGTTGAAATAAAACCGGTTTCTTCTTGGAGTTGTTCTCACGGCGTTGGCAGATGGTCAGATGATTGCGGTTGCTCAACAGGCGGACATCCTGGGTGGAATCAAAAATGGCGAAAACCTTTAAGACAAGCGTTGGATTACTTGAGAGATGAGATGACCACTTTGTATCATAAACAAGGTAAAAAATTCTTTAAAGATCCGCAAGAAACTCGCGATAATTACATATCTGTAATTATGGATAGAAGCGATATAAGCGTTAAAAATTTCCAAGATGAATATTTCTTAGATGATTTAACTGATGAGCAAAAAGTTAAAGCTATGGAGCTTTTGGAAATTCAAAGACAAGCAATGCTTATGTATACAAGTTGCGGTTGGTTTTTCTCTGAAATTTCAGGTATTGAAACCGTTCAAATCATGAAATACGCTGCAAGAGTTATGCAACTTGCCAAATCCTTCATGAAAAAAGACTTGGAAACACCTTTCTTAGAAATTTTGAAGGAAGCAAAAAGTAACATTCCTGAGTTTGGTACAGGAAAAGATGTTTATGAAAAGTTTGTAAAACCATCTGTCGTAACTGCAAAACAGATTGTTAGCCTTTGGGCTATTTCATCTTTGTATACTGATATTGAGGATGAAGAAAATGTTTATTGCTATAAAATTAACAAACATTCTTATAAGAGCGTTACAAAAGGTAACTCAAAGCTTGTAATCGGTCACATTGAAGTTGAATCAAAGGTTACTTTGGAAAAATCTAATATGATTTTTGCCCTTCTTCAATTCTCTGGCGGCGATTTCCATTGTGCAATCAAAGAATATTCTGATGATTTTGAAACAATTCAAAAAGAACTTGTTAGAACTTATCTTGTTTCACCGTTAACGGAAATTATCAGAACAATTGATAATTATTTTGGTAAAGAATACTTTACACTTAAAGACATCTTTATTGAAGAAAGACGTAAGATTTTGCAAACAATGCTTAAAGGTAAGTTGCAAATATTTGCTAATACTTATGAATCAATGTATGACGAAGGCAAGGGCTCAATTTATCAAATGCAGACTTTGGGCTTGGATATTCCTAAAGAGTTCAAAATTTCTGCTCAATATGTTTTGACAAAGCAATTTAATGAATTGTTTATTGAATCTCGCGGATTTTTGGATGCAGATATTATTCAACAAGCATCTGATTTAAACTTTGAAGCTAAAAGAATTGGTATTGAGATTGATAAAGAACCGACTTCAAAAATATTCAGTAAAAAGATTGCTCAAAACATAAACAGATTGTCTTATGCGCTTGATTTACAACAAGTTGACGCAACGCTTGATTTGTTGGATTGTATTGCAAAACTTGAAATCAAGGTTGATATTGCTGAGGCTCAAAGCTATTATTTCTCAAAAATAGTTGCGAATTTGGAAGAAATAATTCAAAAAATCAGTTGCCAAGCTGACAGAGATTTGATTGTAATGCTGTTTGAGATTGGTGAAGATTTGAATATTAATATGGACTATTATAGGCAAATGTTTAATCGAGCATTGGTTGCGAGTAAATAGTAAAATGTTTTTATATTGGCGCGGTAAAAACCGCGCCAATTTTTTACATATTTTTTATTTAATAAAAAGCATAAAATGAGTGACGGTCGAAAATATCATTTTCGACCGCTAAGTGTGAGGAGATTATTTTTTATGCGGCAAAAATGTTTTTTGCATTTTTGTCTATTTTGAATTCATATAATTCGTTTGGATTTTCTTCAGAAGCTTCGTTGTTAACAGAAGCAATGTTCCAAAGCTCGCCGAAAACTGGAGCTTTTTTTGTTTTAGGTTTAGAATGAGATTTCAAATAGTTTAATGTAGATTTTAAAGTTTCATTAATACTAATTTGAGTAGAAGCTTTTAATATATTTAATTGAGGGTTTGTATATTCTTCTTTTAGTAATTTATCACCTTCAAACAACGTTTTATCAATAATTTTTTGCGTTGTTTCAGGAGAAGCACCGCTATTATTAAGAATATTTTTAGCGGTGTTTTTTAAAATATTTTTGTTTTCAAGTTGGAATGTGTAATCCATTGATACATTTAATCCCATAGTCCCTGTCCTTTTTTGTTTTCCCTTTTGTAATATATATATCGGCATAATTTTTTTAAACTTTAGGGTTTTTATAAAAAACTTTACAATTTGTTACAATAAATTTAAAAAATTTGTTTCTCAATTTTATGTCAAAAATCTTTACAATTAGGCAATTTTTGTCGGTTTTTTGTTTTATATATAATATGGTTATGAAAGTTGGCAATATTAATAATGTGTTTTTTAGGGGTAAAATTGACACTACCTCTAACAAATCTGAGCTTCAAAAGAAAGAGCAAATTCGCGAACTTTCTGCTGTAACACCGGATTTTAAAGTAAACACGCCAATTTCTTATAAAAAGCTTGGGGAAACTCAACTTGCGAATGGTTTAACAATTCACAGTTATAAACTTGCAAACGGATATAAAGTCAGCGTTATACCAATGGAAGGTTCTCCTGCTGTTGTCAAAAATTATGTTAATGTAGGCGCAATGAATGAAACTGCGGATATAAAAGGCATTAGTCATTTTCTTGAACACATGGCATTCAATGGCACAAATGGCGAAAACGGACATGAGAAACTCAATGTCGGTGATTCATTTAAAAAAATAGATGCGATGGGAGGTTGGGCAAATGCAAGTACAAATTATGCAATTACGGATTACGTAAATTCTACTCCGCAATTGGGCGAAAATGATTTAGAAAAACAAATTAAAGTTATAGCAGCTATGGCAGAAGACTTGGAACTCTCTGATAAGATGATTGCTAAAGAAAAGAATCCTGTGTGCTCAGAAATTAATATGATTCTTGATGACCCTCAAACAATTGCACTCGACCAAACTGTTAGAAGTTTATATAATATTAAAAACCCAACTGATGAGATGGTTGGTGGAAGTGTACAAAGTATTAAAAATTTAACCCGCGACGATGTTGTTAATTATTACAATAAATATTACACACCGGATAATATGAATTTGGTTGTTACGGGTGATGTAAATCCTGATGAAGTAATAAAAATTGCATCAAAAACTTTCAATTCAAAAAAAGTTTCTAAAGGAAGAAAATTCGAGGAAAATTTGACTCCTATAAATAAAACTGTTAGAAAAGATTTTATAAGTGATAAAGCAACTTCTACAGAAATTATTTTAGGTTTTGCAGGTCCTAAAAACAATGACGTAAAAGAACGAGTTGCTTATGATGTTGCGCAAGCTTATTTGAATTCTTATTCTGTAGGCTTGAAACAAAATTTGAAGAAATTTAACACAGGCGCGTATTTTGATAGTGAAAAAATTGGGACTAATCCAAATTGTGCGCGTATGAGCTATATTGCCGTAAATTCTGATGAAGCAAAAAGTGAACACGTTTTAAAAGCTTTGTTTGAGTTAATTTCTAATGCTAAAAATATTGATGATAAAGATTTAGCGAATTTGAAACAAAAAATCCTTAAAAATAGAAATAAAGCTTTTGAATATTCTTCTGTTGTTAATGACAATTTAGGTAGAGCAGTTTTGGATAATAATATGGAGTATTTGAGTGATTACGAGAATATTTTAGAAAGTTTGAAACCGGAAGATGTAAATAACGCTTTGAAAAAATATTTTGATATGAATAAAACTGCTGTAACCATTGTGCATCCTCAAAAAAATAATGGAGTGTCATTCAAAGGCAAATCAAGAGTGCCAATTAAGCAAGAAAATATAGAAGAAGTAAAGCTACCAAACAATTTTGATGTTGGTTTTTATAGGACAAAAAGCAACAATTTCAATTATATAATTTCACTTGTTACCGATAAACCTTACAACAAAAAAGCCGGAGTTCTGGAAGTTTTGAACGAAATTTATACAATGGGAACGGCTAAAACGAGCGAAGAAGATTGGAATAATATTAAAGAAGGAAACTATCTATCTGTAAATGCAACTGCTGCAGCGTCCGGTATATCCGTAATTGCAGATGGTTCGCAAAAAAACAGAAGATTGGCTTTGGAAAAAGCTGAAGAAATTTTGTATAATCCAAATATTACGCAAGAAAATTTGGATAAGGCAAAAGATATTATAAAAGACCTTTGTGCGCGCTCTCAAGATACCGCAAATACTTTGTATTACAATGACGAAGCTAAAAGCAATCCGTATAGTTTTACAAAAGAAGAAGTTTTAAATGCGCTCGATACAATAACTCTAGATGACGTAAAAGACTGCCACAACTATATTTTAAATAATTCTCGAGGCGTGATTGTTGCAAATCTTCCTGCAAATTCTGAAAACGAATGCAAACAAGATATTTTAAATGCCGGCATGAGTTTAGCTTCTGTTAAACCTAATAAAAAAGTTGTTCCGGATACTTATAACGAGAATAAAGCGCCAAAAGTTTTGACTAAAGCAAATAATAATTCTCAAGCTGATATTATGCAAGTTTACAAATTTAAGAGCGATAATTCAATCAGAGAAACTGTATTAGGGAAATTAACAAATTCAATTCTTTCAAGCTCAAGTATCGGTCTATTTGATGTGTTGAGAGAAAAAGAACACTTGGCTTATTCTGTTCATTCTGATATCAGCAAGGTTGATAACCAAGGCGAAATTGCTTGCAGTATTCTTACAACTACTGATAATAAAGATATTGGTGAATATTCTTATGACAATGTGCAAAAATCAATTGAAGGTTTTACGCGCCAGATAAATGAATTGAAGAGTGGCAAATTTACGGATGAAGATTTGGCGAACGCAAAATTGGCATTAAAAGCACAATTATTAAATAATGAAGGTACTTATGACAAATTGGCGTTTCTTGATGTAGGCTTGGAATCAAAATATGGAATTACATACCATAATCAAATTTTTGATGAAATTGATAAGATTACAAAAGATGATATTTTGAAATTTGCGGATTATGCGTTTAAAAATCCTCCAACTTATTCAATTGTAGCTTCTCAAGATACATTAGATAATAATAAGGAATTTTTGGCGTCTTTGAAATAGATAGATTAATTAGTTGCATATCTTTTGTAAAAATACATTAATAGTAAAAATCCGATAAACGCAAACAGTGCGCCGGGAATTGCTGTAAATTTATATCCAAGTCCTATTTCTATTGGAATTCCACCTATAAACGCGCCAAGAGCATTACCTAGATTAAATGAAATTTGTGAAAAAGAAGCACCTAACATTTCTCCACCTTTGGCGTTGTCAATTAACAATACTTGTTGAGGGGCTGAAACTCCAAATAAACATCCGGTGCAAATTACCATACAAAGTATCGAAATAAATGGATTCTGTGCGTATAAGAATATTATAATTAGAGCAAAGCAAGCTAATAATTGTGTTAATCCTGCAATAATCGAAGGACTGAATTTATCAGATAATTTTCCTCCAAGAAAATTCCCTATACACATGCCGGCGCCGGCAAGAACCATAATTAGAGATACGAACTGCGGCATAAAACCTGAAACATTGACTAAAAGAGGATTAATGTAACTATACCAGCAGAAAATACCTCCATTTCCCATAATTACCGCAAAAATTAATAGCCAAGGTGCTAAGCTTTTTAGAAATTTAAATTGACCTCTAAATCCTGTATCAGGTAGTGGTTTTAAATTTGGCACAAGTCGGTTTATAGAGTATAAAATTATTAAACCAACTAAACCAATAAATAAAAATATAAGGCGCCAGCTTAAACTGTGACTTATCATTGTACCTAAAGGAATACCAATTAAGTTTGCAAAAGTCATTCCGGAACACATTAAAGCTACTGATTGATTTTCTTTGCCTTTTTCGCATAATTTTCCGGCTGAGATTGCACCAACGCTAAAGAAACATCCATGCGGCAGTCCCGCAATAAATCTAATAAGGCAAAAAATATGATAATTGCTTATAAATGCAGTTAAAAAATTTGCAACTGTAAAAATTGTCATTAACCATAATAGAATAGTTTTTAATGGTTTGGTTCTTGCAATAATAACAAGTAAAATTGCACCAAAAACAACGCCTAGTGCATAAAATGATATAAAATTCCCTGCTTCCGGTATTGTGCAGTGCATTGACTTTGCAGTATCCGGTAGGATTCCCATCATAACATATTCGGTAAGTCCGAGCCCTAGTGTTCCAAGAGCCAACGGTATAAGACAAAGACTCTTTCTCATATATGATATCCTTTGCTATTTTTTGTAGTGAAAAATTCTGTAAATATATTATCACAAGATATTTCTACTAAAAAGATTCTTTATTTGTGTGTATAAAAACATTTTTTTTCGTGTTAACATAATTTTATAATTAAAATAGGAGAAAATTTATGCAAGCTAGACGTGCAGCTAGAGAATTAGCACTTATATTGTTTTCACAATTTGATAAAGAAATTACAAGATATTCCAGAAAAGATTTTGAAGATATCATGCTTAAATCAGTTAGAATTCTTTCAAATTCAGCTTCTGAAGAATTAAATTTGACTGTTGGTTCTTTGATTGACATTAAAGAAGCTTTAGATACTTATGAAGCAGAACATGAATCAAACTTGTCAAGACCAATGGGCGCAAAGAATAAGCCTGTTCAAATCCCTATGACAGATGAAATGATTGCAAAAGTCGATACAATGCTGGATGTTGCAGAAAAAGCGCTTTTAGCTTTGGAAATAGCTGAATTTACAACTTTAGAAAATCAATCTGAAGTGAAAAATTATACAATTGAAATTGCTGAACAATTCAAAATTAATCACAATGAAATTGATAATGAAATTCAAAAATATTCAAATGGTTGGGATATTTCAAGACTTGTTAAAATTGACAAAGACATCTTGAGAATTGCAATTACAGAATTACTTTATACAAAAGGCGCACCTTTGAAAGTTGTTGTTGATGAAGCTGTTGAATTGGCTAAAAAATATTCAACAGAAGATTCTTCTTCTTTTGTAAACGGTATTTTGGCTAAAGTTATCGTAGAAAACGGATTGAAATAAAAGTAAAGGAAATGTAGGTCGGGTTAAACAGTTTTTATTTAACCCGACATTTTTAATTATGTTCAACTTTTTTGACAAACTAAAAAATACAGTATCAAAAACCGCTCAAGCATTGGTCGGTAATGTTGTAGATGCAGTATCTGAAGAGGAAGAATTTTCGGATTTCGTTCTTGATGATATGGAAGATTTGCTAATCAGCGCTGATTTGGGCGTTGGTTACGCATCTGAGCTTGTTGATAAATTGCGTGGACAAAACAAAATAAAGCCTTCCCAAGTTAAAGAGTATTTAGAAAATGAGTTCTTAAATACGTTAGAAAAGACTGGCTCTAGTGAAATTGCATATAAAGACGGTGAACTCAATATTTATTTTATCACCGGTGTTAATGGTGCCGGAAAAACGACGCTTATAGGCAAAATGGCTTATAAATTTAAGCAAGAAGGCAAACGAGTTCTAATTGCCGCCGGAGATACTTTTAGAGCAGCTGCAGAAGAACAAGTTGATATTTGGTCTAAACGTTCAGGTGCTGATATTGTAAGACGTGATAAGGCTGATCCTGCATCTGTCGTTTATGAAGCTATTCAAAAAGCGCGTAATGAAAAATATGATGTAATTTTAGTTGATACAGCAGGTCGTTTACAAAACAAATTTAATTTAATGGAAGAGCTTTCTAAGATTAAGGGTGTTATTGATAAAAATGCCCCAAATGAGCTTAGAGAAAGCTTTTTAGTAATAGATGCTAATACAGGTCAAAATGGTTTACAGCAAGCAAAAGTATTTAAGGAATGTGTAAATTTAACTGCAGTTGCTTTAACTAAACTTGATGGGTCTGCAAAAGGTGCAATTGTACTTGCAATTGCAAAAGAACTTGGTTTGCCTGTAAAATTGGTCGGAGTAGGTGAAAAAATGGAAGATTTGAAAGATTTTAATTCAAAAGAATTTATAAAAGCTTTATTTAATTAATAGCAAATTAATTCGTACTCACATTTACAATCTTTTTTCTTAAGAGGTTCTTCCGCTTTTTCAATATTTTCTACAGCCGTTAATATTTTCTTTTTATATTGAACTTCCATTTCAGGTGAATATTCTATTTTAACTTCTTCTTTGTTTTTTAAATCGATATAAACAAATGTAATTTTGTCAGTTTTGAAAAATTCTTTTACTGCAAGAATATAAATTATTGTTTGAAAGTCGTATTTTGCATTTTTAGGCGCTGAACCTGTTTTATAATCTAAAATAAAATATGTATTATCATTTTTGACTAAAGCATCTAATCGTCCGCCAAAGAAATGATTTCCAATTCTGACTGCTAAATTATATTCAGTGTTTATTACTTCATAACTAAAATATTTTATAGAGCGTAAGTGTTCCCAAACCAATTTCTCACGTTCATTTAAAGATTTTTCCATATTTTCTAAATTTTCACCACGCAAGTAATATGAAGCAAGTGCGTGTATATTTTTACCAAATTCAAAAATATCATCATTAACCGGCATAGTAATGCCTTTAATATATTTTAAATAAAACTTTTTAGGGCAAAGCTCGTAAGTTTTTAACATATTTGGTGAAAATTGTTGAAACATAATTTCTCCTTAGAGAAATCATAGCATAAAGATTGTGATTGAACTATAAGATTAAGCTGTTTTAAGCTTTTGAAATTCATCTAGTCCAACTTCCCAACTATCTTGATATTTAAAATCTCTGGAAGCTATTTCATCCGGAAGTCCTGCATGATGAATTTTTGGCAACAATTCTTTTTCACTCATTTCTATTGGAGCTGCAATATCATCATCTGAATCTTGGCAAATAAATACTCCTTCACCATCAGGTTTTACTTTATAGCCTACAATTGTTATTTCATGTCCTGCTAATCGATTGCCATTTTCAGGATCAGGCCAAGTATAGCCAATAATTATATTATGTCCCATTTTGAGAGTATCTAACAATTCTTTCTTTATTGTTTTGAAATCTTTTTCATAACCGCTAAGACGTCCGTTTTCATCAACTTTTTGATAAGTTACAGAAGTTGTATTTTTATCTTCAACCACAGATTCTACGTAAGTTTTTTCAAAATCAATTAAACCGCCATCTTCTTGAGTCCATTCGTTCGGAGCTCTTTTATCGGTTAAAGAGTTATAAGTTTGTTGAGAACCCAGTTGCATCAATGTTGATTGCATTAAAACATCGATTATTGAGCGTTCACCAGGGTCTCGATGATTGTTTTGAATACGCGCTCTAATTATTGCATTTTCATCAGGTTTTAGTAAAACTTGAGCAGACTCAAATCCATTCATTTGGTGTGGAGTTTTAAAAGTTTTAAGTAACCATATTGCATCATTAGATTTTTGAGATAAATTATCCATCTTGATAGTTTTTACAACTTCATTTTTAGGAGAAGTCAAACCTTCTACCATTCTAAAGAATTCAGCAGTGTGTTTTGTTGCTAAATCAAATTCTATACTTGCAGCCGGACATGTGCCTGTATGCATATTATCAAGTTCCCATTTTGTTTTTGCAATTTCATTCGGATCTTCTGATAAATTTGTAATTAAACCGATTACTTGACGTTTATATTGATTTGGAATATCTTCACAAGTTTGCGTAATAACATAAGGGTTTGAGAGAATATCTAAACATTCTTTCAAAATAACAACTTTATCCAATCCGGGGTCTCTATCTTCTGTAATAATCTTATGCAAATTATCTAAGACAGTACTTTTATCATTTGAATTGTTTTTCAATAATTGACCGGATTTCAAAGCGAATTCAAGTTTTTTTCTATATGGCAAATCTAATTCATTTGATAAAGCTTCATATTTTTTATGCTCATCTTTATTTGCCAAAGTTGTTCTTATAGATACAGCAGAAGTATAAGCCTTGAAGTTAGGCACTGATGTCTGTGTCTCAATCGGCGCAGTTTGACTGGTGCTTACACTCTTCTTTCTTTGAATTTCAGCACTTTTATAAATATTATTTAAATTCTGTAGTGACACACTATCCATACATATATAAAAACATTATTTATGCAAAACTTGCCAATTTGTTACAAATTATTACGAAAAATTTTTATAAAATTTGTTTAAAAAAAATCTTGCAATCATTTTTTCAGGTGTTATTATCAATAAGGACTTAAACAAAATAGATTTAAGCAGAGTTTTTAAAGAACATTAAAATTTTAGGATATAGATAGTAAACCACATTTAGCCGACATAATTTCGTCAGAAAATTATGAAAATTTAGTGTTCAAAAAAGAGAGAAAATATAGGAGAAAAAGAAAAAATGGAAGAAGAAAAAGTTATTTCCACACAAGACAGCTTAACTCCTAGTGCTACTGTTCACGAATTAAGTGACAGTGTTATGACAGGAAAAGCTGATTTTAGTAAAACTAAAATGTTTACATTAGCAATCGCAGCAGGTGCATTTATCGCATTTGGTGCTCAAGTATCATTAACAGTTATGACAGGCGACTCAATGATGGGTTGGGGCTTCACAAAACTTATCGGTGCTATGACATTCGCTACAGGTTTGATGATTGTTGCATTGACAGGTGCTGAATTATTTACAGGTAACGTAATGATGACTTTCGCAGTTTTAGAAAAGAAAGTTAGCCTTCTGAAATTGTTAAGAAGCTGGACAATCGTTTATATTGCAAACTTCTTAGGATCAATCCTTGTTGCAGGTTTGATATTTGGAGCAGGCATGGGACATAATGGTGGCGACGCAGTTGGTGTTACAGCTATGCAAACAGCTTTCTCAAAAATTAACTTATCTTTTGGCGAAGCATTCTTTAGAGGTATCCTTTGTAACTGGTTAGTTTGTTTAGCAATCTTCATGGCTTCAACTTCAAAACGTGTTATTGGTAAGATTTTCGCAATTTTCTTCCCAATCATGACATTCGTTGCTTCAGGTTATGAACACAGTGTTGCAAACATGTTCTTTATTCCAAACGGATTATTGATGAAACACTTCCCATCAATCGTTGCTGCTTCTGGTATGACTCCAGACCAATTGGCAACTATGACTTGGAAAGGTTTCTTCTTGCACAACTTACTTCCTGTTACATGTGGTAACATTGTAGGTGCTTTTGTATTTGTTGTTCTATTATTCTGGACAGCTTACTTAAGAGAAGAACACAGACATCAACATTAGTTTAGTTAAAAAAGACCGATTCTCACTTGATGAGAATTGGTCTTTTTTTGTATAATATATAAGAATATGAGTATGAAGAAAAAGATTTTACTAGCATTAATAGCAATAGTTTTGACCACACCGGCGTGGGCAAAAGTTAAGGAGCAAAAATTAGAAGAAGTTGTACTTGATGTTCCGCAAGAAGAAATGAATGTGGAAGCTCCTCAAGCGGTGTCTATTACAGAAGAAAAAGCTCCGCAAGAAAAAAGTTTAAAAGAAAAACTTCAAGATGTTTATCATTTAGAAGTTTATAAATATGATAAACCGACGTATCTTTTACAAGATGTTTTGACTCATAAATTTGATGAAGATTCAGTATGGGATAGAACTCAGTTTTGGGCAGGTTATAACGGTGATATCGGACTTCAATTTAATGAAGGTGGTATGCACCGTGAGCATACAACAAATCATTATGACATCAATACGATTAACGTTGGTTATGATGGTTTCTTAAAGAACAATAATGGTGATTTTAGAATTATGTTTAACTTCTCACCATTATCAGAAAGAAACTGGGTAGAAAACTTGTTCGCTGATATGTACATCGCAACAAACAAGATTCCACACCACAGAATTTTAATCGGTAATTCTCGTCCGCCTGTTGGTTTAGAAGGTGCTTACGGACCATTTGTTTTGCCGTTCTTGGCTCGTTCACAAATATCAAGAAACTTCGGTACCGTTCGTAAACTTGGGGCTAAAGTGGCAGGAAATTATAGTTTGATGGATTATGACTTTGGGGTTTATAGTTCTGATACTTATTTTCAAGAATTTTTCCCTGGGGCAGAATTTATTGGTAGAGTTGATTTGAAACCATTAGGTAAAACTGATGGTAAGTATGGTAAATTACTTGTTGGCGGTAGCATGGATGCAGGTCACAGAGATAATAATTTCTGTGTAGTTGGTGCGCATGTTCAGTATGAATATAAAAGATTTATGGCAAATTTTGAATGGGCGCAAGCAAACGGTTACAATGGTACGGCAGGTTATTCAACAGATAAACATGCCAGCGGTTTTTATGCGACTGTTGCTTATATGTTGACGAAAAAGCTTCAAATTATAGCCAGATATGATGAATTTGATCCAAACAGAGAAATTGCAAACAATAATAAACGTGAATATTCTGTTGGTTTAAATTACTTTGTAAAAGGTCAGGGTTTGAAATTCATTCTTAACTATGTATTCTGTCAAAACGATGCAGCAAAAGATTCGCATAGAATTATGCTCGGAACGCAGTTGTTAATATAATGTCAATTTGTTTAAAGTAAAAAAATAAACCTGAAATTTATTGTTTTCAGGTTTATTTTTTTTCTAGTAATTTTTGACAGAGATGATTATACTATTCTTCTATAGATAAGCCATCATTCTCTGTTGCAACTTCTAATAATCTGTAAGTTAAATATGCACCTAAAGCAACGGCTTTAAGGTCAATAGCTTCATCATGTTTAGCAACTTCCAAAATGGCAGAATTGATTTCAGGATTTTCTTCTTTTAAATATTGCACCATATTTTTTCTCCAAGCTTGAACATCTTGAAACGCTTCTGAAAAAATTTCTGATGACATATCTTCTGTTATGATTGGTAGCATATTTTCTCTCCTATTTTCTATTATTATAAAGTATCTTTAAATTTGATACAATACACTAAATACAGTATGGGGTATTTTGCCACAAAAATCTAACAATTTTAATGACAGCTAGTTGGAAAACGTTTGAGGCCAAGTTATTGTCTTTTGTTTTATTAATAACAGCGCAATCTCCCGTGAAGATTGCGCTGTTATTAGAAATATTTGCACCTTTTGAATATTATTTAGTTTTAGCTTTTTTTGCTTCTTCTTCGACCCAGTTAGAGTAATTTGTTTTAAATTGTTCGGCAAATGTGTCAAGAAGAGTTCGAGCATTTAGTGAACTGCTTGAGTGGTGTCCGCTTCCGAAAATAGAAGCTAATGTTGTACCAACAGCAGAAACTCCGAGTGCTGCCCAACCAATAGGACCTGAAATGATACCACCGGCAAGCATTGCAGTGCTTATTCCGGTAGCTCCAGCGCCATATGTCGCGCCTATTGTAGACAATCCTGTTTTACTTTTGTAGTCTTTACCACTTACACCGGCATTTTTAGCAGTAGCTTTTGCGTTATTAAATATTTTAGTGAAAGCGGATTCATCAAATTCAACTCCGTTTGCTGTACACATAGCTTTTGCTTTTGTAAGCATTTGAGATTTCATTCTTTCAATCATCTGATCAGCAAGTGTCATATAGTAATCTGCACCGCGTTTTGTTGTTGTAATTGTACTACCTTCTGCATACAATTGGCTCACGTCTTTACCGGTAGCTTCATCTTTAATAATCTCGCCATTTTCGTCTTTTCCGGCTTGAGTAAAGTCTAAATCAATTGTGTCAAGATCTTTGTCTGATGCATTCATATCGTCAATGGCTTTTGTTATATTTGTATTGAATGTATTGATAAATTTATCAACTAAGTCTTTTGTGTTGAACTTAGCATATCCACTTCTAAATGCGGTTTTGTTTCTTGTGTCAATGCTTGCATCACAAACTTCTGTTTTTGTTGTATTAAATACGTTTTCAAAGATTGTTTCTATTTTATCAAAGCTTACTCCTTTTTCTTGAAGCATTTTAGTGATTTGCTCTTTAAATTGCTTTTTCAGATTAGTGAATGTAGCTTCGTTACGTTCTATAAGTTTGTCTTTTAAATAAGCTTGTGAATGTTTACCTTTAGTTTTTTGTTCTTTGTTTTCAACATAACCATCAATTTCAGAATAATCAATTAAACTTGCGTTGATTTTATAAGAATCACCCATTATTGATGTGAAATTTTTCTGAGCAGCAGTTTCTTGCTCTGTTTTATCAGCGGCAATAAGAGAATCTTTTCTTGAAATAGTACTTAAATTTTCAATCGCAGTTTTCATATCATTTATCAGTGTGTTACCATCGGTATATCCTTTTAATGCGGAAGTTATGGCAGCTGTTGTTGCGATATTTTTACTACCTAATTTTACGGTAACTCCTTTATTAATGGCTTCTGTTAAAAAGTCTTTAGCATATTCTTTTAATTGAGTTAGTTCATCACTATCAATGTATGTTCCAAATGTTGAAGAATTAGCATTGAATGCGCTGGCAGCATCTTTCATTTTGTCAGCATCTGTTTCATTCATATAGGCTTCAAGGTGCGCTTTTAATTCTTCAGGGGTGCATTTTGGATTGGCTTTAATATATTTATTTGTTTCTGTTTCTAATGATTGTCCTATTTTCTTTTGCGCAGTTTCAGAAATAGCGCTTCCATTCGTATTTTTAGTGTCTACATTTGTTCCATTAAGACCGTTAATTAAATCGTCTAAAACTTGTGATTTAAATGTGCTTGGATCATTTGCTAAAACATTTTTCTTAATTTCAGCATATTTTGTAGGTAAAGCTTTTTCAAACGCTTCTGCCATGCCTGAAATATCTTCTTTGTAATTTCCCGCAAATTCAGTAATATAGTTAGTCAATTCTAAAGTAACTTGAGCGATGTATTGAGATTTTGTTCCGCTAAAATCTTTTGTGATATCTTTGTTCATATTATTAATTGCTGTTTGCATCTTATATTTTTGTTCGTAAACAGCCATTTCATTTTCGTCAATTTTATCATCGCCATTAGTGTTAATAGATGAGATATCAATTTGATCTAATTTTTCTTCTTTTAGCGCAGTATTAAATTCTTCGGTAGAAAGTTCTCCGTCCTTGTTGGCATCATATTTTTCTACAAGTTCTTTGTAATTAACTTTTGTCAAATTGCCAAAAGTATTAATCCCTGAAAATCCGCTCATTTTTTACTCCTTAAAGTTTTTTTATTTATACTCGATATTATGTATATCGGCATTTTTTTCGAAAACTTTAGGATTTAATTGTAAAAATTTACAAATCGTTACAAACTCGAACAAAATTAAATGAGACAATTCTTTTATCATAAGAATTGTCTCATTTAATTTTTAGTTTATTTTTGTTTTATGTTATTCTGCTACTCTAATAATACTATTTACCGTACAATCGCTTAGCTCTGCAACAACTTCTCTAATTAATCTTTCTTGTGCGCGTTCTGTAATAACAGTAATATCAGCAGTATTATCGCTTGATACGCCTTTTTGAAGTATGCTTGATAAGCTGATGTTTTTATTTGCACAAATAGTACCGATTTTGGCGATTATACCAATCGCATTTGGCGCAGTAATTGAAATATAATATTTGTTAAAAGTGTCTTCAATCTTCACAGGATTTGCTTTTTCGTGATGATTACATCTCATCATCGGAAGCATGTAATCAGTTTTACCGAATTCAGCTGCGATAGCTAAAATATCACCAACTACAGAACTTGCAGTTGGAAATTCGCCTGCACCAGGGCCTGAAAGTACGATATCTCCGATTGGATGACCACTAATTGCAATGGCATTTTTTACATAATCAATATGTGCAAGCATAGAATCTTTTGAAACAAGCATTGGATGAACTCTTACGTCTGCATTGTCATTTTCGTCGATTGTAGCTGTTGCAATAAGTTTGATTTTGTAGCCAAATTCATTCGCTTTTGCCATGTCTTCTTTTCGAACTTTTGTAATACCTTCTCTATATACATTTTCGATTTTTATGCGCTTTTTGAATGCAATAGTTGCAAGAGTTGTAATTTTATAAGCAGCATCAAAACCTTCAACATCACCTGTTGGGTCAGTTTCAGCATAACCCAATTGTTGAGCTTCTTTTAGAACGTCTTCATAAGATGCGCCATCTGTGTCCATTTTTGTCAAAATATAGTTTGTCGTTCCGTTTAAAATTGCGTGGATTTTTCTGATTTTATTACCTGCTAAAATAGTTTTAATCGGCATAATAATTGGAATACCACCAGCAATTGCGGCTTCATATAAAACAACTCTATTGTGTTCTTCTGCCAAATTAAACAATTCTTCGCCTTTTTTAGCAAGAAGTTCTTTATTGGCCGTAACAATGTGTTTGCCATTTTTAATCGCAGTTGAAATAAAATCCCATGCCGGATTTACACCGCCAATCAATTCCACAATTACATCAATAGAAGAATCGTTTACAACATCATAAGGATTGTCAGTTAGCATGGTTGGAGGAACTTCTACAGAGCGAGGTTTGTTAATGTTTTTTACTGCAATTTTAACAACCTCAATATTGTCCATCTCTTGCAATGTTTTATAAACACCAGAACCTACTGTTCCTAGACCAATAATACCGATTCTTAATTTGTTCATTTGTTTCTCCTATGTAATTTTACACTATAAAGTATATTATAACAGAAATATGTGTTAATATAGAAAAATGATTAGAACACGTTTAAAAATATTAGCAGGTGATACATTAGGCAGTTTGAATTCTGCTATTGTAACTTTGCCTCAAGCATTGGCTTTTGGCGTTGCAACAGGTTTTGGTGCAAGCGCCGGTATATGGGGTACAATTATTTTATGTATAATAGCAGGTGTTTTAGGAAGTAGAATTCCTCTTCTTTCCGGAATTACAGGCCCTGCAACTATTGTTATCGCGTCTATTATGCACGCACTTAATGCTGACATTTCGTTAGTTATACTTGTAATATTTATGGCAGGAATTTTGCAAACAATTCTTGCAATAACATCGCTTCCGGCTATCGTCAAATACGTTCCTTATCCTGTAATCTCGGGTTTTATGAACGGTATCGGGGTAATTATTATAATTATGCAGCTCAATCCTCTAATTGGTTGTCCTGTTATGTCAAATACGATTAATAGTATCGGTGCTTTTGTCCAGAATTTGCATAACATAAATCCGGATGCTGTTCTAATCGGAGGTTTAACTCTTGCAATTGTTTTTGCTGTACCTAAACGATTTAATAAAATAATCCCGTCTCAAGTAATAGCATTAGTTATTTGTACATTAATTTCAATAAAATTGGGATTAAAAGTTGATAAGATTTCTGAAATTTCATTATCCATGCCGGTTTTAACTTTGCCAAAAGCAGGTTTGCATGAAGTTATTACCTATTTCCACTATGCTGTAACTCTTGCAATTGTGCTTTCTGCTGAAAGTTTACTAACTGTATTGGTTGCAGATTCTTTGGTAAAAACAAAAACACCTTCTAAAAATATGCTTTTAGGACAAGGTTTGGGAAATATGGTTTGTGCATTAACCGGTTCTTTACCGGGGTCTGCTGCTACAATGAGAACTGTTGCTGCAATTAATACTGGTTCGACAACCAGATTAACAGCAATTATAAACCCATTAATTCTCTTGTTTTTAATATTCCATCTCTCAAATTTTGTTGCAGAAATACCATTAGCTGTATTGGCAGGAATTCTTATAAAAATTGGATATGACATAATTGATGTTAAACTCTTAAAAGTTCTTAAGTATGCTCCAAAAGATGATTTGTATGTACTAGTGCTCGTGTTTTTATTAACTGTATTCTACAACTTAATTGTAGCTGTAGGTGCAGGAATAACTTGTGCTGCTCTACTTTATGCAAAAAGAACTGCTGATAGCGCAAAATTAGTTCATAAAACTGTTTATGATAAAGATATTGCAAAGTTGGAAAAAGTTTTGGATAAAGATTATAAACACAAAATCAGAGTTGTGCATATTGACGGGCAATTCTTTTTCGGCTCGGCAACTCAATTGGTTTCTCAATTTGAAGACATTTGGGGTACAAAATATTTGATTTTGGATTATTCTTCGGATGCAAAATTAGATATTTCGGCAATTTTTGCATTAGAAGATATAGTAATAAGATTAAAAGCACAAGGGGTGAAAATCTTGTTGGTATTGAGCGCGGAAGAAATTTATAAACAACTTGCGGAACATCAAATTGTTGCACAAATCGGTGAAAAGCATGTTTTTTATAAAGAAGTTGATGCGATTAATTACGCTAAACGTTGCTTGAAGAAAAAGAAATAAGTATTAAGATTTGTAAAATAAAAAGTCAATTTTTTCTGAATTTGCGACTTTATATAAATAGTAACCTAGGATATTTATGAGCGCAAATAATTTTTGGAACAGTTTTAAAAATGGATTTACATTCGGAATGTTGGCTAACACTCCGATGTTTAGCTGTTTTAATAATTTTTCTGGTTTTGGTAGTTGGTTTGGTGGAATGAGTGTTTTTGGCGGATTTAACAACTGTTGTTTCAACAATTTCTTTGATAACACATCGTTATTTATGGTACCGAATGCATTTACATCAAGCTTTTATCAAGTTATGCCGGATGCTACGCCACCTAGTATGAATTTTAATTTTGACATATCAAAAATGTTTGATAATTCGCATATTTGGGATAATGTTCAAATTCCAAGTTCACAAATGTTTACTAACGGTATTGTAAATACTAATTTTTCTTGGGACAATTTTGGACAAGGAAATAGTTTTTCACAAAGTGCGTCCTCTTCATCTACAGATGTGAAAATTTCGTATGATGCAACAGAACTTAAAAATACTTGGAGTAAAAAGAAAAAGGGATTATCAGATGCTTTTTATAATAAAGTAGTTGATATCGCTAAAAAAGTAAAATGTTCACCAAATGATTTAATGGCATTAATGTATTCAGAATGTGGATTAAATCATACAAAGGTAAATCCTCGCAGTAATGCAACCGGATTGATACAATTTATGCCGGATACAGCCGAAGCTCTAGGAACAAGTGTAGGAGCATTGAAACGTATGTCTCCAGAGCAACAGCTTGTATATGTTGAAAAATATTTAGTTGCACAGAAAAAAGCTGCAAAATTTTCAAGTGATGCAAATCTCGATGCCGGTACTTTGTATGCTTTAACTTATCTTCCAAAATTTGCAAAAAAAGAAGTTTTAGCAACAAGGGGTAATGATCCAAATAAGTATTATTCTCAAAATAAAAGCCTTGATTCAAATAAAGACGGTAAAATTACAAAAACAGAACTAGCAGATCGATTAAAAAGTTATTATGCATAAAAAAAAGCCGTTTCTTCAAGAGAACGGCTACCAGACTTGGGGAGGAGGTATGAAAAACCAAAAGGCTTTTCATATTAATGATATCGTCATAATTTTTTAAAACTTTAGAATTATACTAAAAAACTCGTCCATTTGGACGAGTTTTTTATGTTTAAAACTTTATAAATATTATAACGCAGGCTTGAGAAATTTGGTTGATTCTATATTAATTCTTCTTTTAAATTACTTTGTTTATAAGCTGTTACAGCAAGCTCATCGCATCGTTCATTATAAGCGTGACCGGCATGTCCTTTTACCCATACAAAATCTATCTTGTGAGGTTTTAAAGCAGTAAGAAGCCTTTGCCATAATTCGACGTTTTTAACAGGTTTTTTATCAGCGGTTTTCCAACCACGTTTTATCCAACCGTCAATCCATTTCTTTTCAAATGCTTCAACAACATATTTACTATCAGATGTTAAAATGATTTCGCAAGGTTTTTTCAATGCTTCAACTGCAACAATTACAGCCATTAATTCCATTTGATTATTTGTAACGTGTTTATATCCGGCAGAAAATTCTTTTTCATGCTTTACGCCATTTGCATCAACATAAACAAGTACAGCTCCATAACCACCCGGACCGGGATTGCCACTGCAAGCCCCGTCTGTGTATATGTTTACTTTAACTCTCTCTCCCACGTCAAAAATCTCGGTTAAAAATTATGCCGCAACGCCTTTGATTTCAGAAATAAGGTATTTTGCAACCCATTCAAAATCTTTGTTATCGTGAGCAGCTTTTCTAAGATATTCAACAGAAGCTTCACCAATTCTAATAAGAGTCATAGCAACAACGCCACGTTTAACACCTCTTACTACTTGCAATTGGTTAACAAGTTCAGGAACAACAGCAGTACCTTTATCTACTAAAATGTTTTCAATTTTATTCTTAGTTGTATTATCTGCTGTTTCTAACTTGCCTAGCATTTCTTCTACTGATTGCATATCTTTCTCCTTCTAATTTTTTCTTTTGCAATTTTATTATAGACTAAATTTTCAAGAAATTAAGATTTCCTTATATAATCTTAATATCGATGTAAAGATTGTTAATTTTAACCTTTTTTAGCTTCACAATCACTTAGTCTTAATATATAATAGCTTTATGATTGATAGATATTCACGAGAAGAAATTAAGCGTATTTGGGAGTTACAGGCGAAGTTTGAATACTATTTAAAAGTTGAACTTGCTGTTTGTGATGCTTACGCAAAATTAGGAAAAATACCCGCAAAAAATTTAGAAGAAATTAAAACGAAAGCTTCTTTTACATTAGATAGAATTGATGAAGTTGAGCGTGAAGTACGCCATGATGTGATTGCGTTTTTAACAGCTGTAAATGAATCAGTCGGAGTGGAAAATGCAAAATACATCCACATGGGCTTAACCAGCTCGGATGTTATTGATACTGCGTTCGCTTTGCAAATTAAAGATAGCGCAAAATTTATAAATATAGAATTGGATAAAATTATTGAAACGGTTAGGAATTCAGCTTTTAAATATAAAAATACGGTCTGTATGGGACGTTCACATGGCGTGCATGCAGAAGTTACAACTTTTGGCTTTAAATTGTTAACTTGGCTTGACGCTTTAACTAGAGCAAAAGAAAGTTTTAATTTTGCATTAAATGAAATTGAAGTAGGACAAATTTCAGGCCCGGTTGGAACTTACAGCAATGTGCCGATTGAAATTGAAACTTTAACTTGTGAAGAATTAGGCTTAGCGCCTGCTAAAATTTCTACTCAAATCATATCAAGAGATAGGCATGCAAAATTCTTCTCTGAGTTGGCGTTAATTGCGTCTTTGATTGAACAGTTTGCAACAGAGATTCGTCATTTGCAAAAAACAGAAGTGCGCGAGGTAGAGGAAGGTTTTGGAAAAAATCAAAAAGGTTCTTCGGCTATGCCACACAAAAAGAATCCTGTTTTGTGCGAAAATTTGTGCGGATTAGCGCGTGTTGTGCGTTCAGACATGGTTGCCGCGTTTGAAAACATTAATCTTTGGCATGAAAGGGATATATCGCATAGTTCTGCAGAGCGTATAATATTTCCGGACGCATTGATTTTGGTTGATTTTATGTTGCATCGTTTTAATGGCGTAATGGAAAATCTTGTTGTGCATGAAGATAACATGCTCAAAAATACACAACTTTATGGTGGTATTGTCTACTCTCAAAAGGTTTTGTTAAAGCTTGTAGAAAAAGGTTTATCAAGAGAAGAAGCTTACAGAATAGTACAAAAACATTCACTTGACGCTTTAAACGGTGGTGGAGATTTTAAAAAAGCATTGTTTGCAGATAAAAAAGTTACTGCATTGCTTTCTAAAGAAGAAATTGAAGCTTGTTTTGACGTAAGAGATTATTTAAAGAATGTAGATAAAGTTTTTGGACGTTTTTATTAACAATTCGCTAATTTAATTCTTTGTACATTGTTTTATAACAAGTATTGTATTTCTGTGACTTAGTTTTCTACTATTTTAATCATGTTCTGACGATTGACATAAATTATTTATAGACTAGAATTATAATATAACTTAGTATAGTAAGTTAACGTAGTATATTTAATCA